>NZ_CALIMW010000123.1 GCF_938045405.1 uncultured Campylobacter sp. | reverse complement strand
TACTTCAAATTTTGCTCATTCATCTGCGCTTCTTGTGAATATTTTTAAATTTAAGCCTCGCGAGCCGCTAAAATCTACGCTCCCGGTTCAAATTTAGCCTCTTTCGCACGCAAATTTAAACCGAGCCCAGGCGCAAATTCTACCTCGTAAGCTCCCTGCTATGCTCGATTAGATCCTCGATCTGCTCGCGTGGCACCGCATCAAGGCAGACGCTGATCCAGTGCTTTTTATTCATATGATAGGCTGCAAAAATTCCTTTTTCGTCACGCAAAATTGCCGCCAAATCGGGCGAAACTTTTAAATTTATCACGTCGCTTGAGCCAGGAAGTGCGCGACCAAGCTTTTCATTAACAAGCCCGCGCATCAAAAGCGCAAACCACTTGCGCTTCGCTCCTGCGTGACGGAAAACCGCAAAATTCGGATATCCATCCCACAGATACTCGCCATCCGCACCGTAGCGCTGCTTCATTAGTTTTAGGACGCTGCTGAAGTTCATTCTCGTTCCTTGATATCGATCTTTTCTTTGCGCAATCGCGCCAGCCACTCATCCAGCGTCTTTTCAAAGCCGATCCCCTTGCTTTCGTAAAATTTCGCAGCCTCGCTCATATAGGCCTGCTCGACCCAGCCGCCGAAGTCGTGAGGGTATTTGTAGTCTGCGATCTGCTTATCGGAGTTGATGAGATAGCGCGGCGTAGGCAGCGGAGCGGCGGAGCGGACGAACTTCAAAGCGGCGTTGATGCCCAAATACGCGGCGTTTGATTTGGGGCTGTGCGCCAGATAGATCGCGCATTGCCCCAAGATAATGCGAGCCTCGGGGTAGCCGATCTTGCTGACGGCAGTTAGCGTGCTAGTAGCGATATTTAGGGCGTTTGGATTGGCATTGCCGATGTCCTCGCTAGCTAGGATCACCATCCTGCGCGCGATAAAATCCGCGCTCTCGCCCGCATCTATCAGCCTCGCGACATAATACAGCGCGGCATCGGCGTCGCTTCCGCGCAGGCTTTTTATCATCGCGCTTGCTAGCTCGTAATGCACATCGTCGCTGCTAACGCCCACAGCCACGGCATTTGCACGCAGCGTACGAAGCGTATCCAGCGTAATGGCGCTGTCTGCCAAAAGCGCAAATTCGAGCAGGTTCAACATACTCCTTGCATCGCCGCTGCTGGAGTTTAGCAGGTATTTTCGCGCCTCCTCGTCCATCTCAAAGCCGATCTCGCCCTGTACCCGCGCCAAAAGCGCCTCCAAATCCTCATAGCTAAGCGGCTCAAACTCAAAGATCATCGAGCGCGAGCGGATGCCGCTGCTTAGCACGAACTGCGGATTTTCCGTCGTCGCGCCGATGATGATCGCAGCGTAGTTCTCCATCGGGATTAGCAGCACCTCCTGCTGCGTCTTGCTGAGGCGGTGGATCTCGTCGATGAAAATGAGCGGCTTGATGAGCGAGCCGGCGTGCGAGGATAGAATTTTACGGATATCCTCGACTTTCAGGCTCGTGGCGTCAAGCTCGTAAAAATCGTAGTTCAGCTCGCTTGCGATCACGCGCGCCATCGTCGTTTTGCCGCTGCCTGCGGCGCCGAAAAATATACTGTGCGGGATACTGCCTGCAGCGACGAATTTTTTAAAAACCGCTACGATCTTGCCCTGCCCCACGATCTGCTCTAAGTTTTTGGGGCGAAATTTCAAGCTCAAACTCATTTTGCAACCTTAAAAATTTTGCCCCGATGATAGCGTTTTTATGATTAAATTTTGAAATTCGGCTAAATTTAAAGAGCGGTTTGGGTTTTACATACGGCGAGGTTTTGAAATTTATACACGGCGCGGGCTTGAAATTTGCGGCGCGCAGGAGCTTTAAAATTTTAGACAGGATTTTAAAAATTTTATGCCGCGCGCGTGAGTTAGCGATATAAAATTTTGCTGAGTACAGATCGCGCAGATTTGGCGGACTAGGCGGCTTTAAATTTAATGCCCTGCGTTGCGCGGTCGCGCCGTCATACATAGCGCGCCCGCAATTAGCTTGGCGTGCAAGATGAAATTTTAAAATCTAGCCCTATTTTGGGGCTAAATTTTATCTCGCGACGGGCGATGGCCGCTAAATTAGCAAATCAATAAACGCAAAATCAGCAAAGCTAAAAATCGCGATGCTTGCATAAAATCATCGCGCAACCATCGCAACTATCGCCTCGCCCCCGCAGAAATGTATTAATTCTCGCGCCTACGTAACGCGAAAAATGTAAAATATAGTCGGGCAATCGTCGCAATAACCCGCGCGATCGCGCAAAACTCATCGCGCCAATTCCGGCGCCAGCGTAAAATTTAATCTCGAGAAGCTGCGCGCCCGCGTAAAATGCGTAAAATTACCGCGCTAACGCCGCACCCACGCAGAACCGCCGACTATTTGAAAAGCTCGGTAGAAAGATACCTCTCGCCGGTATCGCAGAGGATCGTAACGATCACTTTGCCCTTGTTCTCGGGCTTGGCAGCGATCTTCGCGGCAGCATAAACGTTCGCACCGCTTGAGATGCCCACGAGCAAGCCCTCTTTTTGTGCCAGCTGTCTAGCTGCCGCAAACGCATCGTCGTTCTCAACGCTCAAAAAGCCGTCGATGACGCTTCTATCAAGATTATCAGGGATAAAATTTGCGCCGATACCCTGAATCTTATGCCCGCCCGCACTGCCGCACGTAAGAAGCGGCGAGCTAGCAGGCTCCACGCCGTAGGCTTTTAGGTTTGGATTTTTAGATTTTAAAAATTTCGCCGTGCCGCTGAGCGTGCCGCCGGTACCAAATCCCGCGACTAAAATATCTACCTTACCGCCGCTTTGCTCCCAAATTTCAGGTCCAGTGCTTTGAAAATGCGCCTTTGGATTGCTCGGATTATCAAACTGGCTCGGAATGAAGCTATTTGGAGTGCTCGCAGCCAGCTCATTTGCCCTATCTACCGCGCCTTTCATTCCAAATTTCGGGTCGGTCAGCTCGATTTTAGCGCCGAATGCGGCTATGAGCTTTTGGCGCTCGATACTCATCGAGCTTGGCATCGTTAGGATGAGCTTCATACCGAGCTTCGCCGCGATCATCGCAAGCCCCACGCCCGTGTTTCCGCTGGTAGGCTCTATCAAAACGCTATTTTTATCGATTTTGCCCGAGCTTAGCGCGTCTTTTACGATCTGCCACGCGATGCGATCTTTGACCGAGTGGCTCGGATTTAAAAATTCCGCCTTGGCTAGGATGAGGGCATTTTTGCCAAACGTATTGATTCTGACTAACGGAGTATTGCCGATGAGCTCCGTAACATCGTTTGCTATTTTCATATTTTTCCTTTAAATGCTGAAATTTAAATACTGGACGCTTCGCGCCATCATCTCCTCGTAGCTGCTTAGAGGCTCGTTAAATATCTCTGCCAGCTTGACGTCAAATTTCTCAAAAAACGCCCGCAGTCCGGGATCACTCATCTGAATGCTAGTCATCCGCAGATCCTTTTCAAGAACGGTAAAAATTTCACCAAAAGTTATCTCACTAGCATCTCTGGCTAGGTGATAACCGCCGTTTTTACCTTTGATGCTACACACTAGCTTCTCGTTTCTAAGGGTATTTAGAATTTGCTCCAAATAATTCTTAGAAACTCCCGTACGCTCGGCGATCTCTTTTATACTTATCGGCGCTACTTCGCTAGCTTTGGCGATCTGCAAAATCGCAGCCAGCCCATAAACGCCCTTTGTGCTTAAAAGTGCCATTATTTCAGTGCCTCGCTAAGATCAGAAATCAAATCGTTCGCGTCCTCTATACCCACGCTTAGGCGGATTAAGCTCGCAGGCACGCCAGCGCGGTTTAGCTGCTCCTCGTTTAGCTGCGAATGCGTCGTGCTCGCAGGATGAGTGATGATCGACTTCGTATCGCCGATATTTGCTACGACGGAGAAAATTTTAACCTTACTAACCGCCTTTAGCGCTGTTTCTTCGCTATCTACGATGAAGCTCATCAGACTGCTTGCATAGCCGTTTTTAAATTTCGCTTTAATCGCGGTATTAAATGGCGAGCTTGCAAGCCCCGGATAATTGACCTGCTTTACCTTCGGATGATTTTGCAAAAATTCTGCTATCTTTAGCGCGTTTTGCGAGTGTTTTTGCATGCGAAGCGGCAGTGTTTCAAGCCCCTGGATGAGCTGAAACGCGTTAAACGGCGATAGCGTCGCACCAATATCGCGAAGCAGGGACAAGCGAATCCTAAGCATATAAATGTCGAAATTATCTACTAAATCTGCATAAACTAAGCCGTGGTAGCTCTCATCGGGCTCGTTGAAATGTGCGTAACGCGGATTGCCTTTGAGTTTGGAATTTAACTCCTTGCCCGAAACGATCGCACCTGCGATGCTAAGACCTTGTCCGCTTATGTATTTGCTAGCGCTGTGGATTACGACATCGGCGCCGTCATCAAGCGGATTGTAAAGCGCAGGGCTTGGGATCGTGTTATCCGCAATCGTTACTACGCCGTGCTTATTTGCGATTGTAGCGATTTTAGCGGTATTTGCAACCGAAATTTGAGGATTTGAAAGCGTCTCAAAAAAGATCGCTCTAGTCTTATCGTCGATTAAACCTTCCAAATTATCTGCCGTTTCGGAATCAAAAACCCTAGCCTCGATGCCGAAACGTTTGATCGTATGCGCCAAAAGCGTAGTTGCGCCACCGTAAATTTTCTCCGCGATGATGATATTTTCACCCGCTGCGGCTAAATTTGCCACCGCAAAAAATATTGCCGCCTGCCCACTAGAGACCGCGATTGCGGCTTTGCCATTTTCCAGCGCCGCAAGTCGCGCCTCAAAAACATCAGTAGTAGGATTTGTCAAACGCCCATAAATCGGCCCTAGATCACGCAGTGCGAAGCGATCAGCAGCCTTTTTGCTAGAACCGAAGTTAAACGCGGTGCTTTGATAAATGGGAACAGCCATCGTGCCGTAGCCGGCGACGGAGTCGTAACCAAAATGAGTTGCGAGGGTTTCTTTTTGCATTTTCGTCCTTTGTAAAAAATTTGACGAATAATAGCTAAATTTTAAAATAAAGTCAAGTATTTTTATATGATTTTAAAATACCTATAATACGGGATTTATAGAAAAAATATTATTAAAATATAGTTTTACAATATGCGTAATTTTGCCAAAATTTCGAATTTTGCTATAATGCGCGCTTTAATTAAGGAAAAATCATGCAAATCAAAGAAAAAGATGAGCGCGTTAAATATATCCGCGCATTAGAACGCTTCGTAAAATCCGCCGTAGCACTGCTAAAGCGCGAGGATTTCGATGCAGAGCTTTTTGCGAAGCGAATAGCTAAAAACTACGAAATTTTATCTAAAGCGGCCGCTACAAATCTCGATAGCCCCTACACCAAGGCGCTTGAGAGCTTTGCTAAAAACGTCCTTGATGCTAGCGAGGCAGGACAGATCGGCGATGCTGCGTTTAGATCGGCGCTACAGCATGAAGCAAACGCTTTGCAAAAGCTCAAAAACAATAAGAGTTACAAAAAAGACAAGCACAAAATCGATTTTTTAAAGGATTATTAGATGAAAACCGTGATTTTTGATATGGATGGCACGCTGCTTGACTCTTCGCGCGCGATCGAAATCAGCGTCAATAACACTCGCCGCGAGCTCTACGGACTAGCGCCGCTACAAAAGAATTTCATCGTCCACACCATCAACGATCCAAGCAAAAACGCCTTTTTGGAATTTTACGGCAAAACCGAAGCGAGCACCGAAGAGCTTGCTTTTTTCGAGAAGGAATTCGTAAGTAATTACCGCGATTTTGCCGTGCTTTACGAGGGTATCGAAGATCTTTTGCACTCGTGCAAAAAAGCAGGATTTTTTCTCGCAGTCGCCTCCAATGCGCCTTCCTATACCCTAAGCGCGATCTTAGAAAAAACGGGCGTGCGCAGGCTATTTGATCTGGTCGTAGGCGCGAACGAGCAGATGCCATCAAAGCCCAACCCTGCGATGCTGCTACACGTAATATCGCGCTCGCCGCACAAAAACGCGATTTTTTTAGGCGATAGCAAAAAGGATGAGTTGGCCGCGATCCGTGGCGCGGAATTCTTACAAAATTTAGAATTTCAAGGCGGCAATGACGGCGAGAGCTTAAATGCTAGCCGTGGCACTAATAAAAAGAATTTTAGCGCTAGCGAGGGCTTAAACTCTTGCGGCGAGAATCTTAATGCGGATGAAAAATTTCGCCCTAACGACACAGGTGCTGACGGGGCGGCAACGCTAAGTTTTAAAGGCGCCAGAATTGCCACAAAAGCAGAAGCGACAAAGGAGGCACAAGCTGCGGCGGCGCGATACTTTCAAGCAAATTTGGCAGATCTAAGAGGCGCAAAACTTGAGTATTTGCAGGTATGCTGGGGGTTTGGCGAGCCTAGCGAACTAAGCCGTAATGCCCTAAGCATCGCGCAAGCGCGCGAAATCATCGGCGGAATTTAAAGCAGCCTGGCTTTTGAGGCATAGCTAAATTAAAAGTAGTATTGTAGCAGGGTAAAATCACGCTTAGGCTCTTAAAACAGAGCAAATTCCATCCTCGCGCACAACGTAAGCGAAATTAAAATTTAAAAATAATCCTTGCGCAGAAAATTCCACTAGCACGAGAAACCGGGATTTCATCTGCGCGAGTGGAATTTAAAATTTTAAAAGTAGCTTTTATAGTGCGCGATTTCATCTGCGTGAAAAATGAAATTCTATCTGTAAAAAGGGGCGGGATTTTAAAATTTAAAGACGCCCTCTCGCGGATTAATTTAAAATTTACCTCAAAAATCAGGCTTAAAATTTAATGCCAAACGCGATTTTAGCATTCTACCGCGTCCATGAAATTTCAAATTCTCGCAAAGCGGCGGAATTTTAAAATTTTAAAAAGCCTGATCTGTGTTATACACACGATTAGATTTTGTGAGAATAGAATTTATCCGCCGTGCAGAAATCAAAATTTTACCGCACAAGCAAAGCTAAAATCCTCTCTACCTGCGCGAAATTCAAGAATTTTATCGCTCAAACAAAGCGAAATTCTGTCCGCTCACAAGAAATCTAAAATTTCACTCGCGCCAAAGAATTTTAAAATTTCCGCAAAAAAATAAAGCTGCTTATCTGTAAATTTAAAATTCCGCCTTCTGCAAAGCTTCGCGTTTAATCTGCCACGCGACCAAGATTAAATTTTTAAATTCCGCTCGCTCTGCCTATCTCGCAAACAAGTAAAATTTTAAAATTTATGAGATTCAAAGCCCAAAATCCCGCGCTTAAGCTTAAAATTTACCACACGCAAGCGCAAAATCTGTGCAATCGCTTCTGTTTAAAAACCCCGATAGTTTGCCGCGTCCTAACCTAAATTAAATTTTACATTTGCTATAATCGCGAAATTTTAAGGAAGGTAAATGGATATTTTTGAAGGCAGCCCAAGAGAGAAATTTTTTGAAATTTTATCCGCTGCAAGCCCTACTTTAGTGCAAAACGAAATCGAAGAAGCTCTAATCCGCCTAATCGCCTGTGAGCAGCTCTGCGAAGCGCGCGGCATTAGCGAGCGCGAGATCGAAAGCTTCATCGCACAGCAGGATCTACAAGACGAGCTAAACGACAAATTTTTGCAGATGAGCGGAAATATCCTAAGCAATAACGAATAATGCAAGATCAAATCGATTTAATTATGAAAAGCTTCATCGCAGACTGCGGATATGAGCCTGCTAGCGAGATGTTTGACAGGCTAAGCCCCGGCAAAAAACTGCGCTCCAAGCTGCTGCTAAACATCGCGCAAAAGGATGAAAAATCGCTGCGTCTGTGCGCGATCATCGAGCTCATTCAAGCCGCAAGCCTGCTGCACGACGACGTCATCGACGAAAGCTCGGTGCGCCGCGGCAAGCCCTCGATAAACGCCACCTACGGCTCCAAAAACGCCGTGATGCTGGGCGACATACTCTATTCCAAAGCGTATTTTGAGCTTAGCAAATTTGAAAGCCGCATCGCCGCCGCGCTTTCGGGCGCTGTCACGAAACTAGCCGTGGGCGAGCTGATGGACGTGAGCTTAAGCAATGATTTTAACGACGATGCGAGCAAATATCTGCAGATGATCTATCTAAAAACCTCCGCTTTGATCGAAGAAGTCGCGCGCTGCGGGGCGTTTCTGAAATTCGGCGGCGCAGAAAATCGTGGCGAAATTTCAGATATAAGCTGCGCAAAAAACGAGGACAGGAATCCGAAAGCCGCGAAAGATCATGATGAAATTTCAAGCGCGAGCGTAAAATTCGGCGAATACGGCAAAAACCTTGGGCTTGCCTTTCAGATCATCGACGATATTTTAGACGTCACGCAGAGCTCAGAAGCGCTGGGTAAGCCGAGCCTGAGCGATTTTGCGGAGGGCAAAACCACTCTGCCCTACATCTATTTATACGAAAATTTAGATGATGCGCAGCGGCAAAAGCTAAAATCGTTTTTTAAAAAGCAGCTGCGCGAGAGCGAAATTTCATGGATCAAAGCGAAGCTTAGCGAGCACGGCATCATCGAGCGCTGTATAAACGAAGCTCGCGCCTACGGGCAAAAGGCGCTTGAAGCCGTGGCAGAATTTAAAAACGACAAGCTGGAGCAAATTGTGCGAGATATGATAGATAGGGAGTTTTGATGGCGTATATGAGCGTGAGCTTCACCCACAAAAACACGGACATCACGGTGCGCGAGAAACTTTCGTTTTCAAACGACGTGCGCAAGAAAGAAATTTTGCGCCTTTTAGCTTCAAACTCCGCGATAGAGGAGTGTTTGGTGCTTAGCACCTGCAACCGAGTAGAAATTTTTACCGTCGTAAGCGACTTTGATGAAGCGCAAAAGTTCGTGCTTTTGGTACTTTCGCGCGTAAGCGGCGTAAGCTACGACGAGCTAGCCGAGCGTGCTGATATTTACGAAGATTACGGCGCGATACACCACCTTTTCGCCGTCGCAGCCTCTCTTGATAGCCTCGTAGTGGGCGAAACGCAGATCGTAGGCCAGCTCAAAGACGCCTATAAATTCGCGATGCAAAACGCTCGCGCCGGCGCGCAGATCGCAAGAGCGATAGATGAAGCGCTAAAGTGCGCGGCGCGCATCCGCAACCAAACCGAAATTTCAAAAAATCCGATCTCGGTCTCAAGCGTCGCCGTGGCGATGGCAAAGGATAGACTGGGCTCCTTGCAGGGCGCGGACGCCGTGGTAGTGGGCGCGGGAGAGATGAGCGAGCTAGCGTGCAAACACCTGCTAGCAAACGGCGCGAATATCACGATCTTGAACCGAAATTTAGCCGGTGCGCGAAGGCTAGCCGCCTCGCTACTTGGCGAGAATTCCTTGGATGCGAAAAATTGCGCGGATGAAAATCCCGGCGCAGGAAATAACTCAGACGGCTTAAATTCCGGAAATGTCACGAATTTCGCGGGCGAAAATCCCAAGGACGATAAAAATTCCACCGCCTGCGCGAATTCTGCCGCGCAGGCGCAATCCCGCATTAAAATCGATAGCCTTGATAATCTCAAAAAATATCTGAACGTAAATAGCCTATTTTTCAGCGCTACGGGCTCGCAAGAGCCGATCATTACCGATAGCTTGCTAGAACCCAAAAGCTTTAAGCGATATTTTTTCGATATAGCCGTGCCGCGCGACGTGGAGCTTAGCCAGAGCGAGGACGTCGAGGTTTACAGCGTCGATGATCTGGAGGAGATCGTAAAGAAAAATTTGCTGCTTCGCGAGGAGCAGGCGCAGATCGCTTACTCGATCGTAGCAAAATGCACAAATGAGTTTTTCAAATGGCTGAGGGCGGCGGCATCCACGCCGATCATCAAGGCTTTGCGCCAAAGCGCGAAGCAAGTAGCCGAGCTGGAGCTAGCCAAGGCGCTTAAAAAGGGCTATCTAAAGCACAGCGATGCGGAGGAGGCGCGCAAACTGATCCATCAGGTTTTTAAAGCGTTTCTGCACGCTCCGACGGTAAATTTAAAAAACCTTGGCGAAGCGGACGATGCCGACGGCACGGTAAATGCGCTGGTCGAAATTTTTGAACTGCAAGAAAACTACGAAAAATTTTTAAATCAAGAAAACGAGAAAAAGGACAGACAGAATGAAATTTAGCAAGCTTTTCGCTCCGAGCCTAAAAGAGGCCCCCAGAGACGCGGTACTACCTAGCCACGCGCTTTTGATCCGCGCGGGATTTATCGAGCAGCTAGGCAGCGGGCTTTATAATTTTTTGCCGCTAGGAAAGATAGTACTAGAGCGGATCTGCGCCGTCATTAGGCAGGAGATGGACGCTACGGGCGCGCAGGAGGTCTCTTTTAGCGTCGTGACGTCCGCGGATGCATGGAAAAAAAGCGGCCGCTACGCCAAATACGGCAAGGAGCTGTTGCGCTTCA
Source organism: uncultured Campylobacter sp. (assembly GCF_938045405.1). Classification (GTDB taxonomy): domain Bacteria; phylum Campylobacterota; class Campylobacteria; order Campylobacterales; family Campylobacteraceae; genus Campylobacter_B. The sequence goes on along the minus strand of NZ_CALIMW010000123.1, from coordinate 4,456 downwards.
AAGATCGCAAGGATAACGACTTCGTGCTAAGCCCTACCAATGAGGAAGCGGCGGTTTTGATGGTAGCGGATAAGATCACGAGCTACAAGCAGCTGCCGCTAAATATCTATCAGATCAATACGAAATTCCGCGACGAGGCGCGCCCTCGCTTCGGGCTTCTGCGCGGACGCGAGTTTACGATGAAGGACGCTTATAGCTTCCACGCAGACGCTGCGGATATGAAGCGCGAGTTTGAGGTGATGAGGCAGGCGTACTCGCGGATTTTTACGCGACTGGGGTTAAATTTTCGTGCGGTCGATGCGGATAGCGGCGCGATCGGCGGCAGCGGCAGTAAGGAGTTTATGGTGCTAGCGGATAACGGCGAGGACGATATCGTCGTGTGCAAGCGCTGCGACTACGCCGCAAATATCGAGGCTGCGCGCCGTGCTCCCAAAACCACGAACGCCGCCGCGCCCGAGACCGACGGCATGATGAAATTTAAAACCCCCGCGATGAAAACGATCGACGCGGTGGCGGAATTTTTCAAAGTGGATAAATTCTACACCATCAAAGCGGTGATCAAAAAAGCGCTATACGAGGATCGCAGCGAGATAGTAGCGTTTTTTATCCGCGGCTGCGACGAGCTGCAAGAGACCAAGGCGCAAAACGCCTGCGGTGCGCTGGAGCTAATTGATGCTAGCGAGGAGGAGATCGCGCGAGCGGGCTTTACGGCGGGCTTTTGCGGACCTTTCGGGCTCGACGAGGGAGCTAAATTTTACATCGATGCCGAGCTAAAAGGAGCGCGCGAGATGATCGCGGGCGCGAACGAGCCGGATTACCACTATGTGGGCGCTAGCGTGATAAATTTTAACGAATCGCGCTTTGCGGATCTTACCGCCGTGAGCGAAGGCGACGCGTGTCCGTGCTGCGGCGGCGAGCTTGGCATCACAAAAGGCATCGAGGTGGGCCATATCTTTCAGCTCGGCACGCGCTATTCAGAGCCGATGGGAGCGCGATTTTTGGACGCAAACGGCAAGGCTCGTGCGTTTTACATGGGCTGCTACGGCATCGGCGCAAGCCGCCTCATAGCCGTGGCGATTGAAAGCAGCCACGACGAGCGAGGCTGCGTGTGGCCGCGCGAGCTGGCGCCTTTCGAGCTTGAGATCATCATCTCAAATCACAAAGACGCCGCGGCGGTAGAATTTGCCGAGAAACTATACGAGCAGTGCCGCGAGCGCGGTATCCGCGTGCTGCTCGACGATCGCGCGGAGCGTTTCGGCGTGAAGATGAACGACTTCGAGCTGATGGGCTTTCCGTACGCGGTGCTCGTGGGCAAAGCCCTAGCAGAGGGAAGCGTCGAGTTCATCACTCGCGCAGGCCTAAAGCGGCAGAGCGTAAGCGCGGATGAAATTTTAAAACTTATCGAGAAAAAATTAGCCTAGAAAAATTAGTAAGCGCATGAAATTTAGCCCTAAATTTGGGCTAAATTTTGCCACCATATTTGAAAATTTGCGAGCCGCTTTTGCGGCTACGGCGGATTTATTTTGCTGGCTCTATCCTGATCTGCCCGTCTTTTGCGACCAAGCTCACATCGCCATCTATCACGCCTAGACGCACGATGCCCTCGTAATAGGGCTGATAGCCGTAGTAGATGACGAAGTTATTCCACGGAGCAAAGTACGAGATCTCGCCTTTTTTGCCATCGCATCCTTTTGGCTCGCCGCTTACGTCAAGCGGTTTTGGCAGTTTGGCGACCTTTTCGTGTCCGCCGTAGTCGCTTAAATTTAACGTTAGCGGTAGCTGTGCGGCAAAGCTTCTTGCAGCGATCGTGTCGTCTAAGACAGCAGTGACTTCGCCGTTAGAGCTTTTTAGAACTATCTTCAAATTTTGCATTTTCTCCCCAACCACTAAATTTAGCCCTGCAAAAAGCATAAAGACGGCTAAAATTTTTCTCATTTTTACCTTCCTTATCTCTCGAATTTACCCCTGCAAAGCGCAGGGGGCTTGTTTATTTCAAATTTGCTTTGAAAAATTCCTCAAATTTATCGTATGGGATCTTATTGTTTTTGTTGTCGTATAGATCTGTGTGCACAGCGCCGGGGACGATAACTAGCTCTTTATTTTTATTGCCAAGAGATTTAAAAGCGTCCTCGCTAAAGTATCTTGAGTGCGCTTTCTCGCCGGCTACGATAAGAGTCGGAGTTCTCATCTCGCTTGCGTAGGCAAGGATTGGCATATTTATAAATGAGATAGGATTTGTAACGATCCAGCCGCTCTCTCCGCTGTTTGAATTTACAGAGCGTTTGTGATATCCGCGCGGCGTACGGTAAAAGTCCGCATATTCAGCTATAAACTGCGGCGTGCTTGCGTCTATCTTTTTTGGATCAACGTTTATCGCACCAGTAAATGCCGGTTTGCCATTTTTAGCATCGACCCAGCGCTGCTCGGCTAGCTTCTTTTTATTTTCATATCTCTCATCCACGCCTATGCTATCGTTGTAGCCTTTTGCTGCCACTCGCGTTATATCATACATCGTGCTGGTTGCAACTGCCTTTATGCGAGGATCGCTAAGAGCCGCGTTTAGAGCAAAACCGCCAAAGCCGCAAATTCCTAAAATGCCGATACGCTCGCGATCTACATTGTCTTGAAGCCCTAGAAAATCAACCGCCGCGCTAAAATCCTCGGTATTTATCTCTGGGCTTGCTAAATTCCTCGGCACGCCGCCGCTCTCGCCTGTGTAGCTTGGATCAAAGGCAAGCGTGATAAAACCGCGCTCAGCTAGCGTTTGCGCATAAAGTCCGCTTGATTGTTCCTTTACCGCGCCAAAAGGTCCACTAACTGCGATCGCAGCTGCTTTACCTTTTAAATTTTTAGGCATATAAAGATCGCCTACTAGCTCCACGCCGTAACGATTTTTAAATTTGACTTTCTTGTGATCTACCTTATCGCTTTTTGCGAAAATTTTATCCCACTCGCTAACCATAGAGACCGCCTCTAGCGGTGATTTTGCCACGTTTGCACTTGCCATTGCATTGCCTCCTAAAATAAAACTTGACGCTATAAGCGCCGCTGCAAATTTCTTAAGATACATCTTTGTCCTTTCGGTTTTGATTTAGCTTTACAAGCTGTTTTGTAATGTGCATTCTAGCAGGATTTTAAATTTTGCGTTAGAACGATTCTCCAAATTTCATGCCTAATCCTGCAAAATTTTTAAAAAGGGGTGTAATCTCATAAAATTTAAGTGAGGAAGCAAGATGAGCGAGCTAAATTTACTAAAAGAGCAGACAAAAGAATTTTTACTAGATAGATACGGCGTAAACGGCCTTGTTCAAAGCGACATCGACTCGCTTGATTTTTACATCAGCGAAAAGACGCATGATTTTATCAATGTGATCTACAATCCATCTTTGTGCATTATCTTGCAAGGGGCAAAGTCGGTGGGTTTTGGCGATGAGATGAGCGGATACAATGAGCAAAGGTATCTGCTCACATCGACCTATATGCCTCTAAGGGTGAGCCTAACCGACGCCTCAAAAGAGAGGCCATATATCTCGCTTATCCTTAAATTTAGCATGGATGAAATTTATGAAGTGCTAAAAAACGTAAAGATCAGAGAAGAAAACATGCAAAAGAGCCAAAAGGGGGTAATTTTCGGCGATCTTACGGAGGAGATACTAGAGCCTGTTTTGCGCTTTATCTTGCTGCTTGAAAAGCCAAAAGAGAAGATCAAATTTCTATCGGATCTTGCTAAAAAAGAGATCCTTTATACCCTTGCAACAAGCGATAAAAGCGGCTATTTTTTAAATAAATTTGCTATGCAAGGCAGCGTTTCTAATAAAATTTTGCATGCCGTCGCAAAGATAAAAAACGAGTTTACGCAAAAGCTAAATATGAAAGAGGTCGCGCGCGCTTGCGATATGAGCGAGTCGTCGCTCTACCATAACTTCAAGGTCGTAACCTCGCTAAGCCCCATCGCTTTTCAAAAAAAGATCCGCCTTGAAGAGGCGAAAAACCTGCTAGCGACCAAAAATATCGGCGTAGCGCAGGCCGCCTTTGACGTAGGATACGAGAGCGCGTCACAGTTTAGCCGCGAATACGCAAGGATGTTTGGCATGCCGCCTAAAATTCACAGCGAAATTCTACGCTCCGGCGTGGCGTGAGTTTAAATTTAGATCAAATTTAACGGCACAAAGGGCAGGGTAAAATTTCTACTGTCTAGCTTATAAATTTGCGCTAAAGTCTGCTTAAATTTAGCCGAAAACCCTTTTTAGATGCGCTTCGTAATCTCTCGTAAAACGCTCTACGTCGGGGTTCTTAATGACGTCGTTGCACATAAAAGTAGGTAGCCTTTTCGTGCCTAAAAACTCGTTGGCTTTATGAAAATGCAAATAAACGCCGTCTACGCCCGCACCCTCGAAAAAATCCCCCGGCTTGTCAAACGCCTGAAGCGGCGCATTCCACGTGACGCTTAGCATAT
>NZ_CALIMW010000122.1 GCF_938045405.1 uncultured Campylobacter sp. | reverse complement strand
CTACGACACCGAGTGGGGCATGCCGGTGCGCGACGAGAGGGGAGTCTTCGAGCGGGTGAGCCTGGAGGCTTTCCAGTCGGGCCTGTCCTGGGCGACGATCCTGCGCAAGCGCCCAGCCTTCCGCGACGCCTTCGCCGGATTCGACCCCGACGCGGTAGCCGGCTTCGGGGAGGCGGACGTGGACCGACTGCTGGCCGATGCCCGGATCGTACGTAACCGGGCCAAGGTCCTGGCCACCATCACCAATGCCCGCGCGACGGTGCGCCTCAGGGATACCGTCGACGACGGCCTGGCGGGCCTGGTGTGGTCCTACCGGCCAGAGTCGACTCCGCGACCGCATCGGTTCGCGGAGTAGGAGCTTTGAATATGGATACTTTGGTATCGGTATCTCTACCTAAGCCGAATAGGGCATACTCCATATCGCGCTTATGCTCTTTGGCGCGCTTAGCCGTTTCGCGCTCCATCTCTTTTCCGCCATAGGTGGCTACCTTCTGCATCGTATAAGATACGCTTATATTGGTAGTGAAAATTTGCACGGAATTCGTGGTTTTTTGAATAGTCGATTTTCTGGTATCGTCAAAATCGCTAATTTCAAGCTGTGCGTTCTTTTTAGGCGCCGCGATATTGTCGGTTAGCCAACTATGCTCGGTATTCGTAACATTTGAAGTTCCGATGAGACTTAAGAGTGGGGTATCATCCGCTCCGATTAGGATTATGCTATCGTAAACGGAGGGCTTTAGCCCTTCTCTTTTCGTTGCTGGGGCTTGAAAGCCCGTAGATGTGATTGCCATAACGTTCTCCTTTTGAAAGTTAAGGCAATTTTGGCTTTTTGAGCGTCCATAATCTACAGCATTTATGGACTGAAGCGACAAGATTGAAAGATTTTTAATAAATTTTGAGGGATTTGTATAAATTTAAGTATAATTCGGCATTTGCCTAGCAAGATCCGCTCAAGCTAGGCTATTGGCGCGAGGTATAGCCCCGCACCTGAATTATTTTCCTATCTTTTTCATCCGCTCGCTTATATCTACGTATAGCCCCGCTCTTTCATTTTGCTTGAGCGTCTCGGAGTGTTTTATTTGATCCATCGGGCGTTTTAGCCCCTTCCAGTCATCCCCCGCTTTAGAAATTTCTCTTTGCCACTCGCCGATTGAAGCATTTTTGAGATTTTGTGGTATAATACCCATAGAGTTGGCAGAAGCAGCGTTTCTGCCGTCAAAGCTATCAACGGGTGCTTTGCTGATAGCTTTCTCTTTGCTATCGTCAAATGCAGTTACAATCCATTTGTTATCCCCAATCTTTACGCCATTTTCATTCCAGCCTCGATTTAGCCCGATTACATATCTGCCGCTTTTTACATTATATCCGTTATGTGTTTTCTCCAGCTCGCCGTTTTTAATGATGTCGTCTAAAATTTGAGCCGTAATTTCAGGGTGTTTTTTCTCTATCTTGGCTAAGCCGTATCCATCCCAGCCTTCTTTTGCGTTTTGTTTTGCCTCGCCCCATATTAAATCTATATCGCCTAAATCTTT
>NZ_CALIMW010000121.1 GCF_938045405.1 uncultured Campylobacter sp. | reverse complement strand
CCGCATCGCAGGCTCGATATGCACCGAGCCGTGCAGGTTTTGCACGGCGATGACGCTCGCCGTTTCGCTAGAAAGCTGCACCGCAAATCCGTCCGCAAAAAGCCGCGTCACGCTCAGGCACGCGCCGTTTACCGCGACGCTATCGCCGAGCGCAGGTCGGTATCTCGCGCGCAGTCGCAGCGAATCGCTGCTAAAGCTCGCAACCTGCGCGATCTCTCTGATCAGTCCGTTAAACATTATGAGCCTTTGGAATTTTTACGTGATATTAGCGTAGAATTTTGAAATTTTAAATTAAGCGAAGTTCGGCGAGCGCAAAGCCCGCCAAATGAAGTTTGAAATTATTTTTTAGAGACGATGAAATCGGCTAGCGCTTCGATCGATTCGTCGTTAAGTGAAGCGACTTGACCCTTCATAACGCCCATCATGCCGAATTTTCCCTTGCCGTCGCCCAAGCTGCCGTCTTTGTAGCCCTTTAGGCTAGCTATGATCTCTTCCTTACTTAAGGTGTTTAGCGCAGGTACTTTGCCGCCAAGATAAGGCTTCTCGGCGTTAGCTCCATGACAGGCCACGCATTTTTTATACAATGTAGCGCCGTCAGCGGCGAATACACTCGAACTAAACGCCGCAACCGCAGCACATGCAATAAGAACTTTTTTCATTCCTATCCTTTCTTTTTAAATTGTGGGTGCAGTATAATCAAAATTTAGTAAATTTCGGTTAAATTTTTGCAATTTGCGCCAAAGAGGCAAAATTCTATCTACTGCAAACTTTAGCATAGGGGCTTGAAGCGGAATTTGCGCTGTAAAATTTTAAGCGAATTTCGCCTTGCCACTTAAATTTCAATCGTAGAATTTTGCAGCGAAATTCTAAGGCGAAATTTCATCTAGATGTCAAATTCCATCGCGAAATTTTGCGCAGAATTTTAAAATTTCGCCGCTTTACTTTATGCGCGAAATTTCGCCTCTTTGCATCTTATAAATTTTATCTGCGGCGCCGAAGTATTTATCATCGTGCGAGATCGCAAATATCGTGTATCCGCGCGATTTCAGCTCGGGCAAAATCCGCTCGTAAAACTCCGCGCGAAACTGCGGATCGAGATCGGCCGCAAACTCATCGAGCATCAAAAATTTTCGCCCGTCCATCAGCACGCTTACGAGCGCCAAACGCTTGCGCTGCCCGCTAGATAGGCTCGTGGTGCTAAATTTAGCCCCCTTTAGCTCAACCTTATCCTGCAGGTGCGTAAGCGCTAGCCACTCGCGCGCGATGTCCGCATCGCCCGTAGCGTAGTCGAAGAGATAAAAATCGCTGAAAACCGCGCTTATGTTATTGCTGTAGGCGCGCAGATCAGAGGGTTTAAGGGCTGCGCCGTCGGCTAAAATTTCGCCTGCTTGCGGCGTATAAAGGCCCGCTAAAATCATAAAAAGCGTCGATTTTCCGCTGCCGTTTTCGCCTATTAAAAATACCGTCTCGCCTGCATTTAGCTGCAAGTTTACCCCTTTTATACCGAATTTCCCGTCTGGATACGAAAAGCCCACGTCTTTAAGCTCCAGGCTGCGCCACGGCTGCATTTGCGCAAGCTCAAAGCCCTGCACGAACGGGTCTAAGCCTAACTCATTGATCTTTGCGTAGGCGATCTTGGCGCGCAGCACGCTAGGAAGCGAGAATATGAGCATCATCAAAGGCGCACGCAAAAAAAGCACCGTAAGCGCGATCGTTACGGCGTTTGCAAGCTCCGCTTTGCCGCCGCTAAGCCCAAAATAAAGCACAAAGCCCACCGCGCCAAGCATCATCACGTTCATAAAATTACTCGCAAACGCGCCGTAAACCTCGGCTCGCAGCGAGCTTTGGCGTAAATTTTGCGCATTGGGCAAAAAGTCGTTTTCATATAGGCTCTTCGCTTTGGCTAGGCTTAGCGACAGCTCCTTGTGCCCCTCGATTGCCGCGGCGTAGTTTTTATACAAAACGTCCTCGTTTTGGCGGTACAAATCGTAATTTTGCATGACTTTTTTCATCAAAAAGCGGTTGAAAATCATCAGCGCGCCGATCCAGACGAATAAAAACGCAAACATCATAGGCGCGATGTATAGCACATAGATGCCGCAAAATAGCACGATCATCGCGCCTTGAATGAGCTCGGATATGCGCATAAAGCCCTCGGTCAGGCGCGAAATATCGCTGGAAAGGGACGCAAGCAGGTTCGCCTTCGACGCAGCCTCGATGCGCTCGAACTTCGTATCGATGATCTGCTTGATGATCTTGGTGCGCAGATCGAATACAAAGTCATTTTCCATCTTGCAAAGCATGATACGGCTTAGCACCGAAAGCAGCAGAAATAGCGCCAAGAGTGCGAAAAATAGCGCGATGATGCGCCCGCCTCTTTCGGCGCCGTCAAGTAGATATTTATTGATAAAGCTTAAAATCAAGATCCCCGAGCCGCTGTAGATCGCGTTTAGCGCGAGCATCGCGAGGATTTGTTTGGTATATTTTTTCATCATTTTGCCCCAACGAAATTTGAGCGCAATTGTGGCAAAATTCGCTTGAAAAAACGGTTAAATTTTAAATCCGTTCTCATTTCGTCGGCTAAATTTCGCCTTAATTTACGCAAAATTTTATCGCGAATCACATCGTTTACGGGGCATGCTGCTATTTATATGTATCACGCGGCGCTAATTTCATCCGCATTCTTATTTTAATTCGCTTCGTTTATATGCAACACTTGCCAATCTCCACTACGTCGATATACCGCCAGATACCCATACATCATACCTCGACGACAGAACGCGCTGTCGTTAAATTTTACCCACGCCAAAATCAAAATTTTAAAATTACTCATCGCCACAGTCTTAACAAGCAGTATAAAATTTAACGCCGCGCATCAACCAAAACGATCACGTTCAAATTCAGACGCCCTCATGCCGTACTCTACTAAAATTTTATCTTTTCTGCACGACGAAAGAGCCGTTAAATTTTAGCGTGCGTGTGTGAATTCTTCTTCAGCTACCTTATTGTGGCTTCTGCGGAGTGACTAAATATCTAAAAAATCTCGGAATTATCGTAAACCAAAAAAATATAGCAGATATCACAGGGATGTCATTATAACTATTAATAACAGATTTGTTAGGCTTTATAAATGAATTAATCAGCGCAAATAACGAGCTTAAAATAATTTATAAGTATTAATAAACAAGTTATTTTTAGATCAAGTGTTTATGAAACATATTAGAAAAATATTTTTACCGTCTTCGTACTTGTATTTTAAGGTGTGGCCGTGTTTTATAAAAATTTGGTTTGCGATATAAAGCCCAAGGCCAAGTCCTGAATTTGACGTCTCTACCTTTCTGTTAAAAGCTCTTTCAAAATCGAGTCTTTCCGGTTCAAGCTCATCTCCTGTGCTGCTTATACAGACGGTGTTTTTATCTATATTTACAAGGACTTTGCCGCTAGAGTATTTTAAGGCGTTATCGATTAAATTTTTAACTCCGGTTGCATAAAGCTCAAAATCAACCTCAACCGCACTTATTTCCGCATCCGCTCGCACTTCTATGCGGCTCGTGTCTTTTAATAAAAGCATATCTACCGAGTGATCGACGATGTCTATAACTCGATGCTTATTTTTCTTAAGCTCCCATTGATTAGATACTAGTTTTTCGACCTTGACAACCTCGCCAAGTATCATTTCTAGCCTTATAAAAATTTGTTTTAATCTACTTTTAAATTTATCGTCTTGTAAGATTTCGGCTAGCATATCTGCCATGATTCGCCCCTTCATTATCGGGTTGCGAAATTCGTGCAAGATGTTACGTAAAAATAGCGCTCTAGCCTCTTTTATCGCATCTATTTTTTGCATCGTCGTATTAAATTCGCTAGCGATTTGGCCTATTTCATCATTTGCCTCTACTTTTATCAGTCTAAATTTGTCTTCTTCTCCCGCCCTTCTTATCATATTTTTTAAATTTCTGAGTCTCAGCAATTTTTTTAAGACGACTATGAAAAATGCGGCCATTACGATATTTACTATAAGCCAAAGTATCCAAATGTTATGCGAAGAAATTTCTTCTAAATTTTCTAAAGGCAGATCGTTTTTCGCAATGTCATTTTCGCTTGATATATTAAGCCCTGCCGCATCCATAATGCGCGAAAACATTTTAGGATCAATAGAAGAAAATCTAGGGACAAAATAAAACTTTTTGTTATACCTTATCATATCGGCATACGAATCGCTAAAAATTTTCTCACCATTTTGCCTGATCTCATTTGGATCGAGATCACTATTTTTAAGTCCGATTTGCGCTAGCTGCTTGGTTATATTGCCGTCTTCTTGTCCGCGTATGCGCATGCCTAGCATAAAGCGCTGGTAGGCAAAATACTCCGCATCTCTTATTTGCCTTTTTGATTCGATGAAAAATGCTAAATTTACTATAACTAACGCAGCAAAAAAGAAAAAAGATATTAGTTTGATTATGGATATATTACGCATTGATAAATTTATACCCTATACCGCGCACGGGGTGGATGAAGTGTGGATTTTTAGGGTCGTCTCCTATCTTTTGGCGCAAGCGCCCTATGGCTACGTCGATACTTTTTAGCCCACTTTGAAATTTAGCCTGACCTAAATTTAACAAAATATCCTCTCTTGATACAACTATCCCCTCTTTTTCATAAAGGTAGATAAAGATATCAAATTCCGCCTTTGTAAGCGCTATGGCTTCTCCATTTTTTAATATAGTGCGTCTTTGTTTATCTACGCAAAAGGTTTTGAAGTCATTGCCAGCTTGTATCCCTCGGCGAAGTATCGCCCTTAGCCTAAATGCAAGCTCTATTGGCTCATAGGGCTTTGCCATGTAGTCGTCCGCCCCAAGCTCAAAGCCCTTTATCTTATCTAGCGTTTCGCTGCGAGCCGATGAGATAATGATAGGTAGCGATGGATAGCTGTGTCTTACGTGCTTGCACACTTCAAGGCCGTCCATGTCGGGCAAGCCAAGATCAAGCACCAATGCGTCAAAAGCATTTTTTGCGTCTAGAATTTTAAGTCCTTCAACCGGATTTGTGACTATGGTTACGCCAATCTCGCTTTTTAGCAATGCATATTTTAAAAGCTCGGCCAGATCAAGATCATCTTCTATAAGTAAAATTTCTATCATAGTAGTGATTATATCAAATTTAAAATTTAAAACTAAAAAATATTTTTTAGTTAATGTTACCAAAATCTTACCGTTTTTGATAGGCCTACATGTTATAATTTCGCTCATAAATCCAAAGATGATGGTGTAAAAATTTAAAGGAGGTTATAGTGAAAACATGTTTTTTGACGATCGGCAAGAGTAAATTTGCTCTTAGTTTGGCTGCGTTTATGGCTATGGCGTCCAGCGCTAGCGCTAGCGATAGCTTGGCGGAGGCTTTACAAACAAGCACTATGGGTGCGACAGTATTTTCATACTACGATATGGACTCGACAGAGTACTTCCCGCCAGCTAGCAGAACAAATAAAATTCGTGAGCACATCGGCGGCCTAGGTGCTGAGCTTAGGTTTTTAACTGGCTCTTACTATGGCTTTAAGCTTGGTCTTACGGCTCAGGGCTTAGTAAATTTCGGTCCGTCAAAGGCTGCAAAAGAGTATTTTGCCTATGACTGGAATAGCGAAGGTGTAGCACTTTCAGAGGCCTACTTAGGATATGAAAATGACTATATCGACTTTAAACTAGGTCGCCAGTACTACAACTCAAAATACACAGGCCTAGTGCCGCCACTTGTGGCAACAAACACGGACGTGGGCTACAAAGAGGCATTTGAGGGCGTGAGCGCTAGGATAAAGCTTGATAGTATAAATACCGTTATCGGCCTAGCTGACTTTTGGAAATTTGCAGGTAGATCAAGCGCGGTAACGGGCGGCGATCATGGTGCGCCAAGATTTAAAGACAGAGTTGTTATCGGCGGCTTTGGGCCTTACGGCTATAAATTTGACAATATCTTTAACTCATTTGTGACATATAGCGGCCTTCCCGGCGTCTCGCTCACGGCCGGTTATGCAAACGTATCTGGTCTTGAATACGATGACGCGGCCAATTCAAAAAGCGATATAAATTTCTACTTCGCAGCTACTGGCTACAAAACGCCTACGCTTTTTGAAAACGCGGTAGTTGGAATAGACTTTATGTATAAAGGCTCAAGAACAAACGGTACTTTAAAAGAGAATTTCGACTTTAACGGCAACTACTACGCAGGCATGATAGGGCTTTATAACGCTTACGGCTTTGATCTTAGATATGCATATTCAACCGTTAGCAAAAACCAAATGGCGCTTCAAGGTATAGGTAACGACGTTGGGTCATTTACGGCTACTCCGATCTACGGTCCGTTTTTATTTATGAATTTTGCTGGTATGAATTTACATAAATTTAGCGCAGGCTACGACTTTAGCAACGTAGGCGCCGAGGGTCTTAGAGTGGACGCTGACTACTGGTATGGCAAGCAGCATAACGGCAGCAACGTTCGCTCAGGCGGCCTTCATGGTCAAGCGCCAGGAACTAGGATAGATGTAGAGGGCTGGGACGTGCAAGTTAGCTATAAAGTTCCTGCAGTAAAAGGCTTAAAGCTATCTGCTATCTACGAAACTATGGATAGAAAGCTAAAATATACAAACGGTGGCTCTGACGGCAAAACGACGGATGAAGAGCTTTGGCTAAGAGCCTCTTATGACTTTGACATATTAAAATAAAACTTGAAACAAGGAGTATAAAATGGTAGAAAAAAATGAACTATCACGCCGCTCGTTTTTAAAACGTAGCGGAGCGCTCACGCTTGGCTCGGTTGTGGCTGGATCTGCGCTGCTAACAGGCTGTGATAACCCGAACAATCACCTCATCCATCCAAAAAAGGAAGTTGCAAAAGCCCCTGAAGTGCCAAAATGGCTGGGCGCTGAGCCGCAAATTTCAGACAAAGATATCAAAGAGACGCTTGAAACCGATGTACTTATCATAGGTGCCGGCGTTTCGGGACTCCACGCTGCGCGCGCTGCAACTGAAAAAGGTGCAAGGGTTATCGTCCTAGAAAAAGCCGGTCGCTTTCAAGTTAGAAGCGGTCAGTACGGTACTCTAGGCAATAAATTTCAAAGAGAGCTTGGCATCACGTATGATAAGAATGCGGCTATAAATGAGCACTTAAAACAGATGGGATACCGTGCCGATCAGCGCGTTTGGAACTACTGGGCGGAGCACAGCGGCGAGGACTTTGACTGGATGATAGAGCTTGCTCCTGCGGTGCATTTTATGAAAGAGACCGATACGCAGCTTGATAGAAGTAAGATAAATTTGATGCTTATGCACTATCCGCTCCCGGCAGGATACGATCCAAGCAAAGAAAATAGCCCAAGCTATCCAACCGTTATGACATTTTTGCCTAGCCAAGAGCCGATGATGGAGCTAGTTTATGAAAAGTCTATAAAACAAGGCGCAAAATATATCTTCAAAACTCGCGCACAAAAGCTACTTCGCGACAAAACAACTGGCAAAATGCAAGGAGCGATCGCGCAAAATATGTCTGATGGCTCATATATCAAGATAAATGCCAAATCAGTAATCTTAGCCACGGGAGACTATATGAATGATCCTGAGATGGTAAAAACATTTGTGCCGTGGGTGGCAAATTTCTTCTGTCCGTTTCCAAACAGAGACTACAAAAACAATCCGACAAACACGGGAGACGGGCATAAGCTTGGCTCATGGATAGGCGCAAAGCTAGAAGACGGACCGCACGCACCAGTCGCTCACACGCTTGGCGGACCGCTTGGCGTTGATGCGTTTTTACTAACAAATGCAAAGGGAGAGCGCTTTACAAATGAAGATCTAAGCGGTCAGCAAGTCACTCAGCCGCTCTCTCGCCAACCAGGAGGCTTTGGCTGGCAGGTATTTGACTCTAAATTTCCAGAGCAAGTCGGCCTCATGGGCGTATCACACGGCAGTGTAAACCACTGTGTAGAAGATAATCCAAAGCTTCCATCTGACTGCCAGTGGGCGATAGGCAAAACATCGTATATATCGGTAAAAGATATTGAAGAGATGCCTGATGTATTTAAAGCAAACAGCATAGAAGAACTTGCCGGTATGCTATACCCTAATAATCAAAAGGCACAAACGCAGTTTTTAGCAACTATAAAACGCTACAACGAGCTATGCGACAAAGGTTACGATGATGACTTTGGTAAGACCGCAAAGAGGATGTTTCCAGTACGTCACGCGCCGTTTTATGCCGGCAAAATGGGAGTAGGTGCGAGCCTGGTCGTAATGGGTGGCTTTACCGTTGAGCCAAGCACTGCAAATGTGCTAGATACTAACTATAACGAAATTTCTGGACTTTATGCCTGCGGTAACGTCATGGGCGGACGCTTTTTGGGCGATTATCCGGTAGTTTTAGCCGGAACTAGCCACGGAACATGTCTATGCTACGGACGCTTAGCAGGCTATCAAGCGGCGGCGAACGCAAAAGGAGTAAAAGCATGAGCAAGAGAAGAAAATATACGATAATAGGGCTAATAATAGCTGCCGTCATAGGTTTTATAGCGTTTCATCAGGTACAAGCAGCTAGCCACAAAGCTGAATTTTGTATCATGTGTCACAACATGCAGCCAGAGTATGACTCTTTTACAAAGGGAAATATGCTAGCTAAAAAGCATAACGACGCAAATGTAACATGCCATGACTGCCACGTCCCAACCATAGGTGAGCAACTAAACGAGGTCAGGATGTATGCGATGGGCGATTTTGAGATGCCAACAAAACAAAGAGGATTTACAAACGAGCAGTGCACCAGCTGTCATAAGATAGACGATATCAGGAAAAAGACTGCGCACTATGGTTTGTCTAACCCGCATAATGGTGTCCATAATAGAGACAATGAAATGCTTCAGTGCCAATCATGTCACGCAGTGCATCATCCGCAAAAGCTAAATACTTGTATGTCTTGCCACCCGATAGACTGGAAAGTAGATAGCAGCTGGAAGATGTATCCGCCTAGCGAAAAATAATCTTTAATCCGCCTCGCTCGGGGCGGATTTATCTCCTCTGTAAATATAAATAGCTCAAGATAAGTTAAGCGGATTTTCTCTTATCAATTTTAGCAAAAAGCAATGGATCTTTCTTTTATATCTGTAGTTTAGTAGCTCAAATTTAAAACAATTTAGATATTTAATGCCGTCTATATATCGTTCGACTATTTCTTCAAAAATAGTAGGTATTTCTTCTTCTCGTATAACGTCTTTTAATATGAATATGTTGTTTATTCCTGAGGTGTCAATACTAAAACCTAATTCTTGAATGTTGTTGTCGGCCGCGTCCTTTAATTTATGCTGTTCGAGAAATAATTTTGAACCAGGAAGTGAATAAAAAAGAATTTCGGCGACATACCGTATGTAAAAAAAGTATTTTTTGAGCAATTCTTGACAATGAATCTAAATTTACTATTGGCGTAATTATCAAAACATAGTTTTAGTTCAAACTGAAACATATTTTAAAATATCGTCCAGATTTTTCACTATAAATTTTAAAATTACTTTATTAAGCCTTTTATACTTTAGCATTCTATTCTCGCTTTATCCCAAGCTTATCGCCAAAATTTTGCTTGATGTAAATGTGCAAAATATCGATCGCGGCGGGCGTTACGCCGCTGATCTCGCTCGCGGCAAAAAGCGTCGGCGGCGCGAAGCGATTTAGCTTCTGCACGATCTCGTTGCTAAGCCCTCCGATCTTGCTAAAATCGATCTGCGGCGGGATCGAGACGCCAAGCAGCCCCTTCATCCTCTCGACCTCGGCGCGCTGCATCGCGATGTAGAAATGATACTTGCACTGCGTTAAAATTTCATCCAAAACCTCATCGCTAAAGCCCTCAAAATGCGGCGCCAGAGCTAGCAGACCCGCCTTTGAAAAGCCGCTTTTGGCTACAATTTTTTGCAAGCTGCAGCTTTGCGAAATGGGCTCCGCTCCGATACTTTGCAGCAGGCTAAGCGTCTGTTTCGAAGGGGTAATCTGCGTTTTTAGCAAAAATTCCATTCCGCTCTGCGCGTCGTGCTTAAATTTCCTCGCCCGCTCGTAACTCGCCTCGTCTAAAAGCCCGATCTCGCGGCCGTATTCGCTTAGACGCAGCACGGCGTTGCCCTCGCGCAGCAGCAGGCGAAATTCCGCACGCGAAGTAAACATTCGGTAAGGCTCGTTCGTGCCCTTGGTAACCAGATCGTCGATCAAAACGCCGATATACGCCTCATCTCTACGCAAGATCAAAGGCTGCCGCCCGCGCAAATCAAGCACGGCGTTGATGCCCGCCATTAGCCCCTGCGCCGCGGCCTCCTCGTAGCCGGTGGTGCCGTTGATCTGGCCTGCCAAAAACAGCCCGCGGATCTTTTTGGTCTCGAGGCTGTGTTTAAGCTCGGTAGGATCGATAAAATCGTACTCGATCGCATAGCCCGGGCGGACGATTTTAGCATTTTCAAAACCTTTGATCGTGCGCAAAAATGCAATCTGCACGTCGTAAGGAAGGCTCGTAGAAAGCCCGTTTACGTAATACTCCGTAGCCTCGCGCGTCTGCGGCTCGACGAAGACGTGGTGGCGGTCGCGATTTGGAAATTCATAAATTTTAGTCTCGATGCTCGGGCAGTAGCGCGGGCCGGTGCTTGAAATTTGCCCCGTAAACATCGGCGCGCGGGCGAAATTTTTGCGGATGATCTCGTGCGTTCGTTCGTTCGTATAAGCGATGAAGCAAGCAAGCTGCTTCGGCGCAAAATTTTTGCTGCGAAAGCTGAAAGGGCGCGGATCTGCGTCGCCGTCTTGGCGCTCAAGCACGCTAAAATCGATCGTCTTAGCATCGATCCTCGGGCAGGTGCCCGTCTTTAGCCGCCCCATTTGCAGCCCCAGACTTCGCAGCGATTCGGCTAGCTCGACGCTCGCTAGCTCGCCCACGCGCCCCGCTTGCAGCTTGTTCTCGCCCACGTGAATTAGCCCGTTTAAAAAGGTGCCGGCGGTGATTATCAGATGCTCGGTCTCATAAACGTTGCCAAGATGGCTCTTAATGCCGCAAACGCTCGGAACGCCATCCTGCTCGCAGGTTAAAATTTCGCTCGCGATCTCCTGACTTACGTCCAGCCCCTGCGTGTTTAGCAGCAAATTTCGCATGTAGATGCGGTATTCATCCATATCGATCTGAGCACGCGAGCCGCGCACGGCGGGGCCCTTGCTCTCGTTTAAAATTCTAAACTGCAGCCCGCATGCATCCGCCGCAAGCCCCATCTGACCGCCCAGCGCGTCGATCTCCTTTACCAGATGCCCCTTTGCAAGGCCGCCTATTGCGGGGTTACAGCTCGCAGCGCCGATCTGCTCGGCCAAGATCGTAATTAGCAGCGTCTTTGCGCCCATTTTTGCGGCGGCTAAGCTTGCCTCGATACCCGCGTGTCCGCCGCCCACAACGATAACGTCGTATTTCATTTTTTGCCTTTAAATTTAAAGTAGCAATTTTAGCCAAAATAAAATTTCAAAACGATAAATCGCACGCAGATGTCGCAGGTAGCGGCTCGCTATTATTTTTAATACGCGTAAAATTTTACCGTATCGCGACTTTTAAGCGATTTTAATTTGTGCCGCCGCAAGCGCACAGACGAGCCGTCCGTAAAAGCTTCGGCACAAAATCGGCGAGCAAGGGCGTAAAATTCCGCGTAAATTTTTAGCGCAAAATTCCTACGCCAAATTTCGCGTGCGAGCTTTGCTTTAAATTTAGCGTTGTATAATTACGCATTTTTTTCAA
The DNA here is from genome assembly GCF_938045405.1 of uncultured Campylobacter sp. Classification (GTDB taxonomy): domain Bacteria; phylum Campylobacterota; class Campylobacteria; order Campylobacterales; family Campylobacteraceae; genus Campylobacter_B. Next base: position 978 of record NZ_CALIMW010000121.1, on the reverse strand, counting down.
AAAGGCTAAGTATTGATAGACAAATTTTATATTTCCGAGCTGAAAGATCGCGTGACGGCGGGCTGCGAGATTGCAAAGCAGCAGGCGCTAGAGCTGGCGCGATGCGAGGATTTGGGCGCGCTTTTTGCGGCGGCGGATGAGATCAGGCGTGCTTTTTGCGGCGATAAATTTAATCTCTGCACGATCATAAACGTAAAATCGGGGCGCTGTAGCGAGGACTGCAAATACTGCGCGCAGTCGGCGCATTTTAACACGGGCTGCGAGATTTACGGAATTTTGAGCGAGCGGCAGGTGCTAAGCGCCGCGCTTGCGAACGAAGCCGAGCAGACGCACCGCTTCTCGCTCGTCGCCAGCGGGCGCGGAATTTCTCAAAAAAGCTCCGATCTGAAGGCATACTGCGCGATCTATGAGAGGCTGCGAAGCGAAACGCGGCTGCATCTGTGCGCCTCGCTGGGGATCGCTTCAAAGCCCGCGCTGGCGCTGCTTAAAGCAAGCGGCGTGCAGACCTATCATCACAATCTCGAGACTTCGCGAAAATTTTATCCGCAGATCTGCACGACGCACAGCTACGACGACCGCATCCAAACTATCGAGAATTGTCGCGCCGTGGGACTTGACGTATGTAGCGGCGGGATTTTCGGGCTGGGCGAGGGCATGGAAGATCGCATCGATATGGCGCTGCAGCTGCGAGAGCTGGGCGTTAGCTCCGTGCCGATCAATATCCTGACCCCGATCAAGGGCACTCCGCTGCAAGACGCCGCGCCGCTGGCGCACGATGAAATTTTAAAATCGATCGCGATCTACCGCTTCATCTTGCCGCGCGCGTACTTGCGCTTTGCAGGCGGCAGGCGGAATTTGGGCGAGCACGTGCGCACGGCGCTTGGATGCGGTATCAACTCGGCGCTTACGGGCAATTTCCTGACCACCACCGGCGATAGCATCGCAAACGATAAGGCGCTTGTGGCGCAGTGCGGGTTC
>NZ_CALIMW010000120.1 GCF_938045405.1 uncultured Campylobacter sp. | reverse complement strand
AGACGAAACCTGCGCAGGCGGCGAAAAGTCGCTTTTCGGCAAGCTCAAAGGGCTTTTTAAATAGCAAATTTGATCGCTAAATTTTATTCCGCAGAAGCTCGCACGGAGTGCGGAGTTAAGATTGTAAAATTAAATCATCTTGCGCTCGCGAGCTCTGCGCCGCGCGGTTAAAATTTAACTAAAACGGTGCGGCAAAGAGGCGTGGATTTAAAATTTAAAACTTACCGAAATTTTAAAACGGCGGCTTGCATATCTGAAGTTACGAAATTTTAAAGCGCCGCAAGCAGGCCGCAAAAGAGGCTAAATTTAAACTTGTCGCAGCCTTACGGCAGGTAACCTGCGAATAGCTTATCTGTTTAAATTTCATAGCTGAAAACGCCCGATTTTGATTTCATGCTACTTAAAATTTTACGCTCGGGCGCTAATTTGATCGCTCATAAAACGCCGCGTTAAAATTTCAATGAATTTTGAATTTTAAAGCTCGTCACCCCAGAAATAAAGCTCGAAAAAAGCAAGCGCAAAGATAAAAAACAATATCAGCGCCGCGCCGCCCACTCGGACGTAGCTATCGTCTCCTACGCCGAATTGCACGCAATACGCAAACGCCATAAAAAACAAACAAGCCGCTAAATTTGCGGAGCGCTTCTTTTCGTCTTTCAATGACGATACGCACAAAACGGCGGCTAGCATGAGGACTGCGGTCGCGATAATTTGCATAGCGTGTGGCCTTTCGTGTAGGGCAGAAATAACCTTTGGCTAGCATCAAGAGATAAAATTTCACTACTGAAGTCAAAATAAATTCCGCACGATTTTATAGCACATTCCTACTCGCGCGGTAAAATTGCGCCGTTTTGATCTGCCTGCCTAAGCTCTCAGCGGGCAAATTTTGCGCTTTTGTTGAAGCGACGGCTTTTAAAATTACTTGCTCACCGCTTTTTAAAATCATTCTCCGAGCTCGCCGCCGGCTTAGCGGAAGCTGTCGCTTCTGCTCGGTATCAGCAGGTCTTGTAGCTCCTGTTGCACCGAGACTTTCGCGCGCGGATCGAGGATCTGCGAATAGATGATAAAATTTGCGAGCACCTTTTTGCCGTAGTCTCTGCTCTCGGCATACGGCACGAGCTCCATGCTAAGCCACGGCTCAAATTTGCCCTTATTAAACATATCGCCGCGCTGAAGCATCTTTTTGACGAGCCCGAGCCCGCCGTTGTAAGCGTATGCGATGAAAACCGGGCTGTAAATTTTACGCTCCAGCCAGTCGATATGGATGTTGGCGAAGCGGTAAGCGACCTCCGGGCGGAACATGTCGTCTTGATCGAAGCCGTCGATTTTGAGTTGCTTTTTGCCGATCTCGTTAGCCAAAAACGGCATAAATTGCATCATCCCAAGCGCATACGACGTAGATACCGATGCGGGTACGAAGCGGCTTTCTTGGCGAGCGAGCGCTAAAATTAGCGCCTTGCGGCGGTTGTCGCCGTCGCCGATATACTCCATAAACGGCGTCGGATAGAAGTTGTCCTTGCCGCCGCTTGCTTTATTCATGATGTATGAGTACTCGCCGATGCTTTGCTTGGTGTCGAATTTTTTGGCAAATTCCAAAAGCTGCTCGCGAGACATTCTATCGGCGCTATTTTTTGTGCGAACCCAAGCGAAAGGATCGGTGATATCGTAGCCTTCGATGGAATTTTTAGCGGGGTTTGGGATGATGATGTTTAAATTTTTATTTCCCAAGACCTCTTTGGCGTAAAGCGCGTAGAGGCTGTAATAATCGCTGCTAGCAAGCTGGCGCAAGACATTTTGATCTCCATTTAGCAGGTAGATCCAAAATTTCGCATTGTGCAAATCGTGAGGCTTCTCAAAGCTCGCAGCCGCGCGGCTAAAAAACGCAAGCGCCGCCCCTTCGTCGCCCTGCATGACGGCATTTACGCCGAGCATAAACGCTACGTCCTTCTCCACGGTTAGCGGATCGACGCCCGTGAGCGAGCGGCGCAGGCGCGGGTATTTGCGGTTGATTAGCGCATCGTTAAGAACCGCTTTGAAACCTTTTTGCGAAGCTAGTTCGCTTACGAAGGCTGCGTCGGCGTCGATGTCGATCAGAGCGTCCTTGCCCGCACCTTTTAAGTAGTCGTAATATAAAAAGTAGTTTTGCGCGTTGCGGCTCTGCATAAAATACTCGCTCGGATTTTCGTCGTTAAATCCGCGCAGTAAATTTACGGCGTTTCTACTTGCTGCGTCTTGGTACTTTTCAAGCTGCGAAGCGAGCGTCTCGCGCACCGACGGGCTTAGCTTGGCGATAAAATTTGGATAGGAGCGCGCCTTTTTGCAGGTTAAATTTGCATCTAAAATATTTGCCGCCGTTACTCCTGCGCAGCGATCCGGACGCTTAGGAGGGCGAATGGCGCCGAAAATTCTATCTAGCTTCTCTTTTAGTTTGCCTTTGTAGCGAAAGATACTTTGTTTTAAAATTTTAATCTCCGCTTTGTTGTATTTCGTCTCATCTATTAGGCGATAGATGTAATAGTCCTTGGCTAGGGATTTGGGCTCGTCTTTGATCTGTTCGTAGCTTAAAATTTTACCGCTACTTGCGGCGCACAGCAGTCCTAAAACAAGGCTAAATTTCAGAAATATTTTCAAATGACCGTCCTATTGATGATATAGATTATCGCGCTGTCAAAGAAGTTAAGCACGAGTAGGATAAGAAGCGGCGAAAGATCAAATCCGCCGAAAGTAGTAGGCAGATAGCGGCGCACCAATGCAAACGCAGGCTCCGTAAGCGCAGAGATCGCGCGGACGATTTTATAAAATTTACCGAACGGATTTGGACGGATGAAACTCAAAACGCAGGCGACGAAAATTAGCATCATATAAGCTTGAATCACGTAGTGAATACTCACTAAAATGCCGTAAAATACGCTATTTAGTAGCATCGAGTATCTCCTTTAAATCGGCGCGGATCAGCGGATACAGCTCGCTAAGCTCCGGTCCGTGCGGCGCGCCGGTTAGCAAAAACCTAAGCGGCATAAACAGGCTCTTGCCCTTTAAATTTGTAGCCTGCGAAAGCGCCGCTTTGAAATCATTAAATTCTGCTGGTGCATCGTTTGAGCTTAATAAATTTAAGATCGCCTCTCGCAGAGCCTGCGCCTGCGCCGCCCACTCCTGCGGGATATCTTTCGCGCCGTAGATCGCTGCGATCTTCTCTTTGATACGTGGGATCAGGCTCGCTTCTTGAGTGTAAAATTTTATCAAAGGCGCAAATTTCGGCTCAAGCTCAAAAAGCTCCGCTAGGCGCTGCTCGCTCGCTCTTTTGATATGCTCGCGGTTTATAAAGGCGAGTTTGTCCTCGTCAAATTTCGCCGGGCTTTTTGAAATTTTAGCGATATCGAAAAACTCCACCGCCTCATCCATGCTAAAGACCTCGCGCGGCGTTTTGTTGCCCAGCAGGATCAGATAGTTCGCGATCGCTTCGGGCAGGTAGCCGCTTTGAAGCAGCCATTTTACCGAGGAGCTAGCTTCGCGCTTGCTCATCTTTTTGCCTTCGGAATTTAATATGATCGGCAGGTGCGCGTATTTGATCTCGCCGTCGTAGCCGAGGCTTTGGCGGATCCAGTTTTGCTTTGGCGTGTTTGAGACGTGATCCTCGCCGCGGATTACGAAGCTCACGCCCTGCATCATATCGTCGCAGGCGCAGGCGAAGTTATAAGTTGGCGTCTTGTCCGCGCGCATGATGACGAAGCTGTCGATATTCTGCGGCTCAAATGCGATACGGCCCTTGATTGCGTCGGTAAATTCCAGCGCATGATCAGGTTTTTTAAGGCGGATAGTAAAGGGCTTTTCGCAGCCAAGCACCTCTTCATCGCTTAAATGCTCGCAGTGCCCGTCGTAGCGATAAGCCTCGCCTGCGTCCTTGGCGGCTTGCTTTTTAGCCTCAAGCTCCTCCTCGCTGCAAAAACAGCAAAACGCCTTTTTCTCGGAGAGTAGCTTAGCTGCGAATTGCTGATGAAATTTTAAATTTTTGCTTTGATAATACAGACTCTGCCACGAGATGCCGAAGCGCTTTAAAATTTCGATGATCTCTTGATCTTTGCCTTCGATATTGCGCGCAGTGTCGGTATCCTCGATGCGCAAAATAAAGCCGCTTTTATCCTGCAGCGAGCAGATGTAGTTAAAAATAGCCGCGCGTAAATTTCCGATATGCATATCGCCGGTGGGCGACGGAGCGAAGCGATACAATTTAGGTCCTTTGGGTTTAAATTTAAGCTGGGATTATACTTTTTACTTCCTAATAAAAAGCAAAAACAAAGCAAAAATAGGCTAATATCGGCGCATTTTATTTAAGGAGACAATATGAGTTTCATTCAGGAATTCAAAGAATTTGCGATGAAAGGAAATGTCATCGATATGGCAGTGGGTGTCGTCATCGGCGGGGCTTTCGGCAAGATCGTAACCTCGCTCGTAAGCGACATTATGATGCCGGTTTTAGGACTTCTTACGGGAGGCATGAATTTTACCGATCTTAAGATCGTGCTAAAAGAAGCGGTGGGGCAGACCCCGGCTGTTACGATAAACTACGGCTCGTTTATCCAAGTAACGGTCGATTTTATAATCATCGCGTTTTGTATATTCTGCGCGATCAAGGCGATCAATAAGCTTAAAAAGCCGGCCGAGCCTGCGCCGGAGCCTGCCGCACCTGCCGAGCCTAGCGAAGAGATTAAACTTCTTACCGAGATAAGAGACCTGCTTAAAAAATAGGTCGCGGCGATGCTTGAGAGAATTCCTTATTTTAAAGCTCTAAGCGCAGCGCAAATCGATCGTTTGGAGCAGATTAGCATCCATAAAAGCTACAAAAAGGGCGAAATTTTATTTTTCGAGGGCGAGCGCTCGCAGTATCTATTAATCCTGCTAAAAGGAATTTTAAAAATCTATAAAACCTCCGCAAAGGGGCGTGAGATCCATATGCGCGAGATCCGCCCCATCTCGCTCGTAGCCGAGATGGTAAATTTCGAAGAGACGAGCTATCCTGCAAGCGGCGTGTTTTCGACAAACGGCGAGGTGCTAAAGATCGATTATGAAAAATTTAAAAACGAGTTTATGAGCGATCCTAAAATTTGCCTGGAGCTTTTAAAATCGATGTCTGAGAAGATCCGCGCGCTAAATGCGGTCTTTGATAATCAAGTCGTGCTTAACTGCGACGGCAAAATCGCTAAGTTTATCAACGAAAATTTTGATATTTTTATGAGCACAAAATACACTAGAATAGCCAAAATTCTAAATGTCACCCCCGAAACATTTTCGCGCACCATCACTAAATTTAAAAAGAGCGGCGCGCTAATTTTAGACGATAAGCAAGAAATCACGGGCTTTGATAAAGATAAGCTGGACGAGTATATCCAAGGCTAGAGTTTGAAAAGCACCTATATTTTTCCGATCGTCGGCACCGTTTTATTTCTGTTTTTTAATCTTTACGTCTACAGATCGATCAGCGCGCGCTTTACGCCATATAAAAATTTCGTGATCTTCCGCCCTGCCTTGAGCTTGCTTTGCGTAGCTTTGGCGATTTTAGATGCGATATTTTTTGTGGGTTTTGGGCTTAATGGAAGCTTTAAAAACGAGCTGCTCTATAAAGCTTGCGTATTTTGCATGGCAGCGTCCTTTTCGCTCTTTTTTATCTGCCTTGCTTACGATGTGCTAAGCGCCGCCGCGCATGTGGTTAAATTTAGCGAAAACAGGCGAAAATTTTTAAAAACCTTTATCGACGTGACCTTCGTAATAATGGCGTTTAGCTATATTTTTAAAGGGCTTTATAACGCGCTAAAGATACCAAAAGTCACCGAGCGCGAAATAAAAATCAAAAACTTAGCTCGCGAGCTAAGCTTCGTCGTCATCTCGGACGTGCATCTAGGCGAGTTTTTGAAAAAGGAATTTTTGCAAGGCGTCGTAGCGCAGATAAACTCGCTAAATTATGACGCGCTGCTGATCGTGGGCGATATGTTTGATCTGCGCTCGGATGAGCTCGGGGATATTTTGCAGCCTCTTGAGGCGATAAAAAAGCCCATCTTTTTCGTTACGGGCAACCACGAGTATTACCGCGGCGACGCAAGCGGGCTTATCACGGCAATGCAAAAAGCGGGCGTGCGGGTGCTGCAAAACGAAAGCGTGGAATTTGAGGGGCTAAATTTAATGGGCGTGCACGATCTTAGCGGCTTTCGCTTCGGATATATGCAGCCCGATCTCGGCGCTGCGCTAGCGCAGGCGGATCCCGATAAACCAAAAATTTTACTCGCTCATCAGCCCAAATACGTCGTGGATTTCGTACGCGACGAGGTCGATCTGTGTATCTGCGGACACACGCACGCGGGGCAAATTTTCCCATGGACGCTTTTGGTGCTGCTTAGCCAGAAGTATCTTTACGGGCTGTATAACGACGGGCTGAAGCAAATTTACGTAAGCAGCGGCGTAGGGTTTTGGGGCCCGCCGATAAGGGTCTTTGCCGATGCCGAGATCGCGCTACTTAAGCTTAGAAAGGCATAGATGAGAAGTTTTATTTCGAGGATTTTTGGGGTTATTGCCGCGGTGAAATTCTCTAAATTTATACAAAATTTTATCAACCGCAAATATGTGGAATTTTTCAAAATCGATATGAGCGAATTTGATCCGCCGCAAAGCTACGCGAGCCTAAACGCGCTTTTTACTCGTCGTTTGCTGCGTCCGCGCGAGATAGTGGCAGATGAGCTGGCTTTTATAAGCCCTAGCGACGGCGTGATCTTTGAGAGCGGATGCTGCGCCGATCTGCGGGCTTTTAGCGTAAAAGGCTGCGAATACAGCCTTAGCGAGCTGCTGGGGCGGACGCTTACGGCAAGCGAAAGCGGCGGAGCGGTTAAAAATTTAGATGGCGGGGCGGTTACTACGAACGGGAGCGGCGAGGTTGGAACCGGATGCGCAAAAGATGCCGGCGCAGGGATGAAATTTCGCGCCGCGCAAGCGAAAATCATAGGCGATAAAAATGGCGCAAATTATTCCGCAAGCGGCGTGCGAGCTGAAATTTACAGAGATGAAAATAGCGCGAGCCGCGAAACGAGCGCAGAGGATGCCCAAGGCAGCAAAAATACAAGCGGCGTAAATTTAAGCTACGCAAATATCTATCTAAGCCCGCGCGATTATCATCATTATCACGCGCCGTGCGATCTGGGCGTGCTGCAGGCGCTTTATATCCCTGCCGATCTCTACAGCGTGGCGAAGAAGCTTTTACTTAAAATTCCAAACCTCTACGCTAAAAACGAGCGCGTGATTTTGAAGTGCAAAATGCGAAACGGCGGGATTTTGTGGATGGTTTTCGTGGGTGCTTTAAACGTCGGCAAGATGAGATTTGATTTCGATATGCGAATACAGACGAATGCATGCGCAAGTAGAGCTGAGGCGCTTTACGAATATGAAAATTTAAAATTTAAAAAGGGCGATCATTTGGGAAATTTCGAGCTGGGCTCAACGATCGTACTCGTAGCGCAAAGCGAGTTTTTAAAATTTGAAACCCCGGCTGATACGTCCGTAAAATTCGGACAAAAAATCGCAGAATTTAATGAAATTTCACAAAATTCCATTTAAAATGCAGGATTTTTTCTTTAACTAAAATTAATTTTATTTAAATTTGGCTATAATCATCTCACTTTAAATCAAAGGATTTAACATGAAAAATTTAAAAGCTTTTACGATGATAGAGCTTGTTTTCGTCATCGTCGTTTTAGGTATTTTGGCGGGCATTGCGGTGCCTAGATTAGCCGCTACGCGCGATGATGCTACGATCGCTAAGATGCGCGGAGACATCGCTGCCATTAGAAGCGGACTTTCGCTAGTTAGAAGCGAGAATATGATGAGAGGCGTGACTACGTGGCCCGCTTTGGAGGGTTCGGACAATGCCACTCTTTTTGAAGGCGTTTTGCAGCAACCTATCTATCCTATGAGAGATGGCGGTAGGAACGGCTGGACTTTAAAAAAAGACGGTAGTGATAATGCCACATCCGAATATATCGCTAACGTAGCAGGAAAAAAGACTACTTTTTCTTATTATCCAACAAAAGCTAGTATACCCACTTCCGGTGCAAATAAAGATAGAAATGTCGGTTCGTTCGACTGCAATCATCAACAGCCTCTTTGTCAATCCTTAGCTCAATAGCTAAATGCTCTATTATGAAGTTGCGGTTTTGGGTGCCAGCCTAAAGCCGCTTACTTATAGTTCAAATTTTAAAATTCCAGCTTATCAAATCGTATCCGTTCCTGTAAAATCGAGCGTCAAATCCGCTGTAATCCTGCGCGAGGTTCCAAAGCCGAGCTTCAAAACCAAGGAAATTTCTGAAATTTCGCAGCTTAAATTTACTCCGTTTCAGATCGCACTTGCAAATTTTATCGCGCATTACTATGTTTGCGAAAAGGGCGTTGCATTCGGGATCTTTGAGCCTTCAAGTGAGACGACGCAGAATTTGCGGAATTCGCAGGAGGATCCTACGACCGAGCGGAATTGCGCTTGCGAGCAAATTCCCGTTAGTGAGTTGGTCTCCGCTTGCAAACAAGCTTCTACCCGCGAACAAAATTTTATTTCAGAGCAGAATTCCATCACCGCACAAAATTCTGCGCTCGACGATGACTTTAGTGCCATACAAAATTTCGCCTCAATCCAGAATTTTGCATTGACGAGAAATTCTACTATCTCAAAAAATTCTGTTACCGTCATAAATTCCGTCATCGCGCCAAATTCCATGCAAAAGCAAAATTTAAAGCAGGCGCAAGATATTATCTTTCAAAATTTGGCGTCAAATTCTACCGCCGCGCAGAATTCTATCCAAGAGAGGGACTTTGTCGATGAGCAAAATTCTGTTTCAATCCAAAATTCTACATTGGTTCAAAATTCCGCTACGACAATAAATTTTGCTGCCGAACCTGATCCTGCACACAAACAAAATTTAGCCATCGCGCAAAATTCGATCCAAGAGTGGGATTTTACCGAGGGAGAGAATTCCATTTCGATTCAAAATTCTACTTCAGCGCAAAATTCCGTCCTAATTCAAAATTTAGACGCTACCGCGCAAAGCCCCATTTCGCAGCCGCTATCTCCGCTTCAAATAGGTAAAATTCCAAACCTCACCCCAGCGCAGGAGCAAGCACGTAAATTTGCCGAAGCCAATGAGACATCGCTGATTTTCGGCGATACGGGCAGCGGCAAGAGCGAAATTTATATCGCACTGATCGCACAGGCGCTCGCTGCGGGCAAGCAGGCGCTGTTTTTGATGCCAGAAATCTCGCTCACGCCGCAGATGACGAAGCGGCTACAGAGCTATTTCGGCGAGCGACTCGGCGTCTGGCACTCCAAAATTTCGCCCAAAAAAAAGCGCGAAATTTTAGAAAAATTTAACGCAGGCGAGATCAGGCTTATCGCAGGCGCCCGCTCGGCGCTGTTTTTGCCCTTTAGCGATCTGGGCCTCATCGTCGTGGATGAGGAGCACGACGACAGCTATAAATCGGCCGCCGCACCGCGTCTAAATGCCCGCGACGCCGCGATTTTCGTCGGCAAGAAGCTTGGCATCCGCGTGGTTTTGGGCTCCGCGACGCCTGCGCTTAGCACCTACGCGAAGCAGCCGCACTTCCGCCTGCGCGGCACCTACTTTAGCAGCGCCAAGCGCTTCATTTTCGATGAGAGCGAGACGGGGCTGAGTCCCAAAATTTTAACCGAGATCGGGCGCAGCCTCGAAGCCGGCAAGCAGGCGGTCGTGTTTTTGCCGACGCGCGCGAACTACAAATATATGGTTTGCGAAAACTGCGGGCAGATCGTGCGCTGCCCGTTTTGCGCCGTCGGGATGAGCTACCACGCGGATGCTGCGGCACTAAAGTGCCATTACTGCGGCTTTAGCACGTTTTACAGGGCGTCTTGCGAAAACTGCGGCGGCGAGGTGATGCAGGCGCGCAAGATCGGCACCGGCGAGCTTGCGGCACAGCTTGCGGCGCGTTTCCCGAACGCCCGCATCGCGAAATTTGATCGCGACGAGATCACCACGCAGCGCAAGCTTGAGGCGCTGCTCAATAACTTCAACGCCCATAAAATCGACATTCTGGTAGGCACGCAGATGCTTAGTAAGGGGCACGATTACCATGGCGTCGATCTTGCGGTGATAATGGGGATCGACGAACATCTGAGCTATCCCGATTTTAGGGCGCGCGAAAAGACGCTGGCACTTGCGATGCAGGTGGCTGGCCGCGCGGGTCGCTCGGGGCAGGGCAGGGTCGTCATACAGACGCGCCAGAGCGGCTTTTTTAGGGATTATATCGAAAACTACGACGATTTTTTGCGCGACGAGGCGGAGTTTCGCGAGGGGCTCTATCCGCCGTATATGCGACTTTTGCGCGTGCTGATCTCGCATAAAAACGAAAAAGCAGCGAGCGAGATAATGAACGTGGCGCTTGATCTTTTGCGCCGCAAACAGGCGGGAGGCAGCGCGTTTGCATCGCATGACGGGCTGGACGCGGGGCAAGCAAATCTAAGCGCTTTAAATTTGCAAAATTCTGCGCAGCATGGCAGTAAGCAGATGTCAAATTTTAAATTTCAAAGCTCGGATCTGCGCGCGGGCGATGTAAATTTAAACCGCCAAAACGCTTCAAATTTAAAAAATGCCGCGCAAATTTCAGCTTGCGACGCAGGCGCGGACAGCGTAAATTTAAAGCTCGAAAGAAACGGCGCCGCGCAAAATTTTATAAATTTAGCGGCCGAAAATACTGCCGAAAATTCCGCGCAGTATTTGAAAGAGAAGGCGAGCGAAAGTCCTAGCGAGAGCTTTGAGATCATCGGCTACGGCAAGGCGGACATCGCCTATATCGCGTCGAAATTTCGCTTTGAAATTCTGCTGCGCGCTAGCTCGCACGTGCCGCTGATTAACGCTGCGAGCACGCTTGAGCATCTGCCCGTCGAGATCGATATGGATCCCGTAAGCTTCGGCTAAGCGCGATTTGGTAAATTTTATTCTATAAATTTGACCCGCAGAATTTTACGCGATACGCCGATGAATTGAGGTAAGAAAATAGATTTTGGCGGCAGTATACCTTGCCATCTTATAATTTAAAAAGGCAACGATTTGAAAAAACTACTTAGAAATTTTATGATTTTTGCGGCTTTTATCTTTATACTATACGCCTCCTATTTTCTATATTTTTATTCCAAAAGAGCCGAATATGCGGCTATTTTATTGCAAAAGGCGCTTAGGTATGAAGAGGAATTTTTTACTGAGAAAACACAAAATTTAGACCCGTCTGAGCAGACCAAGCTAAGGCATGAGTTTGAAAAAGAGAAATTAAAGCTAGAAAAATATTGCAGCGATGCCATAATAAACGGCGAAAATGGTTATTGCAAGGTTTATTATAACCTCGATTTCGACTATATACATTTTTACGACGGGCGAAATCAAGATATCGCGCTGGGCTACGACTTTGATAACGAAAGCATCGAATTTTATAAAAAGCTCGCAGATCATTATGATTACGAAGGTAAAAAATGCAGATCGCGCAGGGTGTACAGCGAGCACCATGCGACATTTGCTATTGATAATTTTAAGCATGCGAAATTTTGGTTGGGAAATTACGGCGAATTTACCCTAAAAGATCCATATATTCATGAGTGTGAATAAACTTGATCGGTAATTTAAACATCGAAAGCCTGCCGTATAGATCGGCGGTATATACATAAATTCATATTTGTGCGGATATTTTATTTTAGATTAAGTAGTTATGTTGTATAAGCTTATACAACCGATAACAAAAAACGCTTTTAAGATTCCAAAAGCCTATTTTAAGGAGCAAGGGATGCAAATTCGTGCTTTTATTTTAGCGATATTGTTTGCCGTATCGTTCGCAAAAGCGGATGATATAAAGCATCCATCGATGCCATGGCAACTGGAACCTATTTTATGGAAAATTCAAGATAAAAAAGTTGTAAGAAAAGCTCTTCACGAACCTATGATCCGGGGTGCAACTACCTTTAACGGCAAGAGTTTTTATTTCTTTACGATAGAAGATAATGCAACGCTCAAAAAAGAGTATGAAGAGCATTTATCAAAAGAAAGAGACTTCTGCAACGACTTTTACGATGATCTGTTCGAATGGAAAAATATAAATATAATCGAACCTCTGGTTTTTGATACGACGGATTACAATAACCCCGTTTTAAAGAAAAATATGGGCGATTGCTGGTATATGGATATGAATAAAACGATTAAAGACGGCTTTAGCGGGCGCGGATTTACATTGTATAAATTTGATAATAAGCTTTTGTATATTATGATTTACAAAACCACTCCTTATATATATCAGACGGATGATTTCGCAAATCTTGCTTACATTTTAGATCCCAAAGAGTGTAGTAAAATCACAAAAGATCCTCGTAGCAGGGTAAATTTGGAGATTCCAGGCAATATCATATATAAACGGCGTCTGTTTTATGCCGAACCGATACGTTATAAAGATATAGACTATCTACTTTTCATAGATTTCGACAATACGCACAGCGGTCAATTACTAAACGTCGCAATCAGGAAATTTAAAGACGGTATTTTACAAATGCCTGTTTGTAGCAATTCATACTTAAACACGAAGCTTTATCGATAGGGGCGGTTATGTGGGTTCATATTTTCATCTTAATGATCGCATTCGTACTATTTGCGAATGCAAACGATGTAAGCGATACGGAAATTCCTTTTGATTTAAAAATAGCTTTATGGAAAGCTAATGATAGGAAAGTAGTAAGAAACAATCCTTCCGGTATGGTAGAAGGAGAAACCACTTTCAACGGAAAAACCGTTAGCTTTTGGCAAATAGATAGAAATGCAACGCTCAAAAAAGAGTATGAAGAGCATTTATCAAAAGAAAGAGACTTCTGCAACGACTTTTACGATGATCTGTTCGAATGGAAAAATATAAATATAATCGAACCTCTGGTTTTTGATACGACGGATTACAATAACCCCGTTTTAAAGAAAAATATGGGCGATTGCTGGTATATGGATATGAATAAAACGATTAAAGACGGCTTTACGGGGAGAGGATTTACGTTATATAAATTTGATAATAAGCTTTTGTATATTATGACGTATAGAGAAGATTTTCGGCAATACGAGATGTCTTTTGCAAATTTTATGTATATTCTAGATCCGCAAGAGTGCAGTAAAATTATAAAAGACCCCTCATACGATTCATATTATAGCAGGGCAGATTTTGAGGATTATCGAAACAAGATCGCAGGAGATACCCTGATTTATTTCGGACCGATAAAATATAAGAGCGAAGATTATCTACTTTTTATCGATTCCGTAAATTTAATAAACGGTCTTAAAGCGGTTTCTATTCAAATTAGTAAATTTAAAGACAAAGTTTCGCGAACATCCGTTTCTATAAATTGTATAAATTCGTATTTAAATACAAAAATTTATCGTTAAGGAGTATACCATGCAAACACATTCAGTTGGTTCAGAAGATGCCTATTCGGCAGAATTAAGAGGGTTTATAATCGGTTCGGAAGGCTTTGATAGTAAAGTATATTTGGATTATTATGGAAAATTAACTATAGGCTATGGTTATAATATAAGCGATAACGATTTTGTTTCAGATTTTGCTGGAGCAGGAATAAGTCTGACGCAAGAAAAAATTGATTTATTAAATGATCTAAAAGGTAGGATTAATAAAGATGTAATTGCCTATAATTCAAATCCAAATAGCATCACTATTAATGAAGAAGAGGCGAATACTCTATATAATACAATAATCGGAAATAAATTTGAAACGCCTACACTAGCTAAATTTGATAAAACAAGAGCTAACGAACTTAGGAACACTAAGGAGCTGATCGCTTTGGTAAGTCTAGCTTATAATGGTGGAGTAACTAAAATGATAGGACCAAATTTAATTGCTGCCATTAATGATGGAGATAGGGTTGCGGCATGGTATGAAATTAGATACGCTAGTAATAGGGATAGAAATAATGGTATTCAAAATAGGCGTGTTAAAGAATCTAATAAATTTGGATTATATGACAACGAGGACGATGTAGGAGATAATGAAGCCAAGCACGTAATTAGATTTTTAGAAACAAGGCGAAGGCATATAAATAACTATCTATTAGAATGTCTTAATGGTGCTATTACAAATAATTACGATGAAAATGATCTGAATACTCAACTGACTCCTGCCATAAATCAGCTAGTCGATAGATTTGGAGACGGGCAGATAAATGCAGTCGATATTATAGGCAATCGTGGGAAAATTCTCGTCGGTCAGGGTGTCGGAAATAATGCCGACGAAGTTTATGCTGATCGAAATGGAAATTTCAACGATACAATAACGGGAACTAGTAGAAATGATTTGATATTTGGTGAGCGAGGAAATGATACTATAAATGCCGCAGACGGCGATGATGTCATATACGGTGGCGAAGGTAGCGACACATTAAATGGCGGTAACGGCTATGACATTTATCACGCGGATGAAAATGACACGATAAATGATTCCGACGGCAGAGGCAAAGTGTATCTGGGAGAGACCAAATTAAAAGGCGGAAGGTTTATAAAAGAGCAATCGCATGGAAATATCGAAATTTACAAAAACAATGACGACTCTATCACTTATGAATACAATACTTCCACAAAAGTATTAAACGCAAACGGTCTAAAGATAAATGATTTCGACAATAACGAGCTAGAGATAAATTTGCAAAAAGAGCAGTCGAATGAATTCGCTATACTTAGTGATACTACGGGCTCGATGGGCGGGGCGATAAGCTCGGTAAAATCCCAAGCAAAAGAGATCATAAAAACCGCCTTTGCTAGAGATAAAAATACTAAGGTAGGGGTATTTGGTTATAACGATCCTGGCGTTCAGACTTTTACCAATCTCACGAATGATCAAAACGCGATAATGTCCGCTATAAACTCTCTTTACGCAGATGGCGGAGGCGATACGCCGGAGATGACTTGGCACGGGATCTATAATGCTGCAAATTCTAACTGGAGCGAATACTCTGTAAAAAGAATTTTTGTTTTCGGCGATGCTCCCGCGAAGGACAATGAGTTCAAATCTAAAGCAATGGCGGCACTTTTGCCCAATAAACCAAGAGCGGTAGCAAGAAGTTTAAGTGCGGCAAACGCGCTTTATGGCAATAATCACAGTGATTTAAATAATATTCAGGTCTTTACGATTCAAACGGGCGGTGGCGAAGATGTGGCGGCGGAATTTAAAGAATTAGCCGAATCCACCGGCGGCGGCTATGTAAATATGACAAACTCAGGCTATACATCCGTAGCAGATGCTCTTTTTGACGCTATGAATACAGGTACTTCCAAAAATGAAACCATTGTCGGCAATGAGAAAAACAATATCATAAACGGCAAAGGCGGGGATGATATATTAGAAGGAAGAGAAGGAAGCGATACCTATGTTTTTGAAGAAAATTTCGGTAAAGACACCATAATAGAAACCAACAAGGAAAATAAAGATAAAAATATCATAGATATGTCCGCCTTCAGTTTAAAAGATGTCGTTTTTAGGCAAAATAAAAATGATGTCGTCGTAAATAGGTCAAAATTTGACGCGGTCACTATAAGAGATTTTTATTCAGAGGAAGAGAGGATATCGCAGATCAAATTTAAAGATGTAACGTTGGGCTATGAAGAGATCAAAGAGATAACTGCGCTTCAAAGCAACAAAGAGGTCGTTAAATTTGCAAATAAAGGCGAGAATAAGCTAAAAGCTTTACTGAAAAAGGTATTTTTCAAAGCTGATGATGAAACCGCTACGACGATAAAGGGCGGTGTAAGAAGCGATGCGCTAGTGGGATCAAATTTGAACGATAAAATTTACGGCAATCTTGGGCATGACACACTCATCGGCGGAAAGGGCGATGATTATTTAGACGTCTCTTAGAACAACAAACACTTGGCAAAGAGGCGGTCGTA
>NZ_CALIMW010000119.1 GCF_938045405.1 uncultured Campylobacter sp. | reverse complement strand
AGGAAGCGGGCGTGCTCGGCATAAACTACCGCGTGGTCGCAAGCAGCGAGGAGAGCAAATTCGACCGCATCCCCGAGGTTAAATTTTCTAACAACGCCGATTACGGCTACATCTGCTCAAACAACACTATCTACGGCACGCAGTATCCGCAGCTGCCGCAGTGCGGCTGTCCGCTCGTAGTCGATAGCTCGAGCGATCTGTTTTCGCGCCCCGTGGATCTTGGCAGCGTGGGGATGTTTTACGGCGGCATTCAGAAAAACGGCGGCCCCGCGGGTGTTACGATGGTGGCTATCCGTAAGGATCTGCTGGACCGCGCAGATCCCAAAACGCCGATGATCCTGCGCTACAAGACGCAGGCGGACGCGGACTCGATGAGCAACACCCCGAATACTTTCGGAATTTACATGCTAAATTTAATGCTCGGCTGGATCAAGGACGAAATCGGCGGGCTCGCGGCGATGCACGAGCGCAACAAGCGCAAAGCGGCGCTACTTTATGGCGCGATCGATGCTAGCGGCGGTTTCTACCGCGGCCACGCGCAAAAGGATAGCCGCAGTCTGATGAACGTGAGCTTTAATATCGCAGATGCCGCGCTTGAGCCGGTTTTCGTCGCGCAGGCGGAGGCGGAGGGGATGATCGGGCTTAAAGGACACCGCGTTTTAGGCGGCATCCGCGCCTCGATCTACAACGCGATAAACTACGAGGACGTTGAAAAACTAGTCACTTTTATGAGCGAGTTTGCGCGCAAAAACGGCTAGCGGCGGTTAAATTTAGAGGGTTTGAGCGCAGCTCGCGCTTATAGACGAGATTGTTTAGGATCTGCGCTTATCTTGTCGCTGGGCTAGTTATTTGCCATAGTCCTCGCTTTTATAGCCGGTATTTTACGGCAGAAATAGCTTTGATGCGGCTTGGATTTCGCCGCTAGAATTTTATTGAAGATGAAATTTTATGATGTTAAAATTTTGCATTGGATGAAGTCTGATGGCTTTGATTTTGCAGCGGCGAGCGGACTTGGCGCTGCTGGGATTTATTAGGTAGGATTTAACATTTAAAACGCTATTATTGGTGTTCGAGGATGGAAGGCAGTTTATTTATGTAGGCGCAGGTTTAGCGTATCTAGCGCCTAAATTTAAGCTTAACCCTAAAAACAGGCAAAATTAAACGAAAGGATTTAAATGAGTTTTAAGAGATTTTTTGCAGTAGCGCTTGCGGTGGGCGCTTTCGCTTCGGTGAGCGCAGAGGCTAGCGCTGCTGGGGATTTTTGTATCAAAAATGGCGGCGAGCTGATCGTCCGCAAAGACGGCAACGGCGTGGATTACACCGTTTGTAAGCTGCCTGACGGCACTATGATCGACGCTGAAGAATTTTATAAAACAGGCGGCGATTTGAGTAAATTTAAGAGCGTAAATCGATAGAATTTTATTGCTTGCGAGATTTACGGTAGCGAAATTCCATAAAATTCTGCGTCAAAATTCCTCTTTAAAATTTAGATAAATTCTAACTAGCAAGCGTTAGCACAAGTAAATTATTTGGGTACCTCATACAAAGTGAGGGCAGCAGAGTGATGGAAGAAATTCAATTATCCAAACATCAACGATGTACGGAGATTTTGCTCCAGTAAGGCGCTGAAAGCGGCGGCTACGCAAAGCAGAAATATTTTAAGCGATTTGACGCAACGTAGACAACCTGCTAGATTGCTTGATTACGACGCAGGTTTTTTGGATATGCGATAAGCGTTTGTGCTCATACTTGCTGAACTTAAATTTTAGCCGTTCGTGGACGTCGCTCGCTTCCTTTTTTTGAAAGACTCAAATTTTAGTCGCCTGTGAGCGCCCATTCGCTTCCTTTGCCCGCGTAAATTTAGCGCGTGAAAACCACGACCTCGCTGCGTTCAAACGTGATCTGCCGTCCCGCTAGATACAGCTCGAAGTAGGGCTTCAAAAAGTCCTCCTGCGGCCTTTGTGCGTAATTTGGATACTGCAAGTACGCAGGTAGCAGGTAGTCGCAGTTGATCGAATAGTACGCCTCGCCGAGCACCCATAGCTTCGTATCGAGCTTAGGCGAATCTATCATCCACTCCGTGATCGCCTCATAGACGGCGTCCGCAAGCTCGTCTTTACTATGCGCAAAATCAAAGCTCTCCTGCACGCGAGCGGATTTTATCTGCTCAAGTATCTTTAAAAGCCCGCTCTTGCCTAGAAATTCGGCAAAAATTTTTAAATTTCGAACGTACGCTAAAGCTAGGCTCTTAAGCGCTTCGCTACCAAATTTCGGATCCTGCGGCGGGCAAAAATACCCTGGCGCCACGCCCTGATCTAATGCTTCCCGCGTCTGCTGCGCCGTGACTGCATAGATCGGCATTATACGCGCTTGTAGCTCGGTGCCGTTTTGCAGCGGCGCAAACACCGCCCGCGCACCCGCACCGTCAGGCATAAAGCACTGAAAAAGCCCGTAAAGCTTATCCTGTAGATCGATCTCTTCGCAATCTAAATCAAGATCTAGCCCCGCAGCCTCGTTAATGTGACTAGCGTACTCGAAATTCGTCATTTTCACCCCTTTAAATTTTGACCGTCAAAGCGCTTGCGTGGAATTTTACCTAAATTTCGCGCATTTGCCGAATTAAAATTTACGCGCGATGAGACTTTTGTAGAATTTAAAATTTAGCGGTTCGGTTTGGGTTCAGTACTGCGACAAAGCGGCGGGGCGATGAGCGGCGACGGGTTGTCGTGCGGGCGGTTAGTAGCGGTGGATGGGTATCGCGCGGCGGGAGAGCGGCGCCCGACGGCGCGTGGCGACGGGCGATAACCGATAATCGCGACCGCAGTACTCGCAGGCAGCTCGCTCGCAGAAGCGGATTTTTCGCGCTCAGGCCGTCGTAAAATGGCGGGCAGCGTATTGGATAATGGCGGCTGCTGCAGCACTCGCAGGCGGCTCGCTCGCAAAAGCGGGCTTCACGCTAAGAGCGCGCATCGGCGGCGCAAAGTCGGCGGCATTATTTGATCCGTTGCGCGCGAAATGAAATTTTATCGTTTAAATTCTAGAGCAAGACCTGCGCCTGCAGCGGCAAATTTGCTTGTAGTAATGAAATTTATCATCCAAATTTAGTAAAAGATAAAATTCCAAATCGCGCATTAAGTAGTGTGAAATTTTATTTGGTTTTGTTTCGCCGCGCAGCAGTTTGCGCGGCTTGCTTTAAATTTTATTCTATCCCCGCAAATGCTGCTTTTGCGTCCGCCAGATCCTTCTCGTCCGGGTGTTTAGCAGCCTCCGCCCAGCGCGCAAGTCGCTCGGGAGTGATAGGATGGGGCGAGTTGCCGCCGGCCGCCATTTTGCGCATCGTTTCAAGCAGATTCGGATCAATCGCGCCCTGGCAGGCAAACTCCCTTATGATCTCGTTGCCGTTTGCTTTAAGCCCCTCTTCAAAGGTATCCAGGCACTTGCGCGAGTGCTCGCCGTCCGGCTCTGCGCCCAGAGTCATAAAAACGCCAAGCTTCTTGCCGTGAATCTTGCGTAAAAAGCGCATAAATTTCGCCTCTGCTTCGCCCTTATCGACGTAAAAGCCCAAGGCTATGAAATCGTAGTCATCGACCTCGCCTTCAAAGTCGCGGAAATTTAGACTCTCGCAGCCCAGTTGCTCGGCGATCGCGTCGCCCACCTTTTTCGTGTTACCCGTTTGTGAGGTGTAAAGCACGATTTTTTTCATACAAAATCCTTTCTAATAATGTTTGCTATCTCTTCGTTAATATTGTTGCCCCAAAAAATTCCGTCCAAGCTCAAGATCGATCTTTGATCTTTTAGCTCCAAAAGCCCCCAGCTCTCAAATTCTTTGAGTTTTTGCACCGCTTCGTCGTAAATGCTCGCACTCAGAGCCTCTTTTAGCTCGTTTAAGCTTACGATCGGGTATTGGAACAGATTGTTTAGCACGCTATATTTTGCCTCGCGCTCATCGATTCGCGAGATCATCTTGTGCCCCGACACGCCGTAAATTCCGAAGCCCGCTACGTGTCCGCCCGCGCCGTTGCCGATAGGTAGGATATCCGTGCCCTTGTGGCTTAGCTTGATGTAGCCGTAGTTATCGCGACCTTTTCGAGCAAGTTTGGTAAGCTCCAAAACCTCGAAATTCCCGCTTTGCAGTAGCGCCTCTGCAAAGGCATGGTGCAGCTTTTTATCAGTCGGCAGATCGTAGTAGGAGGTGTCGATCTTTTTGGATAGCTCCGAGCCTTCGAAAAACATCAGCGAGTAAAAGCTGGCGCTATCTAGACCTAGCTCATTTACGTAGTGCGCGTCCTCTAGCGCTTCCTCCACGCTTTCGTTCGGGAAGTTGTAGATGATGTCGCAGCAGAGCATGCCGTCAAATTTTTCTCTAAGCTCTTTTAGTCGCTCGATTGCGCGAGCGGGCTTATGCACGCGGTTTAAAAGCGCGCGCCCCTGTCTGCTGAAGGTCTGCACGCCGATGCTAAAGCGGTTTACGCCGAAGCTTTGCAGAGCGAGCGCTTTTTGCGTATCTAGATTATGCAGCGTGGTCTCTATGCTGATCTCGCAGTCGTCCGCAATATTAAAATTTTTATGCAGCGCGCCCAGAACCTTTTCGAAGTGAGCTTCGCTAAATACGCTCGGCGTGCCGCCGCCGAAGTAGATGCTTTTGATCTTTTTAGTATCGAAATAGGGCATCTCGCCGTAGTCTTTGATCTGGCGGATCAAAAATTTAGCGTATTCGTCCAGCTCGTCGCCGAGTTTGGAGCGCATCATCGAACAAAACGAGCAGATGTTGTCGCAAAAGGGCACATGCAGATAGATCACGCAGTCGCTGTCTTTGGCGGGTTGCTCCAGCGCGTCGAACAGCTCGTTTTCGCTCGCAGAGACGCTCTCGAAAAGTTTGGAGCGGTGGTGGGATTTAATGCGTTCTTTAAACATCTATTTCGTTGCCTCTGCGTAAATTTCATCTACCGTCTCACCGATCTGCGGGCTTCCGCGCAAGATGAGCGTCGGGGCTTTTAAAATTTTGCCCGATTTTACTGCTTTGGTGTTGCTAAGGATCGGATTTGCCTTTAAAAAATCCTCCGTCTCGCCGCCCACGACTACGATTATATCGGGGTTTTGCTCGAGGATGTATTCGGCAGATACCGAAGGCGTGCTGCCTTTTAGGCCGTCTGCGATATTTTTGGCGCCTAGGCGAGCGAAGATATCGCCGATGAGGGTTTTGTCATTGAAAGCCATAGTGGCGTTTGAGCCGAAAAATAGCGCTACTTTTTTGCCGCGAAGAGCGGGTTTGTCTGCAAAAATTCCATCCATCTGCGCGCAAATTTTATCCGCCTCGCTCTCTTTTTTTACGATTGCGGCGACCTTCTTTACGTTTTGGCAGATCTCTGCGGTGGAGTTCGCATCCATCGCAAGGCTCTTAAGCCCTAGCTTTTGCAGATTCTCGCTAACGCCCGCTGAGTGAAAGCTCGTGATAACCAGATCGGGCTTAAGCTCGACGATTTTTTCCATATTCGGCTTGACGTAGGTGCCTACGCTAGGCAGTTTCGCGGTTTCTGCCTCCGGGCGGATCTTGCTCATCGAGGTAGTTGAGATCGCAGCGATCTGATCCTGCGCGCCTAAAGCGTAGATGATCTCGACTGCAGCGGGGTCGAGCACTACCAGGCCTTTGGCGAGCGCAAAACTCGCCGAAAGCAAAGCTATAAGAATTTTTTTCACATTTTCTCCTTTTGCGGTAAGATAAATTTGGTTCCCAAATTTTCGACTATCAGGGCGTCAAAGCCGTAAATTTCTTTTATGATCTGCGGCGTAAAAAGCTCGCTCGCGCTACCGCGATACCTTACCGCGCCGTCTTTTAGCATCAAAATTTCATCGCAAAACAGCGAGGCTAAATTTAGATCGTGCAGCACGATGACGCTCGTTAAATTTAGCGTTTTGGTTAAATTTTCGCATATCTTCATCGCCTCGATCGCGTAGTTCATATCAAGCGCGCCCGTGGGCTCATCGAGCAGTAAAATTTCAGGCTCGCTTACGAGCGCTCTGGCAAGTAGCACGCGCCCGAACTCGCCGCCGCTTAGCTCAAACGCGCTGCGATTTAAAAATTTCTTCACGTCCAAAAGCTCGGCGATTTGCTCTACCTTGTCGCGGTCGCTCGCATCGTAGCCGCTAAATGCGCTTTTTAGGCGGCAAAATCTGCCCGCAAGTAAAATTTCATTCACGTTTAGTGCGGCTGCAAGGGCTGTTTTTTGCGGCACGAAGCCGATGAGCGCGGCAAGCTCTTTGAGGCTATACTCGCTTGCCTTTTTACCGTTTATTTCGATGATGCCGCTTGCGGGCTTTAAAATTTGCAAGATATTTTTTAGCAAAGTGCTCTTGCCGCAGCCGTTAGGACCCAAAATCCCGTAAAATTTACCCCGCTTTAAATTTAACTCTATGCCTCGCAAGATCGCCCGCTTGCCGTAGCTGAAGTTTAGCGCCGAAATTTTCATGCATGCTTCCTAAACGCGAGGTATAGAAAAAAGGGCGCGCCGAAAAAGGAGGTCACCACGCCGATCGGAATTTCTACCGGCGAGAGGGCGTTTTTAGCGATTACGTCGCAAAAAACCAAAAAAACTCCGCCGGTAAGCGCGCTAGCAGGGATCAGCACGGCGTTGCTCGCCGTATGAAGCGCCATGCGAAGCGTGTGCGGAATGATGAGCCCCACGAAGCCTATCATCCCCGTAAATGCGACCGAAAAGCCGATGATGAGCGAGGAGACGATGAGTAGGCTCTTTTTGGACTTCTCGACGTTGAGCCCTAGCGACTTCGCCTCCTCGTCACCGTTTAAGATGATATTTAGCTCGTGACGCTTCGCGTAAAAATACGCCATGCAAAACAGCAGCGGCGGCAGCAAAAGCGCGATCTTTTGCCAGTTTGCGCCGCCTAGATAGCCCATCATCCACGCCGTAATCCTAAAGCTATCCTCTCCGATTAGATAGACCGCGAAGGATGTAAATGCGCCCAAAAAGGACGATACGGCGATGCCTACGATCAGCAGAGTCGAGATCGAGCGGGTGTGAGCCGCAAGCTTAAAGATCACGAGCGAAAGCCCGCTGGCGGCCAAAAACGCGAAAATTCCGTAAAAAATGTCGCTAAGCCCCAGCAGGTAAGCTATAACCGCGCCGAAAGTCGCTGCCGAGGCGATGCCGATGATGTATGGATCTGCAAGTGGGTTTAAAAATACGCTTTGCACCACCACCCCCGAAGTTGCCAGCAGCGCGCCTATTAAAATTCCAAGCACGAGGCGCGGCAGACGCATTTGCAGCAAGATGAGCTGTTTGGTCTCGTCTATCTCGCCGAAGGTGAAAAATTTTACGATGTCGCCCAGCGAAATGCTCGCCCCGCCGCTACTTACGGCTACTAAAGCAAGCAATATGAAAGCTACGATTAGAAAGAGATAAAATTTAAAGCTCATAGCCCACCAGGCGAACTATACGCGCAGATTTCGTCGCGGCGGATATTTTTAAAATTTAAACGGTGCCAGGAATTTATGCATGCGGAATTTATGAAATTCTCGCGGCTGGCGCAATTATTTTTGAAGCTTGCATAGCTTTTGATATCAGCGCGAAAAAGTACATAGCCGCACACCTGATCCGGCATAAATTTCCTCCTAAAAGTATTCGCGATTTTTATTAAGAAATTAAAATCGTTATCATGGGATTTTATCGCTTGATTTCTTAAACCGCGATAAATTCCGTAACGGCTAAGAGCTGCGGAGTTAAATTTGGGGTGATTAAATGTTAAAATTTCGCGCGTCTCCAAGCCGCCTATTTAAATTTGAAATTCAAAATTTAGGCGCTAAATTTAAACGCCGAAAGAGCTCTTTTTAATTTCGTGATTCAGCTTTAAATTATAAAAACGCCGATAAAATACGCACTAAATTTTATTTAACGAGCCCAGCTTTAAAGCCGCAAGCCGTTTTGTTAAACGACGAATTGCGCCAAAGCCGCTCGCTAAGCTTTAAGGAGTGAGCATGAAATTTTGGCAAAAGATCCTTTGGGCGGCGGTCGCCGTCATAGGGGCGTGGTGTTTCGGCGTACTTGCGCTAAATAAGGGCGAGAGCATCAGCGCCGTCTGGCTTGTAGTAGCTAGCGCGTGCATCTATCTGATCGGATACACCTTCTACGGGCGCTTTATCGCGTATCGCGTCTTTGAGCTGGACGATCGCCGCGCAACTCCTGCGGTGATCCGAAACGACGGACGAGATTACGTCCCTACGAACAAATACGTCCTTTTCGGCCACCATTTCGCCGCTATCGCAGGCGCCGGACCGCTCGTAGGCCCGGTAGTGGCCGCACAGATGGGCTATCTGCCAGGCATGATCTGGCTTTTGGTGGGCGTAGTGCTTGCAGGCGCGGTACATGATTTCATCGTGCTCGTGCTCTCCACGCGACGCGGCGGCAAGAGCCTCGGCGAGATGATCAAAGATGAGATGGGCAAGCTCACCGGCGGCATCGCGATGATCGGGATTTTTTTCATCATGCTGATCATCGTGGCGATTTTGGCGATGGTCGTCGTAAAAGCGCTCGCGAACTCGCCGTGGGGGCTTTTTACGATCGCGATGACGATACCGATCGCCGTATTTATGGGAATTTACATGAGGTTCTTGCGCCCGGGCAAGGTCAGCGAGGCATCGATCATCGGCTTTATTTTGCTGATGCTTTCGCTTTGGGGCGGGCATTACGTAGCGATCGATCCGTACTGGCACGACGTTTTTTCGCTAAAGGGCGAGACGCTCGCGCTTCTTACTATCGGCTACGGCTTTATCGCGGCGATCTTGCCCGTGTGGCTACTGCTCGCGCCGCGCGATTATCTAAGTACTTTCCTTAAACTCGGCGTCATCATCGGCATGGCGGTCGCGATAATCTTTGTCGCGCCCGAGCTTAAAATGCCCGCTACGACGAAATTTATCGACGGCACGGGTCCTGTTTTTGCAGGTCCGATATTTCCGTTTTTGTTTATCACTATCGCATGCGGCGCGATCTCGGGCTTTCACGCGCTGATCTCCAGCGGCACGACGCCGAAGATGGTCGAGCGCGAAACCCATACTCTTTTCATCGGCTACGGCTCGATGCTTATGGAGAGCCTCGTGGGCGTAATGGCGCTCGTAGCGGCGTGCATCCTAAGCCCGGGCGAATACTTCGCTATTAACTCGCCCGCTGCAGTGCTCGGCAAAGACGCGGTAAGCGCCGCGGCGTATATAAATTCTATCGGATTTAGTATTACGCCCGAGCAGATCGGCGCTTTGGCTTCAAACGTCGGCGAAACCACGATGATGAGCCGCACGGGCGGCGCTCCTACCTTTGCGATGGGGCTAACGATGCTACTGCATCAGATCATCGGCGGCAAGGAGCTGATGGCGTTTTGGTACCATTTCGCGATCTTGTTTGAGGCGCTGTTTATTCTGACCGCGGTCGATGCGGGCACGCGCACGGGGCGCTTTATGGTGCAAGAAATTTTAGGCAACGTCTATAAACCATTCTCCGATACTAAAAATTCCCTCTACGGCATCATCGCGACGCTGATCTGCGTGGCGGGCTGGGGCTATCTGCTCTACAGCGGCGTTACCGATCCTATGGGCGGAATTTACACGCTGTGGCCGCTTTTCGGCGCGTCCAATCAGATGCTCGCGGGCATCGCGCTGCTGCTCGCGACGGTGGTGCTTTTTAAAATGGGCAAGCAAAAATACGCCTTCGTTACGATCGCTCCTGCGATTTGGGTGCTTATAACTACGCTTTATGCGGCGATCTTGAAGCTGATGCCGGCTAACGGCGAGCGCGTGCACGACGCGGTAAGCCACGTGGCTATCGCGCAAAATACCGCCGCCAAGCTCGCTAGCCTGAGCGATCCCGCGGCGATCGAAAAGGCGCAGGCTATCATCAGAAATAACGTCATCGACGCCGTGCTATGCGCTCTTTTCGTCGTCGTTACGATCATCGTCATCGCCCAAACGATCCGAATGTGCCTTAAAATTTCAAAAGGCGGCGCGAGCGAGGGATATTTCAAGCTAGCAGAAAGCGAGTACGTGGACAGGGGCGTTTATGAAAAAGTTTAAATTTAATCCGCTCGCAGCCCCGAAGGCCGTGGCGAGGTTTTTGGCGCGCGCGGATGCCGCACTTGCGCCGCTCATCGGGCTCGGCGATTACGAGGGCTATCTGAGCCATTTCAGAAGCGCTCATCCGGACGAAATCCCGCTAAGCAGGGCGGAATTTTTCCGTGCGATGCAAGATAGCAAGGCAAAAAACGTCAAGTGCTGATAGCGGCGAAAGGGCGCGGTCGCGCCGTACAAATCGTCGTTGATCTGAAATTTTAAATTTGATAGGGTGCGGGTGCGCGAGTCATGAAATTTAGCCCGCTGCTCGGGATAAATTTTGCGCATGCCTCTTGAAGAGCGCTTTAAATTTGCTCGCACTTATGGCGTTAAGATTTATTCGCCGCCGCGCCGTACTCATCGCTAGCCGCGCCGTTTTGCAACGGTCTCGCCTGCATGTCGTAGAATTTTTAAACGGCTATTTCCGCGTTTTGGTAGAATTCTATATAAAAATTTTGTAAAATTTTTAACAAACCTGCCTTAATTAAAGGCGCGAAATCACGGCTGCAAATTTTAAATCAGGAATATGGGTGTGCTTGGACAATGGCTTAGATCTCATAGCAGGTTAAAATTTGATCCGCGTCCTCGTCGTAGGCGTTATCGACTAGTACGAGATCGCGGGCGCGCTCGGGCGTGCGATGCCTGCGTTTTTCATTTTTACCGGGAGCGAGGAGTGAATATTCACGGTTTTTGATACCACGGCCGCCTTTGGGCGCTAAATTTTGCTCGGCAAATGCGTCCTTTTGCTCCGCTTCGTATTTTATGCTCGCAGCCCGGCAAGAAGCAGCCGTAACGACGCCTAAAATTCTCGCACCCTTTTGTTTAAATTTATGCGCCAACACGGACTTTGCCGCGAGGTATTGGACCTGCTCGCCGAGTTTAAATTTAAAGGGCTCGTCGTACTCAAATTTATCCGTCGCTTCGCATCCGGATTTGCTCGCCTTGCCCTGCGTAAATTCGCCCGAGCCGCCGCGATTAAATTCGTCCGCTTCGTCACATCTAAATTCCTCGGCTTTATCGTGCGCAAATTTGCCCGAGTCGTCGTGCTCGCCGCTCTCGAGGTCGCCCGTTTTGCCGTGCTCGAAGCCGCCCGCCTCTCTACGCAGATCAAGAACCCTCAGCTCATTCGGCTCGTTTATAAAGTGTCCGCGCCAGCCGTCTGGTCCATCTGCTGCAAGCTCGAATCTATCGAAATCAAAGTCCAGCTCCACGCGGAATTTAACGTTAAAATTTACGTCCGTAAAAACTAGCTCGTTAGCACCCTCTATTTTGCCGTTTTCGCCCGCTTCGCCCACGCGAATGCAATATCCGCCGCTCGCGCGCTGTGCCTGCGTCATAGGGCAAGTTTTGGCAATGATTTTAAGCTCGCAACCGCTCAAATTTAGGCGGTAAATTTGACCCGAGCGCGTAAAAATCAAGAAATTTAGCTTATCTTGCTTAAAAATCGCTACGCAGCCCTTTAATCGCTTTCGCGTGCCCGTCTGCGTCTTAAAATCGTAAATAAAAAGCGTGTCGTCGGTTGCCGTAATAGCCTTTTTATCGCCACCCTTGCTACTTAGCGCGATAAAATTGCCGTATTTTAGCACGCCCTTTTTGTGCTTTGAGATGAGCGCGAGATCCGCGGCGTTAAATTTATAAATCGCGTCAATAAAGCCCAAAACTACGAGCGTGTGGCCGTCATCGTCAAAGGTCGCGGCACGGGTAAAATCGCGGAAAGGCGCGCAGGCTAACTGCTCGCCGCTTGCAAGCGAGAATTTTCTAAGCTTCATCTGCTTTTGCTCGTCGTTATCGCCTGCGTAAAATGCGTGATCACCCTTAATTAGGATGTTTTCGCCGATATCGCGAAGTCTATTTTGAAGCCTGCTTTGCCATAAAATTTTCATCCGTCGCTCCTTCCGTCTGCGCGTAAGAACACAGCGCGATTTATTGCTTTTAATTTTGGCTAGCGGTTTTTCAGCGCGCATGCTAATACTTGAATTATTGCTTTTAAATTTACGCTATTTGCGCGGCGCTCGGTACCGATCAAATCGGCATTTTAGCCGTGCTTTGCGGGCAAATTTATCTGTGCAGCGTTTGGACCGGGCTAGAAAGAAATTTAACCGCGCGCTGTTTGAGCGAAACCGCAAAATTAGCCTCGCAAATTTAGATCATTTTTTCGGTTTATTTTCTTTGATATAGTCCACGGCGATACGCTGGCAGGCGATTTTATCGTTCTTTTCGAGGCATAAAGTCTCCAGCTCCTCGCGGCTTAAATTTTTGTAATCCTTGATCGTCTTTTTGCCGCCGCCTCCCATGACGAAGTATATGAGAGCCGCTAAAATCGCCATCGCAGCGATTAATCTAAGCATGATTACCTCCTAAATTTCATAGATTTTGCGCCAAATGTGCGAGCGAATTCGGCGCGCATCTGTTTAAATAGGCAGTCAAATTCTATGCCGTTCGGATTTTGCGAGCAGCGCATTTTTAAATTTAAAGCAAATTAATCTGCTTCGGAAAGTACCTATCCAGCGTCTGCGCTACCTGCTCTAACCAGACCTTTCGCTCGACCTCGTCGCTATCCGCGACCACTCTAAACATCAGCCGCTCAAAGGTTTTCACGCCGCAAAAATCAAAAATGCAGCTTTTCCAAATTCTTTCCAGCGGATCGCCGAATATCTTGTTTTCTCTGGCCTCGGGGGTGTTGGAGGTGTTGAAAACTACGGCGGCTTTAGCCTTTAAAAGTCCTATCGGAAGCCCGCCGCCGTTATCGCCCGGCGCAAAATCGTAGGCTACTCTCTGCCTTAGCACACGGTCAATCCAGCCCTTGAGGATGGCGGGCGGCTCGCCCCACCAGTTCGGATGGACAATCACGATGCCGTGGGCGTTTGCTATGTCTTTTTGATGCGCCTTTAACAGCTCGTCGTCGCTTTCATCGCTCACGAGCTCAGCGCCGCTAAGGATCGGATTAAATTTCTCCTTATATAGATCATGAAATTTAACCTCGTAGCCGCTATTTTGCAGCTTTTCTACCGCTGCATTCGCGATTGCTGCGTTTAGGCTTTTTTCGTAAGGGTGTGCCAGGATAACAGAAATTTGCTCCATTTTTTTTGCTTTATTTCATATTGCTATTCAATTTCTAATTTTTTTATAATTTCTCTAGAGAATTTTGCATATTGACTTGATGTATATGGAAAATTATCTTTTGAAAAATCGAAATCTAACTTACTTAAAAGTTTATCGTAAAATTCAAAATCTTTAATTCCATATTTATCAATAAGTGCAAGATAACTCATAATAAACCCATTTATAGATATTACAGATAATATCTTAGATTGAGGATCATGCCATTCGCTCTTGAAATGCTTCTTTATTGCCTTAAAATATATTGAAATTTTTTCTACGCAAAATTCCTTATATTTATTCAAGGATGCATCATCCATTTTTTTTAGTGCCTCTTTATCGCCATCCCAGTGAAAGAATAGATTTTTTCTACCATCTTTGGGATCTAAAGTTATTAAATAACGCAACGCAAATTTGATTATTGATGCAATTTTAATTTTGTTTTCATCCAATAATGACATTTCAAATTTATTTAGAAAAATACTCTTTTTATTTAGGAGATCAATGATTGACCTAGATAAACCAAAATCTGAAATAGGATCTTTAACCATTTGAATATGTAATAATACATCTTGAGATACCGGTTTAGCATTGGAATTAATATCTAAAAATATTTCACTCTGTATCTTTATTTTTTTAGTATCCGACATACCTTTTGGAAAAATAAGACCCGTAACTAATAAGTGTAACTCTTTTCTTAACTGTGATATTTTAGGCTCATCACTATCTGTTTCTAAACCTTCATAATGAGCATAAATACGATGTTGTCCATCAATAATACATATACTATTCATACAATTTGGGATAAGCATAGTGCATACGTCATGCTTATTGATTTCATCAATATTAATAGGTATATTATCTTTTTTGAAAGAAATATCTTCAGGCAAAGCTACAATAATATTATTATAAAAAGCTTCTTTATTTGTTACTAAAAATTTTCTTATACTGTTAACTCTTTTATCCTGAATTAGACGTTGATAAAGCAAAGAAGAATCTTCCCAGTTATCTTTTCTTAAGACATAAGAGTTTTTTATTAATGTTTCTGCAGATATCATGAAAGACACTATTCTTACATTATCTTTAATGCCAGTAAAAGATTTAGGAGTAATTATCGTAGTTTTTATCTCTTTCGGACTGCTTTCTGCAGTAATAATACCTATATCATCATCATTTAGCCCCAAGAACCTAAAAATTTCATACCTGGCCGACTTTTTTATACATTTTGACATTTTAGATAAATACATTAAAGCATTATGGTCAACGAATTTTATCAATGGGTATAATTTATAATCATCATCGCTAAAATCAAGTTTTTCTTGGGAAAAATATAAAAACTTGATTTTATATCTATCTAATGAATATTGTTTAATAAATGAATCTTGAAAATTATCATATAACCATTGGTAAAAGTTTGTTAAATTTTTATTTATTTCTACAAATCCTTCATGCTTTTTTCTAACATGATCTTTAATATTGTCTGTTTTTGTTACAGTATCCTCACAAATCAAAATTATATTCTCATAAATAAATATAAAATCTAATTCTACGGTTCTATGCCCTATTTTAAAGTGTTTATTTTGAGTGTTTAAATATTTAAAACCCGCCATAATAAAAGTATTCTTTATACTATTTCTAAAATTTCTAGATAATCTTGCCTTTTTTATTTCTTCCGGAGATTTTTTTGATTTTCTAATACTTTTAGACATTTATGCTTGTCCTTCTCTAATTTTACGGAATTCTTCTGGCAACATCGCAACCGAACTATTTAAGTCAGGCTCCATAACCGGTACATCCTTTCTGACTTTTATAACCCCATCAATAGCTTCCTGAATACGCGTTTTGGCAATATTAAAGTATTCTTTTTGTATCTCTGCCCCCACAAAGCACCTCTGCTCTAGTATGGATGCTACACCTGATGTTCCAGAACCCATAAACGGATCCAAAACTATTCCATTGATGGGTGTCAATGCTTTAATTAACCTTTGTGGAATAGCAATTGGGAATTGGCATGGATGCTTTGTTTTTTCTATATGGTTGGCCTTAACATTTGGTATATCCCACACATCCGATGGGTTCTTACCCAAAGGGTTACCGCTAAATTCCCCTTTATTCTCTCCTTTATATGAACGTTTGCCTGGGTATTTTTGTGGTATACGTATATTGTCTAAATTAAAATTATATTCTTTGCCTTTTGTAAACCATAGTATTGTTTCATGTCTTCCACTAAAACGTTTTGAACTATTTAGCCCATGTCCAAAAGTCCAAATTAATCTATTTCTTAGTAGGAGCGGATATTCTAAACTACGGTTATTTTCACTAAATATCTGATAAACATAATAATCCAAAGGAATAACCTCTGATTTGCTAATATGATAACCGGTTTGCCAACATAGACTTCCTCCTTTTTTTAATACACGATAAATGTCACCAAATATAGATGACTGTTGTTTTTTAAAAGTTTCAATATCGTCGTGCAAATTCTCATACGCTTTATTCATACAATATGGGGGGGAAGTTATAATTAAATCGCAAAATTCATCTGGTATATTCTTAAGTAATTTAATACAATCCCCATTAAATATTGTTATACTATTATTTTCATTAAATTTTTCAGCAATTTTTATATTTTCCAAAGTTCGTCAACCCCTATAAAAATAATTAAAATATTCTCACTCCCACTCTATCGTTGCGGGCGGTTTACTTGAGATGTCGTAAACTACGCGGTTGATGCCGTCTACTTCGTTTATGATGCGTCGAGAGACGTTTTCTAGCAGGTCGTACGGCAAGCGCGAGAAGCTGGCCGTCATGCCGTCGCTAGCGTCCACTACGCGCACGCACACGGCGTTTTCATAG
>NZ_CALIMW010000118.1 GCF_938045405.1 uncultured Campylobacter sp. | reverse complement strand
AAAACGCAAATTTAGGAGATAAAGGCGTAAGGCTGGGATTTCTTTAAATTAAATTAAGCGCTATAATTACAAATGATAAATAAATTCTTTTTAATTTAAATTTAAAGAATTTTTCACTAATATACTGCTATTTTTAATAACGCCTATGAGAAATAGTATTATAAAAGGATCAAAATGAGCTTATTTAGGTTTTCCATTGCAGCGGCGGGAGCGCTTTGTTTATGCGCGGTCACTTTAGCTGCACAGGATGATAGCGAAGGTGGCTCCCAAAATTTAGGGCAGATCAATGTTACGGGAAACGTAGAAAGCGACCCGCTTACCAAAAAAGTCGGCGAAACTAAAAAGAGCGCCAAGCAACTCGCCAAAGAGCAAGTTAGCGATAGTAGAGATATGGTTCGTCACGAAACCGGCGTTTCAGTTGTCGAAAGCGGAAGATTCGGTGCTAGTGGTTATTCGATCCGCGGAGTAGATGAAAACCGTGTAGATATAAGTATTGATGGACTTCGCCAAGCAGAAACGTTAAGCTCGCAAGGTTTTAAAGATCTATTTGAAGGATATGGAAACTTTAATAACACTAGAAACGGCGTTGAGGTTGAAAACGTAAGACAGGTAGATATCACTAAAGGTGCAGATTCGGTAAAAAGAGGCTCGGGCGCGCTAGGTGGCTCAGTAGCGTTTGAGACAAAGGATGCGAGAGATTATCTAACGGAGAAGGATTGGTATTACGGATTTAAGCGCGGGTATCAAAGTGCGGATAGACAAAACTGGCAAAGCCACGCAGCTGCAGTTCGGTTTAAGTGGTTTGATCTTTTGGCTATTCATACTGATAGAGAAGGACATGAACTAAAAAACTGGGGTTATAAAGACTATGACCCAACCGTCATCAGAAAAGTTAGGGAAAAGCCCGATCCGTATAGAATTTACAAGAAAAGCACCCTTGTCAAATTTGGTTTTCAACCCACCGATACCGATAGATTTAGCCTAGGATACGATAAGTCTAATATAAAATCAGAGGGAATAGACTGGTCGAATCAATTTGCTCTTTACAATACGCAAACCCCTTGGGGAGCATTGACTAACGATATACGACACACTAACGATACAAGCGAAAGAAAGAATTACTCGTTTTCTTACGAAAATTTCGACGAAACGCCTTTATGGGATAGCTTAAAATTTAGCTATAACAAGCAACATATTAAGTTAAAAGCGAGAACGGATGAGTATTGCGAAGGCGATAACTGCGCAGGTATTTCAAATCCGTCCGGTCTACATATAAACGAAAACGGAAAAATGGTAGATAAATACGGAGGAGAGCTCCAACACTCTACCGAGACGTATTACGAACAGCCGTGGTGGAGTCCCGTGCCCATACCTAGAACAAGAGATATCGTAATAGATAGCAGAGGCAATAAAGTAGATGATAACGCGTACCAAGGATACACGAATGAATTAAACACGGGAGGAGTCTCCGATATTTTAGTCAATTGCGATAACTATAACTGCTCAAAGGGTATCGATCTATTTGATACAAATACGTGGAGCTATCAGCACTACGACCTTACCCCTGTACCTACCCCTAATGGCAAAGGAAACTATGCGGTAATCAATCCAAAAGATAGCTGGAACGGCGATTCTCTCTTATTGCCGAGCCAATACGGCTTTGTAGATAACAACTGGAAAGACAGGGATCTCATCACCGATACAAAACAATTAAATCTCGATCTTACCAAGGATTTTACTATCAAAAGCTCAGAGCACACCTTAAGCTACGGCGGGCTTTTTAGTAAAAGCGATAAGCGAATGGTAAACAGACAAGGATACGAGCCTACGAATAAACAGTGGTGGGCCGAAACCTTTTTCGGCGTAAGAAATACTAACCCCGACTTTCCTATGCTCGGCACTTGGTATGCGGATAAATGTAAGCTATACAACGGAAACGACTATGTAACGCTTTGTAGCCACGAAGACGATCCTTTTAGCTTTCTTATTCCGGTTGAGACTAAAACCGGAGCGCTTTATGTGGGGGATGATTTTCGCATAAACGATATCCTAGGCTTTGATCTTAATTATAGATACGACAGAGTGAAGCATAATCCAAGCTACACTCCCGGCGTGACGCCTAAAATTCCGACCGATCTGTTTATCGGTATGTTCGTTCCCTATACGCCGCTTCCCGGCAATCCGTCCAATGCCGAGATAAAGGCCCATCGAGACGCCAATGCGGAAGCCAATGCTATGTATTTGGCTTCTCAAAAAAGAAAATATTCAGCAAACTCGTATTCGATATCTACAAATATCGATCCGCTCGATTTTTTTAGAATTCAGCTTAAATATGCAAACGGATTTAGGGCGCCTACTTCGGATGAAATTTACTTCACTTTCCAGCACCGTGATTTTTCGATATATCCTAATTTGGATTTGAAAAAAGAGACCGCAAAGACTAAAGAGATTGCCTTTACGCTTCATAATTCTCCAAGCTTCGTTACATTGAATTTATTCCAAACGGATTATAGGAATTTTATAGATTTACAATACAAGGGGGAATTCCAGCTTCCTTACGGAAACGGTGGAAGTACAATGCCTACTTCTGTGTATCAAAACGTAAATCGTCCAAAAGCAAGAGTAAGAGGAATAGAGATAGACTCGAGACTGGCTTTGGATCAAATTTGGCAGCCTCTACAGGGCTTTCATATAGGATATAAGCTAAGTATTCAAAAAGGCAGAATGGATATAGGTCACGGCAAAACCGATACGCCGATGAATGCGATCCAGCCGCGAACGGCGGTTTATAGCGTAGGCTATCAAAGCCCGGGCGATAAATACGGCGCGGATCTGTTCGTAACCGCGGTAGCTGCGAAAAAGGCGAGAGATACCTACAATATGTATTGGTACGAGCAGTATCTAGGCGGCAAAATCGTAAACGGCAAACCTGTAAGCAATAGCGAAGTGGAATGGAGAAGCGGTGGATATACGACGATAGACTTCGTAACATACGTAAAGCCGATAAAATATCTGACGCTTCGTGCAGGCATATATAATATAACCGATCGTAAATATATCACTTGGGAAAGCGCCAGGTCAATAAGGCCTTTTGGAACTAGCAATCTGATAGATCAAGAAACAGGGCTTGGTATCAACCGCTTTTACTCGCCGGGTAGGAACTATAAACTCACATGGGAGATGCAGTTTTAAAATTTAATCAAGCATTCGGCGTCCCGCTATAACAAAAGCCGTCTTAGAATTAAATTTATGGATTTTATTGGCAAATTTTAAAAAGGCAGCAATAGTCAATCGCTTATATCGCTTAAATTTTAAAAATTTAAGCGATATAACGGATCAAAATGCTCGCCTATAATACCGCTCGCGATCTTTTCCGTAAAACATAGATATTGAAATTTCAAAATTTATATTATAAATCGCGTAGGCTTAAATTTATGGATCAAAATTTTATCGGTATAAATTATCACCCTTGCATGTATCATATATGGATATTAGAGCGAAGATTGGAGTTGCAGGGCTCGCCAGTCACGATAACTTTTAAAAATTTATCTTGCCTGCTTTTTAGTCTACACGCGTGATACTAGAGAGATAGCTACACCAGTGTTAAATTTGTGGCGCGAACACAAAGTATTTCGGTGCAATGATATAAGATTTGAAATTTAGCGCGCTCAAAACGCCATGCTGTGCGAATGCCAAAAAACGAGCAGTAAAAACCAAGAATAGATTTTAGGCAAAATTTGCGTGGAATTCAAAGCATCGCAAGATTTGAAAATTTTCAGAATTAAAATTTAAAAATAAATTTGACCGATCAGCTCGGTCAAATTTTGATTAAATTTTAGCGCCGAACGCGCAAAAATGTATTATTTATAAGCCTTGATCGCTTTGTCTAGAATTTTCTCCGCTTCCGCGGCGCT
>NZ_CALIMW010000117.1 GCF_938045405.1 uncultured Campylobacter sp. | reverse complement strand
AAATCTTAATGCAAGCAGTAAAGATATTAAAAACATTGTGGAAAGTCATCAAGATTACGACACTTGTAGTCATTTTACCGCTTTTCTTATTGATAACGTGTATATGTTTATATGCTCAAATTTCGCCTTTATTTAAATTCCCGTACGTAAAAGATCGAGATTTGGCTAAATTTGAATCTCTAACAAGTAGAAAGGGCGAAACTTTGCTGATATATCGCAAAAAGATTCCCGATGGTGTTTGTTTCAATAAATGGCAGACTTGTATATGCTATACGCATTTTATAAAAGCGGATAAGCCTTTTGCCGTGACGCAACAAAAAATGCTGCAAGAGGGTTACAAACTTGTTTCCGAGTCAGATTGCATAGCCCAAACTAAAAATTTACACGAATTTAAATTGTCGTGGGCAGCGCCGTTTTATCACTATGCCGGCAGTCGGGAATATTTGATATATGGTTCGATCAAAAATTTAAATATAACGGCAATAGTGAATGATAAAAGGCGAATATGGCACAAAAAAGAGCACGAATCGGGACAGCCGGACGATTATGATCACGAGGTTATTTTTTATCCGGAACTTAATATAATTCAAATAAATAAAATGGGGTATTAATGGACGCATCTGTAATTGGTCGCGACGCTATTTTTAAAATTTATTGTAAAATTATGGCGTTAATTCATTAAAGCTTAAAGGGCTAGCATGCAGATAAACTTAGACGACGTGAGGATTGAGAGCGGCTGGAAAGAGGCGCTTAGGGAGGAATTTTTAAGCGAGTATTTTGCGAAGATCAAAGAAAACCTGCTCGCCGCAAAGGCGCGCGAGATCGTCTATCCGCCGGGAAATTTGATCTTTAACGCCTTCAATCTCACCCCGTTTGAGCGGGTGCGCGCGGTGATTTTGGGGCAGGATCCCTACCACGGCGCGCATCAGGCGATGGGGCTTAGCTTTTCGGTGCCGCGCGGCGTGCGAATTCCGCCCAGCCTCGTAAATATCTACAAAGAGATTAAGAGCGATCTGGGTATCAGCGAGCCTGAAAGCGGCGATCTGAGCTACTGGGCGAAGCAGGGCGTGCTGCTACTTAACGCGAGCCTTAGCGTGGGTGCGAACCGCGCGAACTCGCACAGCGGCTTTGGTTGGCAAATTTTTACCGACGCCGTGATTAAAATTTTAAGCGCGAGGAGGCAAAGCTTGGTCTTTATGCTGTGGGGAAATTTCGCCAAAGCAAAATCTGCGCTGATCGATGCGCAGAAGCATCTCATTTTAACCGCCGCGCATCCCAGTCCGCTTGCAGGAGGGGCGTTTTTCGGCTGCAGGCATTTTAGCAGATGCAACGAATATCTACGCGCGCACGGTCTAGGAGAGATCGATTGGGATCTAAATCACGGCGCAGATTAAATGTATTTTAAATGAAATTTGCGTAAAATGCGCCGCAAAATTTCAAAAAGGTAAAGAAATTTTAAAAAATGTCAAAAGGAGAAGTGAGCGAATAATATACGACCGGCTTAAGACGGCTTGCCGAAGCGACGCGAATGCGTGGCTAGGCTAAACATTGTAATTAAAGGAACGATATGAAAAAGATAATTTTGGGAATTTTATTGCTATTTACAAGTAGTGTAGTGGCAAATACCCTATCAGAGATTAGGCAATCGGGCAGTGTGCGCGTAGGCGTATTTGAGGCGCAACCGCCTTTTAGTAAATTTGAAGACGGCAAATTTCAAGGATTTGAGGTGACCCTAGCCGAGGCGCTATCAAAAGATATATTCGGTGGCAAGGCGGGCAAGGTAGAATTCGTGCCCGTAAAGGCTAGTGAACGTTTAAAAGCGTTGGAAGAAAATAAAGTAGATATGGTGCTTGCGACCTTTACGATCACAAATGAGCGCAAGCAGCTAGTCGATTTTACGACGCCGTATTTCGCAGTAAATATCGGCGTGCTAACCCGCGCCGGCGATAGGATCAAGACTGTATCGGATCTGCACGGCAAGCCGATCATCGCAGAAACCGGAACTACGGGCGAAGCGTATTTTAGAAAAGAGGGTTTTGAAATTGTAAATTGCGCTACCGCAAACGAATGCTATAAAATGCTAAAGGACGGTAAGGGCATCGGATATGCGACGGATAATCTGATAGTTTTAGCTTATGCCGTAATCGACAGCGACACCGAGGTAAATATCAAGAATTTAGGCGTTTCGGATTTCTTAGGCATTGCGGTTTCTAAGGGCAATAAGGATCTGCTTGAGTTCTTAAACGGCGAGCTAGTCAAGCTAAGTAAGAACGGCTTTATGAAAAAGACCTATGACGAGACTATCGAGCCGTATTACAAGGGCACTGCGGAGAAAAAATATTTCTTGCTAGATGATCTTTATAGCTTATTTTAGGTGGGCATAGCGGTACGTCTCGCCTGTGTTTGTTTTCGTAAGCATAGCTGTGTGCTCTCGCTAGGTAAAATTTAAAAGGCTCGCATAGTCTTGCTATTTTGCCCGACTTTGCGAGCTTGGTTTAGATTGTAAGATTTTACTAACGCGTCGTTGCAGAATTTATAAAATTCCATAGAATTTCGCAGCGGCGCGCTATTTTTATGGCGCTAATAGACGCACATAATTTTATAGCGAAGCGCTAAAATTTAATGAGAGCAGGCAGGGTTTGGCGCAAGGTAGCAAAATTTAAAAAGCCTCTATCATTATGCTTAGAAATTTTAGTTGCGAAATTTTATCGCTAAGCTCGCAATTTAGGGAATAATTTCAGTTCTGGCAAAATGAAATTTTAAGAAAATTTACATTACAATTACGAAAAATTTAAAATTCAAGGAGGAAATTATGAAAAAGTCATTTTTTCTTATTCTATTGTCGGCGATCTTTGTTTTTGCGAATTCCTTAAGCGAAATAAAGCAAAGCAAGGTTATCAGAGTAGGCGTTTATGAAAATGAGCCGCCTTTTAGCAAGTCAAGCGAGAAAGGCTTTGAAGGCTTCGAAGTCGAGCTTGCCAACGCGCTAGCCGGTAAAATTTTCGGTAACAGCGGCGGTCGTATCGAGCTCATACCGGTAACAAACGAAGTGCGTTTTCCGATGCTGCAAAACAATCAGGCAGATATGATAATCGCGGCTGCAAGTATCACTGAAGAGCGTAAAGGCAGCGTGGATTTCTCGATGCCGTATTTTACGGTGAATTTGGGAATTTTAACGAAAAAAGACTCAAATATTCACAAAATAGGCGATCTGATGGGCAAAAAGATCGGCGTCATCCGCAAGACTACCGGCGAGGCATATATCAAAAAGGACGGCGGTTATAATGTTTCTTATTGCAACGATTCGGTCGATTGCTATAGGAGATTAAAAAGTGGCGAGATCGACGGGTATTGCAACAACAACCTTTTTGTAATGGTCTATCCGATCGTAGATCCTGCAGTCGAGGTCAATATAAAAAATTTAGGCGATAATGTATTCTTGGGCGTCGCGGTGCAAAAGGGTAACGCGGAGCTGCTAGAAGCGATCAATAAAGGCTTGATTGCGCTTAGCAAAGAGGGCTTTTTCAAAAAGGCTTACGAGGATACTTTCGAATCCTTCTATAAAGGCACCGTCGATAAAAAATATTTCTTACTCGACGATCTTTACAGCTTTTTTTAATAAAAAAGGAATTTGAAATGAAAAAATCACTGTTTTTAATTCTTTTATCTTGCATCTTTGCGCTTGCGAATTCTTTAAGCCAAATAAAGCAGAGTAAAGTCATTCGTATCGCCGTTTATGAAAATGAGCCTCCATTTAGTAGAGTTACGGATAACGGCTTTGAGGGCTTTGACGTAGAGCTTGCTAATGCAATCGGAGGCAAAATTTTAGGCGATACCGGCGGCAGGATCGAGCTCATACCGGTATCGGCGCAAGCGCGCTTTCCGTCCATTCAAAATAATCAGGCAGATATGCTTATCGCGGCTGCAAGCGTTACTGAGGAGAGAAAGAAAAATTATGAGTTTTCGATGCCCTATCTTTCGGTAAATTCCGGAGTTTTAACCAGAAAAAGCGACAATATCCAAAAAATGAGCGATCTGCGAGGTAAGAAAGTAGGCGTCATTCGCGGCTCGACGGGCGAAGCGTTTATGCAAAAGGACGGCGGCTACAATCTAGTGTATTGCAAAAATTCCTCCGATTGCTACAAGCGGTTAAAAAGCGGCGAGATCGACGGCGCGTGCGACGATAATCTATTTGTGATGGTCTATCCGGTCGCAGATCCTAGCGTCGAGGTTAATATCAAAAGTCTTGGCGAGAACGTATTTTTAGGCATCGCGATGCAAAAAGGCAACTCTGAACTTGCAGAAGCCGTCAATCAAGCGCTCATCTCACTCAGCAAAGAGGGTTTTTTCAAAAAAGCGTATAACGATACTTTTGAGCCTTTCTACAAAGGCACCGTCGATAAAAAATACTTCCTTTTAGACGACATATACAGCTTCTTTTAGAATTTTAAATTCAATTGTGGATCGGAATTTTGGATGCTTCAGCGATTTAAAATTCCGATCCATCGCGTTAAAAGCTCATCGATATCGATCGGAATTCAAGCCGCTCGGCGTGATTGAAATTCCGTTTTTGATGCCAGCAGTTCGTCTATGGATTTTAGGGGGGTCTTTTTATTATAAATTTAAATCTAGATATCATGCCTACGTCGCGGACCGCGCGTATGTTTTTGAAAAAAGGCAAATTAAAATCTTAAATCTGCAAGCTTGCGTGCATTTAAACACCTTATGCTCGAGGGCTACGCGCTTAAAACCCTCCATTCGCTCTACGGATTTAAATTTTAATCCCGCATAGTATTAAAATTTCGTCTCTAAAATTAGGCGTTTAAATTTGAAAATTTCGGGCGAAATTTGCGCGTTATAAATTTTAAAATTTCTCTGAAATTGTGAAGAGAAATTCGACCGCTTAAGTCTAAATTTTACTTCGCTCTCAAAGCAAATTTTTAAAAAGT
Organism: uncultured Campylobacter sp.; assembly: GCF_938045405.1. Classification (GTDB taxonomy): domain Bacteria; phylum Campylobacterota; class Campylobacteria; order Campylobacterales; family Campylobacteraceae; genus Campylobacter_B. The sequence goes on along the minus strand of NZ_CALIMW010000117.1, from coordinate 6,020 downwards.
CCCCTTTAGGCGCAAAACAAAAGGCGCTGATATAACGGCGCACCTCTAAAATCTAGGTAGTGCGCCGCCTTGGAATTTTAAAGGTAAAATTTCAAAAACAAAATTCCGTCCTAATTCTTGCTGTGCGATTTCTCTGCGTCAGGCTTCGGAATTTAAACGCTCGCTTAATTGCGAAGCAAGCGCCGTGCCCTGTGCGGAAAGCGGGCTTTTGCAGATGAAATTTAAAAATGTCCTCCACGCAGGAGCTTTTAGCAGGCGTCGTGCGCAAAAGCAGGTAGTGCCGCTTTTTGTGATCGCGACGGATCGCCGCCGTCGCATCGTAGGTATCGGCTCGCGCAGCTTTTAAATTTCACTGCGCGACGATCTTAATAAAAGCTATTCGTATTTGAGCGCGTTAGGGTCGGATTTTCCTTCCCACGTATTTGTGCCGGCTTCTGTAACAAATTTGGCATTAGAACAGTCTTCTTGCTCATTTTTACTCATTCTTTCTTTTTTTGCACATTCTTGAGCTTTAATTTTAGCTTCTTCGACATGTTGTTTGTAATAATCCCTTGTTTTTGGCTTCTCCTCACAACCTGTTAGAAAAATAAAAGCACCTACGGCCAACATACTGACAATTACCTTTTTCATTGCAATTCTCCTTTGCATAAAATTGAAAACAAGCAATTATAATAAATTAAAATTTGATTGCATTTAAATCCGACTTCCCTTCCCAATCGTTTTTCCCTTCTTTCATTTTTTTGCTTTTGGCGTCTTGCAAAATTTCTTTGTTATTTTGGGCCGAAAGATAATTGGTTATGGCATTAGCCTGTGTCATTAAGGTAACTCTAAGCCTTCTTGTTTCATCAATTTGATATGCCATGAGGTCATTTCCAGCCTGCAGCACTTCTAAATTTCCTTTTGAGTTGGCAGGTCTTTCTTTGAACTTTTTAACAATTGCTTGGCGGTAGCTTCTATGCGGTGAGCCTCGCGATTTGCCAAGATTGCGTGACGGCGGTTTTTGTGCGGTTGAGCTTTGATCGCGCGGTGGTTTTCGCGTAGCTAAACTTTAGAATTCCGCGCGGCAAAGCCTTGAAATTATGTTTGGCTAAGCTTTAAATTTTACTCCGGGCCCTTGGAATTTTTTAAATCCTCCATGCGCTCCTGCTGAGCCTGCACGAACGCGCCGTATCTGATAAAAAGATAATCTTTGATCTCAAAAATCATCAACGTAAAAATCGAAGGCAGCGTAAAAAATCTAATCGTCATAAACACCAGATCAAGCGCGTTTAGCTCGTCGCTGCCCGCGCGATACCCTCCCGCGCCCGCGGTTAAAATCCCATGCAGCGCCTCGTAGTTGTAAAGGATGAAAATCGTCACGAAAAGCGTCGAGAGCTTCGATACGATCTTATTCATGATCTGCGCCACGTCCTCATCGGCGATCACCGACATCGCAAACCACACGAGGGTGAAAAATAGCGGAAAGACGATGTTAAAATTTAGCGAGTTATCAAGCTTCTGTGCGCCCGTCACCGCGATGATCGCAAACACCGCCGCAAAAGGGATCACAAATAGCGCGAAGGTCATCGCCGATTTTATCGCTTTAAAAAAGCTATACGCAAGCAGTGGCGAACCCAAAGCAAGCAAAAAGATCGTCAGCGCGTAGTTTGCTTTGGCAAAATCGTATAGGTTAAACAGCGCAAATACCGATGCTGCTGCAAGTAGCGGCACGCTTAGTTTAAAGAGCGCCCCATATTTGGCGTAAGCGTGCGACACGACGGCGTCGAGCTTGCTAAATTTGACGTTTAAGCTTTGCGCCCTGATGAAAAACAAAATGACGAATTTTACGATTACGTTTGGGCTCATACGCACCTTTCCGTTTAAATTTATAAAATTTTATCCGCGCTAAATTTAGTAAATTTTATCCGCGGAACCTGTCCGTAGAATTAGGCTTTGCCGACGGCTTATGCGGTCTGCGTTAAAATTTCATTGCGCTCTCGCTGCGTTGCTATCTTGCCGCCTTGTAGGCTTTGTCTTTTGGCTACGTGAGGCGGACCTGCGCGCTTTGGCTTGCGTAGCGTCTCGTTAGCAAGCCCCCTAGGTTGCAGCGTATCGCAGTAGCGCTCATTCGGCTCGGCGCGCGATACTTTGCTTGTGGTATCCGCACCCGCGCATGAGAGCTTGGCGCCGCTAAAATTTTACCGGCTCTTAGCCCTATGCGATACGTCCTGCGCGCCGCGATAGAATTTTGTGTGACGCAAGGACCTATCGGGCTTGGCTTTGCGCCGCATTGTGGCAAAATTTTAAAATTTATGCTGCAAAGCGCCTATCTTGCTCACTAGGATGTGCCGCGAATGATTAAATTTTAACCGCACCGTCGCCGAGCCGTTTTAAATCTCAAACGAATTTTTGAGCCGCTACGATACGTGAAATTCCAAAAATCGCGCCTTAGCGATCAAGCTCATTTGCGCTTGCTTGTGAGCCATGCAAAAAGCGGCGCACTTGTGCCCTTCGCCGCGCCCATGCAAAAGCAACGCGTCCCTTGCCGCTCAAAGTCCATTTCCGCTCGCTTGCGCCGCCCGCCAAGCCGAGGCTAAGAAGCGCGCCGCCTCACATCCAATCTAAAATTTGTGTGATCTCGGTGGCGTGAAAAATTTTAAGTCCCTGCGCGTTTTGCGGCTTCATCGGGACGATCGCGTTTTTAAATTTCTGCATCGCGGCTTCTTTCAGGCGCGCATCGAGGTTGAAGATCTCTCTGATCTCGCCGTTTAGGCTCACCTCGCCGATGAAGACGCTCTCTTTGCTGATCGGGCGGTTTTTGAAGCTGCTTACGATCGCCGCGACGACGGCAAGATCGCACGCTGTTTCGGTGATTTTTACGCCGCCGCTGACGTTTACGAAGACGTCATATCCGCCAAGCCCGATCTCAAGCTTGCGATCAAGTAGCGCCAGAAGCATATCGAGGCGGTTTTTATCAAAGCCCGTGGCGCTGCGCTTCGGGTAGCCGCTCTCGCACACGAGCGCTTGGATCTCCACGACGAGCGCGCGCGTGCCCTCCATCGTGATCGTGATCGCCGAGCCGCTTACCGCCTTGCCGCGCGTGAAAAATTTACTCGCGACGTCCTTTGCGCTTACGAGCCCGTGCGGCCCCATCTCGAAAATCCCCACCTCGCTCGTAGCTCCGAAGCGGTTTTTAAAACCGCGCAAAATTCTAAGCTGTTTGCTCGCATCGCCCTCGAAATACAGCACCACGTCCACCATATGCTCTAGTATGCGCGGGCCCGCGATCGAGCCCTCCTTGGTGATGTGGCCGATGATGAAGATCGAAATCCCGCGCGCTTTGGCAAGTCGCATCAGCTCAAATGTGATCTCGCGCACCTGCGTGATTGAGCCAGGCGCAGAGGAGGCTTTGTCGCTAAAAAGCGTCTGGATGCTGTCGATGACGATAAACTTATAATCCCTGCGCTCCACCTCTTCAAGCACGGCGCCCAGATTGATCTCGGTGAGCAAAAACAGCTGCTCGCTTATCGCACCCAGCCGCTGCGCGCGCATTTTGATCTGGCTAGCGCTCTCTTCGCCGCTTACGTAAAGCACGGCGCGGCCGCCGCTTGCTAAATTTGCCGCGATCTTAAGCAGTAGCGTGGATTTTCCGATGCCCGGGCTGCCGCCGATTAGCACGAGCGAGCCCTCTACGACGCCGCCTCCGAGGACTAAATTTAGCTCGCTATCCTTGGTGTCGATGCGTGAAATTTGCTCGATCTGTATCTCGCTGATCGCTTTGGCGCTTGCGGACGAGGCGCGGGTAAGCTCGCCCTCGATCTCTTTTAGCGCTTTTATTTGAGCGGGCTTGAGCTCGACGAAGCTATCGAATGCGCCGCAGTCGGGGCATCTGCCGAGCCATCTGCTTTGCTGATTGCCGCAGTGCTGGCATTCAAAAATCGTGGTTTTAATCTTCGCCATCTTTATCCCTCGCTCATTTTGTCTAAATTTAGCCTTGAATTTCGCGAAATTATACTTAAAATTTTTAAAATTTTAGCCGCCCCGCGTGCTGTTTGCGGAATTAAAAATCACGAGATAGAGGATTTGTGGCTAAATTTAAATATGTTTTAAACATTTATAACTATAATACAAACTTCACTTTATTTAAAGAAGGTTTAAGATGAAGGGCAAGCTTAGTAGAAGCCAGTTTTTGACGATATCGCTTACGCTATTTGCGATGTTTTTCGGTGCGGGAAATTTTATTTTTCCGCCGGGCTTAGGCAAGGATTCCGGACAGAATTTTTATGTCGCGATAATGTTTTTTTGCGCTACGGCGGTGCTTCTGCCGGTTCTCGGCGTCGCAGGCATTGCGCGCGCTAAGGGGCTTCAGAGCCTAGTGCGCCGCATAGATCCGGTGTTTGCGATCGTTTTTACCGCGCTTTTATATCTTACGATCGGGCCTCTTTTTGCGATACCGCGCGCGGCGAATATGCCTTTTGACATCGCGATTAAGCCTTTTATTGCGGAAGAGCGCCTTCAAATTTGGCTATTTGTTTATTCTGCGGCATATTTTGCGCTGAACTATTACATCTGTATGAACCCTTCAAAGCTCGTAGATCTGCTCGGAAAATACCTCACGCCGATACTTTTGGCGCTTATTTTGCTGCTTTTCGGCGCGGGATTTTTATTTCCGATCGGAAGCTTCGTCGCTCCTAGCGGAGAGTATGTCGATCATGCCGCAGCAAAGGGCTTCGTAGAGGGCTATCAGACGATGGACGCGCTTGCGTCGCTGGCATTTGGAATCATCGTAATTAACGCCATTAAAGCAACCGGCGTGAGCGACGAAAAGCACCTTGTAACCTCCACGATAAAAGCGGGAATGATGTCGGGCGTCATACTGATGACGATATATTTTATGCTGGGCTATCTGGGCGCGACCTCTGCTGAGCTTTTCAAAGATACGCCGAATATCAACGGAGCGGAGCTTTTGTCGCGAGTAAGCGATCATTATTTCGGAAGAATTGGCGTCGTGATCCTAGGCAGCGCGTTTTTCCTAGCCTGCATCACCACGACGTTAGGGCTTATAAGCTCGGCTAGCGAATACTTCGAAGAGCTTACGAAGGGCAAGATCAAATATAAAACCTGGGCGATCGCTTGGTGCGTGATCGGCTTTGGAGTCGCAAATTTCGGCCTTACGACCATCATCAAAGGCTCTATCCCCGTACTCGTCGCCATCTATCCGATCTCGATCATGCTGATAATCCTCTCGCTGATTAATCCGTGGATCGATTCGAGCAAGCTGATTTACCGCGCCTGCGTCTATGTTTGCGTCGTCGAGGGCGTCATAAATGGACTTGATATTTTGGGGATTTCGGTGCCGCTTGTGACATCGTTTGTGAAGATGATGCCGTTTTACGACTCGATGCTCGGCTGGATCGTGCCTAGCACCTTGACCTTCGCCGTGACATACGTGCTGCATCTGATCTTTGAAAAAAGAGACGATAGCTTTTAAATTTAAGAGCTATTTTAAAATTTAGCCGGGCTCTATGGGGCTCGGCACACTTCTAAATTTTAATTCGCCGCCGAATTTAATCTCACATATTTTTTACTGGAATTTTGACATATAAAATAAGTCGCCTTCAAAATTTAACCTAAATTTACGCTAGAATTATCAAAATAAAATTTCAAAAGTGAGGATGGCAAAATGGCTGCGAACGACGAAGCGCTAAGTTTAGCGCGAGATTTTGAGCGCGACGGCTTTAAAGTGCCAGATTTATACGAGCGGTTTTGGCGGCTGCAAGGGGATGCGGCGGCGTATTTTGCGCTAGCGGACAGCCTGCTGCGCGGGCGGCAAGAGGGCGGCACGCTGCAAAAGGACGCTATGGGCTACGTAGGCGAGGAGGATTTTAAAGCTTTGATCGCTACGGCGGTTGAAATTTTACGCGAGGAGGCGGCGCAGGGGCGCGAAACGCAGCAGAGCAAAAGCGCTGCACAGACGGGAGAGGATGCGCGCTCGGGCGAATGCAGGGGCAAAAGCGCACGGCAACGCGGCGGAGATGAAA
>NZ_CALIMW010000116.1 GCF_938045405.1 uncultured Campylobacter sp. | reverse complement strand
TCCAAGCTCGTTAGCGAGTTAAATTTAAGAGATAAATAAGCTCCTTTGCTCGCGGCGGCGTTTATTTCGCCCCGCGATTTATACACGGCGTCCGTCAAACGGCGGGCGCTTTTTTTATACCCGTTATACAGCCACGCTTTTTTGACATTTGAATTTTTTGAGAATTTTGTAAAATTTTGTAATTTTGCCTGAGTTATGAATTTTAAAATTCCGTAGGAATTTTAAAATTTTGTCAAATTCTAATGACTTGCGTGGTTCTGGCTTGTGACGGAATTTTTAAATCATAGGTGACGATAAATTTTATCTGCGCCGTCTTGCATACAGTTAGAATTATGCATTCGCGCTGTTTGGATAATCTAATCTGCATCAAAATTTAATTGTCAAATTCCAAAGAATTTAGATGAAGCTTTTATCATGCCACCAAAAATAGGGCGGCTCGTAGAATTTCATTTTTTGGAATTTTTAAAAATAATTTTGCTTCTTGCAATTTGAACTTCTATTTAAACGCCGCGAAGCTCATAAAATTTGCCCATTTAAAGATACTTTCGACGCGTTTAAAGCCTGCGCTTAGCGCCAAGGCGCGGTTTTCCGCCTCGGTGTAGGGCACGAGTACGTTTTCGAGCGCCTCGCGTTTTTGCGCGATCTCGTAGCGCGAGTAGCCCTGCGCGCGCTTGTAATCCTCGTAAATTTCGATCATCTGACGCGCGAGCGCAGGCTCTTCGTAGACGATCTTTTCGCTAAAGATCAAAACCCCGCCCTCGCGCAATCCGTCGTAAATTTTACTCACTAGCGCGGCGCGGCGCGGCGGTCTGATGAACTGCAGGGTGTAGTTTAAAATCACGGCGTCGCAGTCCGCGAGGCTCGCATCCAGCACGTCCGATACGCTAAGCTCGAGCTTCGCGCCGAACGCTGCCGCCTTGGCGCGGGCGTTTTGTATCATCGCCTCCGAGCTGTCGATGCCGCACAGCCGCAGATCGGGGCGCAGCGCAAACAGCGCCAGCAGCGCGGTCGCAGTCGAGCAGCCAAGATCGATCACGCGGGCCTTTTGTGGCAATATACGTGCTAAAAGCTCGCTGCCAAGCCGCGTGCTAGCCTCATAGAACGGCACGCTGCGCCCGATCATATCATCAAAAACCGACGCGACGCTGGCGTCAAACTCAAACTGTTTTTTGATAGGCTCTTTAAAAATTTCGTCTTTCATACGTTTCCTTTTTAGTTTCGCTATTAGCGCAGCACTCGATTTATATTTTCTGCGCATACTGAGCGCAGAATTCTCACACCGTGCTTCCTGCGCTTGCACGACACTCGATTTGCGACCGCTACGCATGGAATTTTTGCGCTTAGTTTGCCCCGCGCGTAAGCATACCTAAATTTTAAACGCAGCATGAGCGCTTTTGATGCAAGCGAGCTGCATCGCAGTTTGCGCCCAACTTCTAGCCCGGATATGCTCGATGCATGATTAAATTTCACGTCTTGCTTGACAAGACACTAAAATTCCGCACCGCGCAAATACGTTCTTAAAATTTTGCGCCGTATTTAGCGGGCTTGGAATTTCTCAGCATTAAATTTTACGCCGCCAAATCTCGCACTGCCAAAACAGCTCCTTTAAATTCTTTAATTACGAACTTAAACTAAAAGCATAGCCAAAGCTATATTGGTAGAATTTCGCGCCCATTTTGCGATTTTACGCGCCGTAAAATGGAGCCCGCTTGACAAAATCCCGCGTTTAGCTAGGCGTATAATTTAGCCGCTTGGCTCTTGCTCGGAAGCTCAGCCCTGCTAAATTTTAAAGCTTCGCAGCACAACTAAGATTTTTTATCGTTCTCAATTCTCGGCGCAGCTTGCACTTGCCTTGTTTTGCATGAGCTGAAGCTCAAGGTGCGTTAAAGTCCTGCAGGCGGTACGCCATTAAAATTTAACAACTTTTTATCGGTTTGCGCGCCGCTTTTGTGCGCACTTCCCATATGGCATCGCAGACGCGGCGGTGCACCAAGTATTCTCAGTGACAACGGGCACACGACTTTTATACGGGACGACGCAGACGGATGCATTAAATTCAAAGCGCACAGCCCGCAAATTTCATCTTTAAGCTTACAAGCCGTAGATTAAAATTTGCGGCTTCGTAGTACCGCCTCCGCCTCCGTAGCGTCTTTTAAAATCTGCTCTTTAAGCTGCGCTAGATCGCTAAATTTGCGATTTTCACGTAGGAACTTTATAAATTTCACGCAAGCAAATTTCGCGCCGCTGTTTTTGTCCGCAACCTCTAAATTTTTATTTTCGGCGTCCAAGCTCTCACTCGCCGCAAAATTTTGTGTAGAAATTTCTACTGAATTACACGCCGAAATTTCATCTAAATTTTGCGCAAAATGTGCGGCTTGCCCCCCGCAGCACGGCGCGCGATCTTGTGCGGAATTTAAACCCGCTTCAAAGCCCGCAAAATCCTCTAAAATGTGCGTTTCAATCGCAAAAGCCCCATCAGTGCTGAGCCTATGTCCCAAGAAGCTCACGCTTGCAAATTCCTTGCTTCCGGCGCGTACTAGGCTCGCATATACGCCGCTTTTTGGCATAAAATAGCCGCTCGCATCAAGATTTAGCGTCGCTACGAACTCCCGCGCCCCGCGCCCCTGACCGCGCACGATCCGCCCGCAGATCTCGTAATCTCGCCCCAAAAGTTCCGCCGCTTCTTCGCACCGTCCGCGCGATAAAAGTTCCTTGATCCTACTTGAATGCACGCCGCCGCCGCTTAAGCAAAACTCCCCTAAGACGCAGGTTTGCCCGCGAAATTCGCGCCTTAAAAATTCTACGTCCCACGCCCGATCACGCCCAAATCTAAAGTCCTCGCCGACGACAATTTTTTGTAAATTTATGAAATTCTGCCTTAAAAGTGCGATAAATTCGCCTCCGCTAAGGCTTTTGATAGCGCGTAGATCGCAATAAAAAATCTTTTTGTCCGTAAAAGCCTGCCGCGACGCAAAAGGGGTTAGCTTCGTGCCACCACCAGCTAGGATTACGATTATTGCGCCTTGCTCGCCTAGGCGCTCAAATAATTTTTGATGTCCAAGGTGCATGCCGTCGAAGTTACCGATCGCTACGGCGCGCACATTATCGCGGTTTGCGCCTTGTAGCGTTGCGAAAATCTCGCCACGTGTGAACTGCTCGCTTAGGCGCGCACGCAGCACTTCCGCACAAGCAGGAAGCGTGCCTTGAGCCTGCACGTCTACGTCATTGCTGCAAGCGTCGTTATAAGCCGTTTTACTGCCAAAAGTCGTTTCATTGCTGCAAGAGGTGTTGGTGCCTGCTTCATCTGCGCGGTGCGCATCGCCGGCTTTGTTTTCACTCAACTCTTGCCTTGGGCGTTTAATATTTTGAGATGAATTTTCTCCATTGCTTGTGAAATTCTGTTCCGTAAAATTTTTCAAGCTGGAATTCTGCGATACGAAATTTTGCTCTTTAAAGTTCCGCAGCGAAGCCTCTGTATGGTCTTTACATGATTTTTGATTAGCCATTACTTCTGCTTCGTCCAGACGATTTTTTTGGTGTCGTAGCCGCTGTGCTTCGCCTTTTTTAGATAAACGATGCGGATCGGCTCGGGTAGGGTTTTGGTGCGCGAGAGGATATACAGCTCGCTTGTATCGGCGCCGAAGATTAGGGCGTAGCGATAGTCGCCGTCGACTTGCGCCACGCGGTAGAGAGAGTCGGAAATCAGGCCTTTTTGATAGAGCAGGCCTACGTTTTTATCGCCTGCGAACTCCAATACGTGCTGCTCGTTTTCGATTTTGCCCGAGCTTGTTTTGGCGGTTTTTAAAAGATTGATCGTGGAGTTTTTATCGATGAAGCACTCGTACGCGGTATTTTGCAGCTCTCCGCCGCCCTTCATACGGGCGATCTCATACCAGCCGCCGCTAAATTTAGCGATGTCGAAGTTTTTTACGATCGGCGCTTTTGGGCTCAGACTTTTGGCGCATGAGCCCAAAAATAGCACGCTTAGCGCCAATATAATTAAGTTTTTAAATTTCATCGTTCGTCCTTTTTAGAAGATAGAAAAATTCTTGATTTCCC
>NZ_CALIMW010000115.1 GCF_938045405.1 uncultured Campylobacter sp. | reverse complement strand
GCGCATTTTGCAAACGAGCCTGAAAAGATGAAGACTCTTTTTTGCTGCGGCGATTGCAAGGCGAAAATAATGATAAAAAAGCAGATAGAAGATGCTAGAAAAGGGGCAATGTAATGGATGCGAATCTACTTCAAGCAAGAAGCTACTACTACGAATTTTTTGCAATTCCGTTTTTTTTCTATGAAACGGATGCGAAATTTAAGCGCTGGAAGGAGCAGCTGGAGTTTTTACGCAGCTCGCCCATTGTGCCTAGCGATGAGGCGGAATTTCAAAATTTGGCGAAATTCGATTTTGCAGCGTTTAAAAGCGAGCAAAATTCCGTGCTTTTTGATTTTTCATACGCCAATGTGCCGATGAGTGCGAGCTTCTACGACGAGGGACGCGACGATGGACGTATGCGTGTCGCGGTAATCGACGTGCTAAAAAAGAGTAAATTTCGCCGCAATATGGAGCTTTGCAAAGAGTGCGAGGATTATGTGGGATTTATTTTTTACCTGCATTCAACTCTGCTGCGCGACGCGGCTGCAAAACACAGCGCGGTTTTAAACGGACAAAATTCCGTGGCAAACGAGCAAAATTTTACGAATAGCGCGAGCTTGACGGCGCAAGACGGAAAAAATTCTGTAGATTCGCATGGCAGTAAAAATTTTATAGGCCCGCAGGATGGTAAAAATACTGCGAGCGCGCAATGCGCTAAAAATTTCGTCGGCGCGCAAGACGGCGAAGCGCTGGCGTTAGAGCTTTTTACGAATGTCACCAATAGCTTTGTGGATGAGTTTAGCGAGCTTTTGTGCGGGCATGTGCGGGCGGATTTTTTCAAATCATTAGGCGCACTAATGAGAAGCTTTTTTGCGCTTGAGCGCTCGCTTTTAGCGCTTACCGCTCCGCAAAAGAAAGATCGCAGCGTCGTTAAGGAAGCGATCAAAAAAGGTGGCTATCAAAATAAATTTACCAATCCGGAAGATATTTTTGATCTGGATTGATAAATAAAATTTTTAACGGAAATCTTAACGCGAAAGCAGAATTTCGGTTAAATTTTAAACTCGCAAGCTCGAGTTTTGCGAGTAGTTTTTTAGTTAGAACTTTATATTTTGAATTTTAAATAAAATTTAAAAAGTAACTTAAAATTTAATTTCCATCTCACTGCCTTTTCGTTATAATTCATTAGACTTAAATCCTGTAACAGGCGTTACTACAATAAAAGATTTAAAGCGATTTCTTCACAAAGGAAAACCATGGAGAACAAACGCAGGGATTTTCTTAAAAAATCTCTAAAAATCGGCGCAGTAGGTGCCGTGGGCGTTGCCGCGTCTCAGGCTCTAGCGAAAAGCGAGCAGGACTATGGCGATACCGTTCGTGGCAAATCACCGAAAAAAGAGGTGCTTTACTGGGAGAGTGAAGCGTGGAAAAAATACTATAAAGTAGCTTACTAGGAGAATTTTCATGAGTGAGAATGCAATCGGAAGGAGATCGTTTTTGAAACTCGCCGCTTTAGGAGCGAGCAGCGTAGCCGCGTTTGGCGAAAATAATACGCTAAGAGCCGCTACTGAGCAAGAGATCAAAAACCCATTTCCAGGTTCCGTTATGAAGCGAACGATATGTTCGATCTGTTCCGTAGGCTGCGGTATCGAGGCTCAAGTGGATGAGAGCACCAATACCTGGATTCGCCAAGATATGGCAGTAGATCACCCGATCTCGCAGGGCAGTCACTGCTGTAAGGGAATCGATCAAATCGATCTAACCAAATCTAAAATGCGTCTTAAATATCCGCTCAAAAAGGTTGGCGGTAAATGGGAGCGCATAAGTTGGGAGCAAGCCGTTAACGAAATCGGCGATAAAATGCTTCAAGTTCGCAAAGAGGACGGCCCAGATAGTGTAGTGTTTCTGGGCTCGGCTAAATTTTGCAACGAACAAGCGTATTACTTTAGAAAATTTGCAGCTTTTTGGGGTACGAACAGCAACGACCACGTAGCTAGAATTTGACATAGCGCAACAGTCGCCGGTGTGGCGAATACTTGGGGTTATGGAGCTATGACAAATCACGTAGGCGATATGGCGAAAAATTCTAAAATGATCCTTTTTATAGGTGCGAATTCCGCGGTTGCAAATCCAGTGGGAGCTATGAAGCACGCTCTTCAGGCTCGCGATAGAAACGGCGCGAAAATCGTTGTAGTTGATCCAAATTTTACTAGAACTGCGGCTAAGGCCGATATGTATATTAGAATTCGTCCGGGAACCGATATAGCGTTTGTGTACGGAATGCTGCATCTAATCTTTAAAAACGGCTGGGAAGATAAGGAGCTAATAAAAACCAGAACCTACGCTGTAGAGGAGATTAGAGCCGAAGCTGAGAAGTGGGATCCTAAAGAGGTAGCCAATGTCACCGGCTGCAAAGAAGAGGAGCTGATAGAATTTACGAGGATGTTTGCTACCACAAAGCCCGCTACTTTATGCTGGGCTCTAGGCATTACACAGCACTCGATCGGAAGTTCTAATACTAGAATTTTGGCTCTTTTGCAGCTCATACTAGGCAATATGGGCAAGCCGGGCGGCGGCTGCAACATCCTTCGAGGCCATGATAATGTTCAGGGCGCTACCGATATGTGCAATCTCTCCGATAGCTTACCTGCGTATTACGGGCTAGCCGATAACGCTTGGAAGCACTTCTGCAAGGGCTGGGGCGTAGATTACGAGCAGTTTATTAAAAGATTTGCCGTCTCTACTAAGCAGCCGCACGAAAAGCAGGGTGAAAAAGTGCCTGGTACGAATTTTACCGAGTATTTTCACTACGATCCGAGCATCGAGCAAGATGTGATAAACTGGCGCAACGAAAAGGGCTTTTCGCTATCTAAATGGTGGCAGGGCGTTTTGAAAAATGAGCCCGTTTTAAGTAGTGGCAATGTCCGCGTTCTTTGGGTGCAAGGCACAGGAATTACTTCTATGGCACACGTTCGAGAGACTCAAGAAGCGTTAGGTAAGATCGATATGCTGGTAGTCGCCGAGCCATTTTTAAACGAAGTAGCGATTCTAAACGATAGACCGGATGGAATTTATGTTTTGCCGGTAGCTACGCAGTTTGAGAGCGAAGGTCATCTAAGCGCTACAAACCGCAGCGGCCAGTGGAGAACTCAGATTGTTAAGCCTCTATTTGAGAGCAAAGAGGATCAGGAGGTAATGTTTTTATTCGCGAAAAAATTCGGCTTTTACGACGAATACGTTCGCGGCATGAAGATGGGCATCGTTGATGGCGAGCTTAAGCAGGTTAAAGACGATTTTGTTTGGCCTGACGACGCTACCGATGAGATCGCACGCAATACTCAAAGTATTGGAAATAACGGTCGTACCGCAGCTAGATTTCGCAGACAACAGAAAAATTGGCATCTATTTGATCCCGATACTTTGCGCGGCATAGGTGGAGAAGTAGAGGGCGAATACTACGGGCTTCCATGGCCTTGCTGGGATACGCAACACCCGGGCACGCCGATTCTTTACGACGTAACTAAGCCTTATGCCGACGGCGGTATGGGATTTAGAAACCGCTTCGGCTTAGAACACGACGGCGTTTCGCAGCTAGCCGACGAGAGCATTACCCTTCCTGGCTCAAAAATTTCGGGCGGACACGCGGAGATTACCAAGGCAAATATCGAGCAGGTTTTAGGCATCACGCTAAGCGAGGATGAAAAAGCCAAGATGGGGCCTACGTGGAGCACAGATTATAGTGGCATTATCGCTAAAAAATGCCGCGAGTTTGGAATTTGTCCTTGCGGAAACGCAAGAGCAAGAGCGAAGGTTTGGCAGTTTGCGGATCAAATTCCAAAGCATCGCGAACCGATCCACTCGCCGAGATGGGATTTGGTGGAGAAATATCCGACCTTTGCGGATCAAAAACGAAATTTCCGCGTCTTTACGAGATTTATTTCCGAGCAGAAAAAGCAGGATTGGAGCAAGGACTTCCCTACTATCGTAAGCTCGTTAAGGCTTGTAAATTTAAGCGGTGCGGGCATGATTGAGCGCACGAGCAAGTATCTTTCAGCGATTACTCCGGAGATGTTTGCGCACGTAAATCCTAAGCTTGCCGCTGACAAAGGTATCAAAGATGGCGAGATGATGTGGATTCATTCGCCGCAAGGCACGAAGATCAAAGTCAAGTGCATCTATTCGCACGCCGTAACGCCTGATCGTATTGTTATGCCGTATAACTTCGCGGGAATTTTCCAAGGCGAGGATCTAAGCGAGCGTTACCCTGAGGGTACTAAGCCATATATCAGAGGCGAGAGCTCAAATACGATTACCAACTACGGCTTTGACATAAATACGCAAATTTCGGAATTTAACGCCGGTCTTTGCAGACTAGAAAGAGCATAAGGAGATAAAATGCCGGCAAGATTAAAATTTTACGTCGATGTCGAGCGTTGCATCGCTTGCTATGGTTGCCAGGTAGCCTGCAGCTCGGCGCACGGGGTTCCCGTGCAGATCAATAGGCGCAAGGTTATCACTTTAAACGAGGGCATAGAGGGGCAGGAGGTTTCAAGCTCTATCGCTTGTCAGCACTGCACCGATGCGCCTTGCGCGCAGGTTTGCCCGGTTCAATGCTTCTATATCAGAACCGACGGCGTCGTTTTACACGACAAAGATAAATGTATCGGCTGTGGATATTGCCTCTACGCGTGTCCGTTCGGCGCTCCGCAATTCCCTAGAGACGGAGCTTTCGGTATTAAAGGTGCGATGGATAAGTGTACTATGTGCGCGGGTGGACCGGAGCCTACGTTTTCGCACGAAGAGCTTCATAAATACGGCCAAAACCGCATCGCAGAGGGCAAGGTTCCGATTTGTGCGGCGATCTGTTGCACGAACGCTCTAATCGTGGGCGACGCGAGCAGAGTTTCGGATGTTTATCGCAAGCGCGTACTTACGCGCGGCGTGAGCCTATAAGATTGTGGAATTTTAAACGCCTACGATTTAAAATTCCGCCTCTTTTACAGAAATTTCAACCGAGCGACGGCTTTAAATTTAGCGGTCGCTCGGCGCAAAATTTTATTTAAAAATTCCACTCTTGCCCATTCGCCACTAGATTATTTCAAAAAATCGCTTCTTGCTGACATTAAAATTTTAAATTTATGCTACAATCACTCAAATTTAGGATTTGAAATCTTAAGCGAAAGGATCCGTCTTGAAAAATAAAATTTCACTTTTTTTGGTCATTTCGGCGTTTTTGATTTTTACGGGTTGCTCTAAAAATGTGCCCGTAAATAGCGGCATTGTGCGCACTTCCGAGCCGCTTCACATTATGGAATTTCCGCAAGATAAGCTCATAAGCGTAAATTTTACCAATACCTCTACGACGGATTCAAATTTAACCCAAGTAGTGATCCAGCATCTGCGTGCGGACGGATTTAAGGTCGTAAATAAAAGCGCGGCGAATGTCCAAATCGGCGGCAATCTCAACTATTTCCGCAAGGCGGATTTTTCGCGCAGATCGTGGGATAATCCGAGATTTAGCTTCGGAATGGGCTTTGGCAGGTATTATAGATATACGGGCGTGGGCGTAGGCTGGGGGATGCCGTTCGGATACGATCCTTGGGACGACGACGATTATTACAGAGACTACTTCTACGACTCGCAGATCAGCCTCTACATAAGCGTCAAAAACAAAGGCGCTTGGAAGGATTACGTAACTAATCTCAACTACCAAAGCATCAAAAATCCGGGCTCTAAAGACTCAGTAATGGATGCGCTAAATTTTAAAATTTACGAATATATAAGACAACTGATTAAGCAGGGAAGATGATAGTAAAAGAGAATAAAAAGCCCGTAGCGATGACGCTGGCGGGATCGGCGATTTTGGCGCTCGCTAGCGGATATTGCTACCACGCGGGCTTTGGCGGCGCGGCGCTTTTTGCTTCCGTAGTCGCGGCGCTTTGCGCGTTTTTTTGCGCGCTCAGACTCGGCGCTAAAAATTATTTGCAGATCGGCGAGGACGCCCTTACAATCGTGCGCGGCGCAAATTCCGAAAGCTTCGAATACAAAGATATTGCAAATTTAGGCACAAAAACCTTCGTTGCGGGCAGAAATAAAACGGAGCTTTTAAATTTTGTATTCAAAAAAGCGCCGCAGGCGCAGGACCGCTTTAATTTTTTACGATTTTACAGCGACACGGAGGCCACGCTACCGGGCTCGTTTGAAATTTCGATCTACGAGCTGAGTAAAATTTTGCGCGAAAAAGCGGGTCTTTCGCAAAGCTCTGAGGAAGAGCAAACTGCTTCAAAAGCTCGCAAGGGCGCTAAGGGTTCTAAAAAAAGCGCGGGTAGCGGTAGAAATTTTAAAACTAAAAACCTCCACGATGAAAATTCCGATACGCAAAATTCCTACGGCGCACAAAATTTAGGCGCGGAGAATTCCTACGCCGTGCAGAATTCCATCGCACAAAATTCTAATGGCGCCGCTGATTCAAACGGCGCGCAGAATTTGAAGGGCGCTTCAAATTTAAACGAACAAAGCTCCGCCGCGCCGAATAATACAGTTTCTTCAAATAATGCCGCTGCGGGCGAAAATTTCACAGGCGCCGAGAATTCCGCGCCTAAAATTCTCGCGAGCGATAATAAGCCTGACGTTGCGCCCGAAAGTGCGGCGGTAGACGACTCCGATACTACCGATACGGCGATGCAAAACTCCGCCTGCGAAAGTAAAAATAAGTAGAGGCGCGGTCTTGAACTCCTTGCCGATCGGAATTTTCTTGCAAGGAGCCGCGCTGATGCTCTCACTGATCGTCGCGATCGGCGCGCAAAATATCTTCGTCATCTCCCAAGGTCTTGCGAAAAACCACGTCGCGGCGGTTTGCATGGTCTGCGCGCTAAGCGATGCCGTATTTACGGGCGTTGGGATATTTTTAATCGGCGGCGCCCTTAAGCAGGGCTCGCTTCTTACCCAAATTTTAGGCATAGGCGGGGTTATATTTCTGCTCTGCTACGCGCTAAGCTCGTTTTTTAGCGCCTACAGGGGCTCGCATTTTGCCAAGATCCAAAACTCTGCAAATAGCCCGCTGGCGCCCGTCGTAGCCAAAGCTCTTGCGGTGACGCTTCTAAACCCGCACGTGTATTTAGACACCGTCGTGGTCGTGGGCTCGCTCGGCGCTACGATCGCAGATGCCCAAAAGCCGTGGTTTTACGCGGGAGTTATGTTCGTATCGTTTGCGTGGTTTTTCGGCTTGGGCTACGGTTCAGGGGCGCTTTCGAGGCTTTTTGCAAGTAGCAGAGCGTGGCGCATAATCGACGCGCTCGTGGGAGTTTTGATGCTTTATATGGCGTATCTGATCGCGAAGTTTGTCTTTAAAATTTAAAATTTAACGCTAAAATTCCGCATTCTTGATAAAGGATCTATGATGAAGATTGAAATTGAAAGCGGGCTCGAACTAAAAGAGGCCTTGTGGCGCGTAGAGAAAGCTCTGCGACTAGTGACCGACAAGGACGGCAAAATCACATCGAGCGCGACGCTTTACGTGGGCAAACATTCGCTTTTAAATTTACTCGATACCAACCAGATCGAAAATATCCAAAACGCCTATGCGCGCGCCAGGACGGAATTTCGCGCGGAGATGCTGGGCGTGCTGGAGGGCTTTTTATCTCAAGAGGATGCCGAGAAAGATCCGGAATATGCACTATTTAATCAGTTCTACCAAATGGCGATGACCGCGGGCAGAAAGAGCGATATCTTTATCCATGTCCAAGGCATCAGCGAAAACGAGGTCGTGCTGCGTGTATATCAGCGCTTTGAGCTGGAGAGCGGCGAGACAATCTATTACGCAGGCGGTGAGTTTAGCTACAATCTGGATGAAAATTTCGGCAAAATTTATCGCTACGAAATCTGATTTTGGCGGTACGGCGCGAGATCAGGTGCCTCTTCGATCGAAATATTGCGTCCGTATTATGCTTCTTTGCCGCGGGGACGCATAAATTTAAACTCTAAAAATACGCGGCGGGCTAAATTTAGACAAGCTTTCTGTGATGATAGAATTCCGCTCGGTTAAAATTTATCGTAATTCCAAATTTAAAGCTGCGTGTAAATTTTATCCTTCGATACGCAAATTTTACCCTACTGCCCGCCTGCCTTCGAGTTTGAGCCTTGTTTTACGCTTGCCGAAATTTTTAAGTCGAGCTCGCATAAAATTTTATTTCTTAGGTACATAAATTTTGTCGGATCGCACTTTTATGCAAAAGAAAAGATAATTAAACGAAGCCGAATTTAACCAAGGCGCGTATATAGGAAGGCGGGCTCAAAGATGATACGCTAGGTGGCGGTTTGCTGCCATTGCTTACTTTAAAAATTTTAAGCATTAATACGTGCAAAATGTAAAAACAAAGAAGTGAAAACGCAATGCCAAGTAAAAAACTAGGATAATAAGAGCGCTGATCGGTCTGGTGATAATGATCGCAAAAGCCGTTGTTTGGCAGCTGGTGGGGGGTGGTCGGACTCGTGCCCTTTATCGTGGGCGTCACGGGATTTTGCCCCGCTTGCTACTTTTTAAACCGCTGTTCGCTAAAGCGTTAAATTTAGCCGCGGTGTGCGGTTTTGCCGTGCGCCTAGAAAATAAGCGCGATAAATTTTATGGCAAAGCGAATGAACTTTAAATTTTAATTATCCGCGCTTCGCTGCAGGATGTTAAATTTAAACTAGCCCTTTAAAGCTTAAAATTTTATCGTGCGATGCAGGGCGGAAATTTAATCTCGTGCCGCCGTCAATCGGCATGCCGCTATCCGCGTAAATTTTAACGCCGTGCCGCTTTTGACGCTCTTGCTAGAGCGGGCTTGTGCTCCGCGTCCGCCATAAATCAAACTTCCAATATGAACAGTGCTTCATCGCTTAAAATTCATCTTAAATTTGCTAAAATTGCAGCTAAATTTAAAATTTAAAGGAGCCAAAATGTCAAACATCTTAATCATAGGTGCGGGCGGCGTGAGCCAAGTCGCGACCGTAAAATGCGCGATGAACGCGGACGTTTTTAAAAAAATCACCCTTGCAAGCCGCACCAAAAGCAAGTGCGACGCGATCGCTAAATTTATAAAAGACCGCCTAGGCGTCGCTATCGATACCGCCCAGATCGACGCGGACGACACCGACGCGGTCGTAAATTTAATCAAAAAAACGGGTGCGCAGCTACTGCTAAACGTCGCGCTGCCGTACCAGGACCTAACGCTGATGGACGCGTGCTCTCGCGCCGGCATCCCATACATCGACACCGCAAACTACGAGCACCCCGACACCGCAAAATTTGAATACAAGCTGCAGTGGGCGAAGGACGGCGAGTTTAAAGCCGCAAACACAATGGCGCTTCTGGGAAGCGGCTTTGATCCAGGCGTGACGAACGTATTTTGCGCCTACGCACAGCAAAATCTCTTTGACGAGATCGGCGAAATCGACATCCTAGACTGCAATGCGGGCGATCACGGCTATGCGTTTGCGACGAATTTCAACCCCGAAATCAACCTGCGCGAAGTGAGCGCAAAGGGCCGCTACTGGGAGCGCGGCGAGTGGAAAGAGACCGAGCCGATGGAAATAATGTTCAAATGGGACTACCCGAAAGTCGGCGTCAAAGATAGCTACCTGCTCTATCACGAGGAGCTAGAAAGCTTAGTAAAAAACATCAAGGGGCTGAAGCGAATCCGCTTTTTTATGACATTTGGGCAGAGCTACCTAACTCACATGAAATGCCTAGAAAACGTCGGTATGCTGCGTATCGACGAGGTCGAGCATAACGGCGTAAAGATCGTGCCGATCCAGTTTTTAAAGACCTTGTTGCCTGATCCTGCGTCGCTCGGCCCTCGCACGAAAGGCAAAACCAACATCGGCTGCGTGATCCGCGGGCTCAAAGACGGCAAAGAGCGCCAGGTCTATATCTACAACGTCTGCGACCACGA
>NZ_CALIMW010000114.1 GCF_938045405.1 uncultured Campylobacter sp. | reverse complement strand
AATGGTTAAGGACTAAACCCGACAAATAAGTTAAGATAGCCAAGATCCAACCGCCCACAAAAAACCAAATAATGCTGCCTAAAATACGCATATTTTACCTCTTTATAAATTTATGCAAATCAAGCAAGCCGCCCGTTACAGACGTTGCACAGCCTACCATTGCTTTTGCGGCGTATTTGATGCAACCTGCACGCTATGCCGCACAAAACGAGTCTTGTACGCGCAAAATTTTCCATGCGCAAAACAACTGCGAAATGATAAGGGATAGGGTTTAACGATTGGCAACAAACGTTTTTCATCGATAAGATTTTAGTATGCAAATAACTGCGGCAAGAGTGTTTGCAAAATTTAAAATTTATTTTGAAAAGGTTAGGAATTTTAAAATTTTGATGATAGAATTTTGAAAAATTTTATAAATTTTTATGAATTTTGCGAACCAAAATTTTAGAATTTTCACGGCACGGTAAAGCGAAATTTTAAAATTTCGCCACGAATTTTGGCGCGGGCTTTAGCAAAAACTTTCGCCACTGATTTTAATACAAATTTGACGCGCAGACTTACTGCGAATTTGTGTAAATCCAGCATAATGCTTTGCCTAGGATTTTTGTGCAAAGTCTTTGCGACAAATTTTAGCAAGAAACCTTACGAGAGCTTTGATGCGAACCTTTTCGAAAACGCTCGTCATAAATTTTTAAACGAATTTTATGGCTTCGGGCATATCTAGTCAATAAATTTTACGCAAATAGCATCCTTATCGCGGCAGTAACTAAGTTTTATCGAAATAGAAATTTAGCAAACGATTTTTGCGCCACCGCAAGTGTATTTGCTGAGATGAAATTTCAAAACAAAATTCCGTCGCCACGTAAGCGATGCCGCTATCGGGGTAAAATTTATAGACAAAATTTCTAGCGCCAAAACTGTTACTTGATATTTCACAAAATTTTAGTGCCACTCTATCATAGATAGCTACCGCATTATTTTGCAAAATTTTAATCTCACGCCGTCTCGAAGCCTGGCGTTATGCTACTATGCAAATTCTAGCTTCGCGCCGCGCAGAGCCGAGCCGATCTGAGCCGATGCTAGCCTAATCTTCCGCTTCGCCCTCCGTCGCAATCGCCTCGAGGCTTAAAATTTCATCGACGTCCTCGAGCTGCGCTACGCCGCTTCCGGCGATGCTTCTGATGCTTGCGTGCATCGCGATCGCTCCGTCTCGCGCACGCGCGA
>NZ_CALIMW010000113.1 GCF_938045405.1 uncultured Campylobacter sp. | reverse complement strand
GTTCCATATCATCTTTATCAAAGAAAGAATTAAACGCGAAAAATACCGCCAAAATCGGCAGCACCTTTACGCAAAAGAACAAGCCCATAGCCGCGGCTATGATAATTTTTAAAGCTTTAGCCAAATTTTCTCCTTAAATTTTATAGCCGTTTAGACCTGACGGCTGGTTTATGTTTGAGCTCTACGGCTACGTGCGTAAAATTTTAGCACTCGTAGCGTATTTTGGAGCTACGGCTCGGATCATTCATGAAAAGCGCTCGTGCGTTGCAGTCGGCGACAGAAATAGCACCCGCAGCGGAAGTACGCAAACTCTCGCACGGCGCCCCCGTATAAAATATACCGCGCAGAGTATCCACCCAAAGCGCCTACGATCTCTCGCACTAGGTAAAGCGCTCGCAATTGCTCGCGTCGAATAAATTTCAAGCTGCGCGAGCTGGCGAGCTGTTTATGTAGCTTACGACGCGCGAAAACGAAGCATTGTTTTAAGGCAAGCGGAGCTTTATCGCTGGAATTTCGGCGCGTAAATTTTAAAATTTAGCCCAAATCTCGCTACTGCTTGTATTCAAACTCCTCGCTCGGGAAGCCCCCCTCTTTGACTTCGCGCGCGTATTCGCGCACCGCGCCTTTTACCAGCTCGGCGCCGTCTAAATAGCGCTTAACGAATTTCGGCCGAAACTCCGTGAAAAATCCGCACATATCGCTCCACACGAGCACCTGTCCATCTATGCCCGCGCCCGCGCCGATGCCGATGACGGGCACGTCGGTGCCGAGTGCCACTTGATTTGCGACCGAGCAGATCGTCCCCTCCACCAGCAGTAGCACTGCGCCCGCCTCGGCAAGTGCTCTGGCGTCGCTTAAGACCTCGCGCGCACCCTCCTCTCCGCGTCCGCTTACCTTGTAGCCGCCCGTAAAGCGCGAAAACTGCGGCTTTAGCCCGATGTGGCTCATCACGGCGATACCGTTTCGATTAAGCAGCGCCACGGTATCTGCCATATGCGCGCCGCCTTCGATCTTAACGGCGTCACAGCCGGTGCTCTCATAGACTTTGGCACAGTTTTGCAGCGCGAGCTCTGGCGTCGCGCACGAGCAAAACGGCATATCCACGACCATATACGCTCGCTTGAGCCCCCGTCTTACGGCGCGCGCGTGATAGATCATCTGCTCTACGCTTGCGCCCAGGGTTTCGGAGTGCCCGCCGAAGCTCATATTTAGGCTGTCGCCTACAAGTATCATATCGACCTCGTCGTCGAAAATTTTAGCAAAAAGCGCGTCGTAGGCAGTGATCATCACGATCTTTTCGCCGGATTTTTTCATCTCATATAATTTAGAAAGCGTGATTTTGGACATTCTGGCTCCTTTGCTCGGTTAAAATTTCGATGCAATTTTAACATAAGCCGAATTTGACATTTATAAAATTTTAAAGTAAAATGTGCGCGCATTCTTTCGGGGGTGACTTGGCTTCGACGGGAACGGATGGGTCAAGGCTGCATGTCGCTTTGGATACAGCGTATAAAATCCAAACTAAATTTAAACGCAAACAACGTTAAATTTGCTCCTGCTTACGCTAAAGCTGCGTAAGTCCAGTCGAGCCCTGCTCTGCGCCGATACTATCTAAGCGCGGCGGCGGGTAATCTGCGATAGCGTAGCTCTGCGGCGTGACGAGCCGTAGGGTGAAATCCTAGTCTTTGCACAGGCGGGTCGTTTTGGAAAGTGAGCGAGCCTGCGCGAGAACTTCACTTTTGCTAAACATGTAGAGGCTTTGGTCGTTTGTTTTCGGACTGCGGTTCAATCCCGCACACCTCCACCAATTAAGTTATCTTTAAGTTTCAATCACTTCTTTTTACTTCTCTTTAATTCCTGCATATAGGCACTTATCTTATATTCCGATTATTTTTCTTTCCTTTTATTTTTGTTTGTAGTATAATTACTTCTGAAAAAATAAGGGACTAATTCAGGGACTCTTTCCCCATTAAGGGACTTTCCCATTTTAGGAGGGTATTATGGCAAATATATCGAAGGCGCATCTTTCCGATAAGGATATTAAAAACCTTAAGGCAAAGGATAAAAGATACAAAGTAGCCGTCGGATCGCCAAAAGAGCTTTATCTTTTCGTCCATCCTAGCGGCACAAAAACCTTTTTCTTGCGTTTAGCAGGCGATAAGATAGTCAGTCTAAAGGAATTCCGCCCGGGTATCTACTCCGTAGCAGAAGCACGCAAGGAAGCCAACGCTCTTTTAGCTCAACTAGCACAAGGCAAGGAGCTAGACGTAATCTTAGGCAAGTCGGATAAGTATAAATTTAAAAGCCTATTTAATAAGTTTATAGAACAGAAACGTAGAGAAAATAAGGAAAGCACTATAGACAGAATCATTAGAACGTTTTCTACTTATATCTTACCCAAATTCGGCGATAGAGACGTTAATGATATAAAAAGAAGCGACCTTTTAGAAGTTTTTAATACGATTTTTAATCCGAACAATCCTAGTAAAAGCAGATTAGAAACTTTGCGCCGCCTAATAAATCATTGTAAAAACGTATTTAATATAGCCATAATGGATAGATATATGAAGTATAACCCCTGCTTAGATTTAGAGAAAGAATTTCCTACGACATACCTCTTCAATCGCACCCACGGTATAGATACTAGATACCCCGCCTTAACGGAAGAAACGGATATAAAGGAATTCCTTGACGATCTAAAAGCCGATAATAACTTAGATTTTTCTACCAAAAGAGCCATATATCTGCAAATCCTTTGCGTCAATCGTCCTGGCAATACTGCACGCGCTAAGTGGGATGATATAGACTTAGAAAAGGGGATTTGGACTATAAAGGCGTTCGAAATGAAAACTGGGATTGTTCATCAGATAGCTCTAAGCTCATATGCCAAAAATATTTTAAAAGAGCAGCAGCTATTTAGTGGAAATGATAAATTCGTCTTTCCATCCATTAGTGCAGAAGGTCATCTGCATAGAGACAGCATAGGCAAGGCTATAAAAAATTTAGGCGGTAAGGGTAAGTATAAGGATAGAGCTACTTCTCACGGCTTTAGAGCCACCTTCCGCACCATTTGCTCTACGCATAAGGCAGAGCTATACAGCTTGGGCGTAACAGAAGAAGCCATAGAAAGCGCTTTGGCGCACGTAGAGCCTAACGAAGTGAAAAGATCATACGAGCGTAGAAAGGCTACCATAGAGCAGATTGCAACGCTTATGCAATGGTATGGGGATTATTTAAATTCTATAACACCGCTGTTTTGATATCAATCTCCGCGTTGGAATAAGACCTACTCTACCCCATCCCGAATCATTCAAATATGCGGGCTGCGCCTGAAATAAACAAAATCATTTTAGGCGCAAATCGGCATTCCCTTCCGCAAGATCTTGAAGCTCGTCTAAATTCTTTTGCGCCTGCTTTAACAGCTCGTCGAATTTAAACCCGAGCATTACGATACGATAAAGCTCGGGTTTATTCTTACGCCAATTATAAAGCGTTTTTGTATCGATTTTTAAAATTCCCGCTATATCTCTTTGTGATAAGTTATGTCTCATTTTTTACCTTTTAAATGGGAATTTTCAAGAAAATTTACTATCTATTCAACAAAGGAATAATTCCCGACTTTTAACTTTTACAAAGGAATTGTTTCTTTGTTTTAAGTTAAGTCATACGTGATTAATATTCCAAGAAATTTTTCAAAGGAGTGCATATGAGTTATGCAGATAGTAATCTTTAAAAATGGTGGGAGAATAGTCAAAATGACGAAAAAAGTCGGCGATATATGCCTATTAAGATACTTATAGATTAGTCTTTTTATCCACGAAAATTTTGGAAAAAACGGCTACTTGTCAATCTAATCAAGAAAGGGAAAATCATGGAAAAACTAAGGAAATACTATGTTTTAGCCGTTGCGGCTCTTAATTTTGTAATATGCGCTATCGCATTTTTTATATGGACGAGGATTGTGGTAATGGCAAACAATGACGATATAGGCTTTTTTGCTATAGCTTCTATCATTGTCCTAATTATTCTTTGCTATGTCTATTCGGCAGTTGCAGCAAAAATGGGTATATTTTCTAAAGAGAAGAAAGATCCTTTAGGGATTAGTGCGGTGTTGTTTAGTGCTATATTGGATGTTGTTTTAACCATCGTATTGTTTAATTCCATATTAGAAGCATCTCAAAGGACAAAAGATTATTATGTTCCAAAGATATTTTCGAATTACACAGTTTACAATGTAGACACGGAAAAGATCAAGGACAAAGTATACGATTTAAAACAAGAATATCGAAAAGAATACGAGGAGTTCTTTAAATAGTTGACTTTAAAAGACGCACATTAAGCCTTGTCGCAAAATTTAGCAGCAGAGCTTAACGATCTTTTAAAATCTTTCACAAGATTTGAAATATATGTTTGACAAATATTTGGTTAAAAACAAAACTCAAAAATCAAATATTTTCAAACATTTTTCAAACAGATTAAATTCAAAAACAAAGGATAAAAAAATGAAATTGTTTAAATTATCTTTACTAACGACTATAGCATTAGTCTTTACAGGTTGTGCTTTAGATGACGCATTAAATAGCGTAACTAACACTATTGATTCAATTACAACAACAAATAAAACAAATAACATGTCAAATAAATATAATTTAGAAGTAAAAAGCCTTACAACCGTAGCGCAGGTTCAAAACTTTTGTAAAAATTCACCTGATGATATAAGCTATATTATTACTGCTTTGCCTGACTTAAAAATGGGAGATTTCCCAGGAAGTATAGCTGAACAAATATTAGTAGCAAATTCAAAAAATGACATTATAATTGAAGCAGGCGATGGAACGGCATATATAAACTATAGAAGAGAAGCTTTTAATCCTAGCAATTATGACCCACGCAACCCAAAACAAAAAATAAAGTTAATTAAACCAATAATGGTCTATAAGTCAACAGGACAAGCAGGAATGACATGTAAGTTAGAATATTCAAGACCTAGATAAATAATAACAATAACTAATATCACCCAAAAAAATAAAAACCAAAAGGACACGCGCAAATGATTATCTCAATTCTAAATAAAAAAGGCGGAGTAGGGAAGACTCCCTTCGCCTTTAGCATAGCGAAAGATCTATCGCTTTACTTACAAAGTAATGATACTAGCTGCATAGAACAGATCTATCCAAATTATGCAGTTATCACTGATGCACCAAAACTAATAGATAATTGCGTATATGATTTCGGCGGCTTTAAAAGTGCCGGCGTATTAAAAATCATATCTGAAAGCGATTATATAATCGTTCCATGCTTGCCTGAATTTAATAGCTTACTTCGCACAATGGAAACGATTGATGAGATTAAAAAGATCAATCCAAACATAATTATTCTAGCAACTGATTATAAGGATGATACAGAGCTATCCTTTTTAAAAGAGAATTTGGAAAAAAACTTTAAAAACATTCCAATCATCTATTTTAAAAGCTCTAAAATCGTTAAAAATGCGATAAATTCGGGCAAAAGCTTTATAGATGCAGCATAGCGGATATTATCCCGGTAGGGGTAGCGCTGCGCTATCGCTTGCGCTTTTTGTGCCTGTAGTGGGGGATAGGGGTTGAAACGTTATCCTCTCTATCCCTAGGCATCCATACAGAAGCGCAAGGGCGAAGCCCGTAGCGCGCCAAGGCTAGGAAGCAACGGCAAATATCGGCTATCATCGATGCGCTACAGATGATACCGGTAGGGGCGAGCGTCGCTGCGCTCCGCTCGGGGGCTATTCTCTGCCAAAACCTTTTTTAGGCGTTATAATACGTTGTGTTTGATTGTCTTTCGATTGCGTAGGCTGAGTAGGAGTAGGCGGTGTAGGTTTAATTTCAGCGCCTAAAATTTTTACACCAAATTTTTCTATTACTTTGTATGTTTTGCCATCCATATCTGTTACTTTGATTTTTTTGCCGTTGTATTCTATGAAATACGTATCTGAATCGTCTTGTGATTGCTTAGGAGCGTTTTGAGTGGGTTGTGTAGGCTCTGATGCGATCGTCGCTTCAGAGCTTTGTTTTGACCTTTTTTCGTCGGTATTGTCGGCTTCGCAAAGTTTTTGCCATTTTTCTGCAGCAGCCTTTTCAGCTTCTAGTTTTTTTCGCTCGAATTCATCGTCTTTTTCTTGCTTTTCGCGTGTATAATCTTCGATAAATTGGTCATAAAAAGCGTCTATTGCGGATTTTTCCTCGTGCTTTTCTATAAACGGCGCGTATTCAACTAATTCAAAGATGTTTTTTGGCTTAAAACCCTTTTTTAGCGGTGGTTCTTTCGTTGTTTTAAGTCGTATTCGATCGCCTATTTTAAGGTTGTGTTTTTTACAAAGTCGATCAAGATCCACGCCTTTAACGCTCGTTTCAATCCCGTTGGACGAACGCAATTTAATTTGATCTATTTTACCATCATCGCGATAAATGAAATTTGTGATTTCCATTTGTCTATCAGGTATTTTATGTGTTTTTTCCTTAGGATCGTCAAGCTCGAAACCCAATTTACGCATTTGGTTTGTCATTTCTTTGCGAATTTCAAGCATTTTAACCGGGCTTAGATCCATATAGCGACAAAGTACGTGTATATGCGGATAGTCGCGTTTTCCATCAAGGGATTTCTTTTGCTCGGGGTGTTGAGCGATCAAGCATTCTTCATCAAAACCCCAATCAGCTTTGAATTTTTGCAAGCAAGCGATCCACGATCTGGTTAAAGCCAAAGTAGCATCTTTAGGATCTTCGCCCTCTGCTTTGGCGTGAAATATTAGGTGCATAGTTTGAGCGCGCTTTGATTCTTCATCAAAACTTGCAAGAAAATCCTCTATTATGGCGGTTTTATTTATAGGGTCGTTATATAACAAGTTATTTTTTAATCCCGGGTTTGTAAGGACGAGATCTACATTTTCGTTTTTATCGTTAGAAAGCCCGGCGATATATTTTGCAACTTTTAAAATTTGGTTTTGATTATGCTGAATGCTTTTCTTGCAAAATATAAGCTGATTTGAGCCTTTGCGGTTTTTACTTGAAAAATGGGTTATTTGGTTTGATTTTTTAAAGTCGCTAGATTTTACGCTCCTAGGCTGTGCGAATGAAGTTTTTAAACTTCTTTTCGGTCTGTAATAACTAACAGCAGAAGTCGTTTTCGGTTTTGGAAAAAATCTTGCGCCTGTTGAAATGTGTATAGCTGCTGCAAAAGGATCTTCAGCGTCAACCCACGATCGCGAAAGAGAATCCCAAAGCTTTTTTCTTCCATCGTTCATTACTCAACCTTTAAATTTCGTTTACGACTTGTGAATCTACGTCTAATTTGCAAAGGTTCAAAAAATTTATTTAGATTCGGAGAGTCGGCAAATTTTGAGATTTTTTCTTCAAGCTTGAAAGTGTTTTCGATTAGAAAGGCTCTTTCTTCAGGCGGACATTCTTCAAAAAGAACTCTTAAATTTCTTAGCTGCACCGATAGTTTTTTAAAAAGCTTTGAAATTTCTGCTGCATTTATAGAATAGTCGGACGATATATAGTTGTCGCCATAAAGAGCGCTACGAAAAGCGTTTGCAATATATTCTCGGGGGTTCATGCCTTTGTGTTCGATCTCTGCTTTTTCGTTTTCATATATGGAAATTGTGATTTGAAGACGCTTATTATTGGCAAAATTTTCAGGTGGAAATGTAATGTTTGCTTTCTTTGAATTTACGTCTAAATATAATCGAAGTATAAAATCTTTGTTGCTTAGTTTTTCGTGCGGGTAGGTCTCTTTTTTTAAAATTTCCATTTCTGCTTGTGAAATTTCAGCGTGAGATGTTTTTCGAATTCTCTTTTTCTTCGGCTCTGTGTTTTGAGAGTTGTTTATCATTTTGACGTATTCCTTTCAGTTTGAAATTTACGCGAATGCGTTTTGCGTAGCAAGTGCGATAGCACATCAAGCCGTCGGCAGGACATAGTGCGAATATAGCTTTGGTTCAACCAAAGCGGTAATTCGCCGTTCTGTGCACTATATAAATTTCTTTCATTCTAATCCCTCTATATTATCGTCATATTCTCCGCCGATCCATTTTCGTTTCCAAAAATAATCACAGATTTCTTTAGCAGCTTGGGATAAACTTAATCCTTTATGCGCGCTATAAAATTCTAAAAGGTCATTGCCGTTTTGAGTTTCGCCGAAGTCTGTAAAAATAAAATGATCGTTCACTTTTTTAAAATGTCCGCTTGGATTTTTATCGTTAGCCCTGATACTAAAAGCATGAGACTCTGAAAAAATTGCATCCATCTTTTCGATCAAAAATTTTTTGATGTTGTCTTCGTCGCCCAGAGCTTTTGATTTTTTAAGAGCTGAAAAATCTACCCAATCATTTTTTCTTATCATCTCCGGCTCACGATAAATTTTAATATCGCCTAGAGATAAAAAATCTTTTGCGACAAAATTTTTTCTAGGCTTATCGTCTTGAGTGGATGAAATTTTAACAGGCAAAGTTTTGAGCTCGCTTTGCTTTTTTAAAATTTCATCGCTTGTAATTTCGAAAGCCTTTCCATGATAAAAAGATTTTAAAGAAGGTCGAGAGCTTGCATAGCAGAAAAACATTCTTGCCTTATCGGTTACGGCTAAGTCAGAGTTTATTCCTAACTTTTCATTAGCTACTGCATAGATCGCTTTTAAATTTTCGGCGGTTTGTTCTATCGGCAGAGTTTCGATAAAGATACGATAAGCATATTGGTTATTTGGATCGGACGTGCGACAGATGATGTGATTTATATTCATAGCCTTTAGCTTGTCGTGCATTTGCTGATCGCTAAGAGGCTTTGTCTCTCTTTCGTGATAATCTACGTCCAATACTAAAACTACGATCGGGAACAACTCGGTAGTATCATTACTGCGATAAGCTCTATCCTTAGGCTCTTGGCTACAAGCGCGTTCTTTACCCTTTTCGCCGTAGAAGTATATGACTCCGTTCTTGCCGTGACGGATAAAAAGATGTTTATTCTTCTCCGTTCGATAGCACTTATTCATAGCAAAGGCAGCAGAGCTACTAAGTAAACCTTCTAGATCACTAAAAGACGGGATATTTAGACAATAATTTGTAAAATACTTTGCCCTGCTTTTCATCTCTTCTTTCGTGATATTCGGATTATTCTTATTACTTACGGTCTCTTTCGGATCGTAAAACATTTTTATAGCAATGTATAATCTCATATAAGAAATCCTTTCTCCGATTCAATCGGTTATGATGAGAAAGCTCATTTACCGTTAGGGGCAGCGCTGCGCTATCGCTTGCGCTGGGGGAATATCACAATATCGGAAAGAAAAGAATTTAATCGATCTTTCGTTCCCCCGAGCGGAGCGCAGCGACGCTCGCCCCTACCGGTCAAAGTTCATAAGAGCAACGCTCACCTAAATCAAGACTATTTCCTTGAGAAATCTCGCTTTCCTCAAAATTAGCCAAAACGCCATAAACGGCTTTGCGATAATCTTTGCATATTTTTAAACGCCCTATATCGGTTGCCGCACACATACAACGCTTGTTCTTTTCATCATAATTCAAGCAACCCAAATAAAACTTCGAGCTGCTACCATCGCATGGAGCACTAAAATTAAGATTATTTGTCATAATTTTGTCCTTTCATATATTGGATTGATATATTTAAAATTTCGCCTAAATTCATTCTTTTTTCTACTTTTATAAAAAAGCTGCCACATTGCCACAAAGATGCTTCTAGCTCCCTTATAATCGTGGCGAAGTCGTGTGGCAAAAAGTTGCCACAAAGCTGCCACTTGCCACAAAAACTTTAATATTAGATTAAAGTAAAGCATTCTTGTTGTCCTCTCCAAGGTTTTACAAAGCCATCAAGTATATTTAATAAAGAACTATTAGTTAGCCCATATTTCCTATATTTTCTACTCATTAAAATATCTCTAGGCGTTAGGCTTGGATTGGCTTTTATTCTCTCTAAAAGTTCATTTCTAAGGTTAAAAATACCTTCTGCTGCACTGTCTAACTCTTGTAGAAAAGGTTTGACATCAAAATAAAAGCTACAAAATCTTATCGCTTCCTTAATGGTATCGCTAGAAGGGATATTGTTAAATTCAAACTCCCAAATTTCTTGCGTAGAGCCTTGATAGCGATCATATTCTGTGACACAATGCAAAATTTGAATGATAGCCTGTAAATTGTAGATCTGACGATTATAGAACTCTTTGAATTCTAATTTGCCATCTTGCAAGCTAGAATGAATCTGCCTAGCGAATTTATCAAAACTCGGATCATCGTAAACGGAATTTATATCTATATCGGGGCTAGGACGCACCGTCATAAAAAAATCCACCATATCATCTACCCACTTTAAATAAGGCTCTAACTCCGAGTCACTAGCCTCTTTATATCTGCTATCTTCATACTTAAGTATGTTCTTGGTATAAATAAGTATAAAGCGATTGATAAAACCACCCGCAAAAGCCTTAACGAGCTTATCGTCTCCACCTAGCTGTTGTATATTGGTATCGGCATAGATATAGATTTTGCCGCTTACTTCGGGCGGCAGGTTTTGCGCATTTTTATATATACCGGGGGTAAATTTAGAGATAGATCCGTGTTGCTCCGTTAAAGTATTAAGTAGCTCCGATCTTGCGGGGTTCTTTAAGGTATCAGCTATTTCGCCGAATAGAAAGTAAAGCACATTCGCTTCAGTAAGAGTAGCATAAAAGCCCTCTTGCGTAGCCTTGATGTCGCCAAAAAATAAAGTGGGGCGAAGCAAGCTTTTATTGTCTTTGATCTCGTTTTTATGCTCTTCGTTGAACTTTGCGTTTTCTTTGAGCTTATCGATTACGCTTTTAAACAATTTCTTTTGAAAGCGCAAATTTGTGCCTTTACCCGTTCCGCTATCGCTTATGTCTAAAACCCAAAAAGGATTTATGTTTAAATCGCAATGAAAGACCAGAATAGCCGATAGTGTCTGCAAGGCAACTAACTCAATCTGTCGGTAGTTAGAAGGAACGTGCTCAAATGAGAACTTGCACCACTTTTTCAGAGCTTCCGAGCTAAAGCCAAACGGGGTTTTATAAATAGCTGCAAGCTTTTCTTTCTGTCCCTCGCTTACGATGATTTCAGGGACATTTAAAGGATAGTCGGGTATACTTATACCCGTATTTAAGCGTTTTTCACAGCTTTTTACTCGCTCCGTATTTACCTTCTCATAAGAATACGGAGCTCTTTTCTTTTTTGATCTCCTACTACTCATCGTATATCGCCCCTTTTCTTTGAGACAATAGCCATTTTTCTATATCTGCTTTTAGATACAAAATACGCTTACCTATTTTTACAAACGGAATAGGATATTTTGTAGCACCTCCACCATAGTTACGCCTCATTCTAAGCTTTGCTTGTTGAGTCCGAGAAATACCGTATTGGTCTTGAAGCTGGTAGGTTGTTAGCCAGCTATCGTTATTGATGTCGTTACATACCTTCATAATACTCTCCTTTGAAATTAATTGTTCTATTATTACATAAATTTTCTTAAAACATTCTAAACTTTTAAAAACATATTAAAATTATACAAAATATTATAAAACTACCTTTTATAGTTCAAATTAAGCTAGTAATTGTATAATTTCATTGCTAAATAGCAGTTTTTAAGGACACGCAGAATGACAAAAGGGGAAAAGCTAAGAAATCTTAGAACAGCTTACGGGCTAACGCAAGAGCAATTTGGCAAAGCGATAGGTTTGACTAAGGGTAGCATAAGCTCTTATGAAAGTGGCAGAAATCCTATCAGTGCCAATATTAAGTATAGAATATTGCAAGTAACAGGCATAGGTTGGGATTATTTTGATACGGATATGGACTTATTTGAAGCTTGTGCGAAATATAAATTAGATCCAATGCATTTAAAACTAAAACAGCTTACAGAGTGCATAGTTGCTTTTTATACTTCCATAGGCAATTTTGTAGCTAAAGAACCACCGATGGATCAAATAGCGGCAAAGATAAACATTATGAGCTTTATCACAAAATATGAAAATTCTAGATATTGCTTAGTTAGCGTAAAAAGTGGAGAAGGCGGCTTTATAGCACAAGAAGGAGATATCTTGGTGTTAATCGACGACGATGCGCCTATGACAGAAGAGTGGATTATAGCTAAATATAGAAATAACACTTTCATTGTTCAATATTTCTTTGTTTCTGATGATGAAATAGAGTTAAGGTCGTCTATGTATAGTTTTAAATTTAGCGAAAAGAGATTCGAAGATGAAGTTGAAATTGCGGGTGTGATAAAGTCTAAAATCCCTAACGTTATCAAGATCCAAGAAACCATACCAGAATATTTAAAAAAATAGTGTATTATTTTAATCTTAAACTGATGACTTATGGCAGAAAATAAGGTTTATAAAAAGTAAATAGGGGCATAATTAGGGGTCTTTCTGCTAGCTTAAATTATCAAATCCCCATTTTACCGAGATTATAAACTTAAGGGCGAGTGAGCACACCCCAATTATCTATTTTTAAATTTTAATCACTTCTTTTTAGTTGCATTTAGTTCCGGCGCATAGGCGCCTATCTTAAATTTTAGCCATTCTGGGCTTCTTTCATTTTTATTTTAGATATAATCTTTTCCGAAACATTAGGAGTGTTATTAGGAGCTTTTCGCATTGGGGGTTTCCCATATGAGCAAAGGCGTATATTTTGCTAAAATTCGACGGTAGAGGCGTCAAAAGCATCAAGAAGTACAAGACGCGATACGCAATATTATAGAAGAGAGGAAAAAGAAATGAATAAATTTGTTATGTTGTCATTGGCATATGTTGCTTTACTAGCGGGGTGTAGCCTAAGTAATCGCTTTTTTTGCTCCGAGTACGAATAGATATAGAACTGCCTGCGGTTTTATTTTTCATGACTATATACCTCATGATAAACTTTACGTACCGAGGAACCTTGAGGATTTTTTAGATATATATTCAAGATCTAAAAACCAAAAAAGCGGTGAATATGAATATAAGCTAGTAGAGACTTTATCTCACTATTATAATGGCACATCGACTATGGTTCCGATAGAATCTTGTAACGATAAATGGTGTAAAATTTACTATCCTTGCGGCGATACGGAGTACTATGTCAAGAAGGATGAAATAGAGCAACTTTGGCCTAACGGTCAAAAGACTTGGGGATCTAAATAAAAGATAGAGCGTATTTTAAGTAGGAGAAGAGATGAAAAATTTTGTTATATCTTTTGTCGCATTATGCCTATATGGGTGCAGCCCTACGATTTTAGGGCATAAAATCACTTTTGCAA
>NZ_CALIMW010000112.1 GCF_938045405.1 uncultured Campylobacter sp. | reverse complement strand
TGGGAAAATTTTGCCGAGTTTATATCAAATTGCGGTAAATAGTTAGAATTTTAATTCGGGTTTAAATTTACGCTCCGTACCTTGCCTCGCATAGAATTTAGCGCGGACGTAGTCCGCCCCTTATAAAGCGTCGTCGGGGGTTAGGTGGGGGTTTGGGGGCGGAAAGGGGAGCGACCTCGCAATTCAAGCCTCCTTTCCGCCCCCAAGATATTTCATCTATACGTAAACGCAATAGTACGTTCAACAAAATCAGGATTTACACAACTAGAGTTTTAAACAAAATTTTAAAATGTAAAATTGTAAAATTCCACTAACTGAAATTTATAACTTTACAGCCAAATTAATAGAATTATGCAGCGAAAGTTTAGCACTCCATGTTATCGAACTTGCCGTACGAATATTTTTTTGTGGATGAAATATTTTAAGGAAAAATAGGCAAAGGGCAAAGTACCCGAAAGAGCGATTACGCACAAAATAGCCGATGTTGATACAAAAGCAAACCTAAAAGAATTTTCGGCTACAATTTCCCCCAAATAAAGGCAAAATATGAAAGAAATCTCGCTGCTAAGGCTCTCGCTCGCAATCTACGTCGATATGTTTTTGCGCCTAGTAACCACGTTTATCAACACCTACATGATCTCGCGCGTGGACGTCTCGCTTGTTGGCGCGCTGGGCGCGGGCAACGAGATATTTTTGCTCTTCGTCACCGTTTTCGGCTTTCTCGCCGTGGGCTGCTCGGTGCTCGTAGCGCAGGCGCTGGGAGCAAAAAACAAAGTCCTAGCCATGCGCGCGATTCACACAAGCATCGCATTTAACGCGCTCGTGGGACTTTGCAGCGGCGTTTTCGTCTTTAGCTGCGCGCCGTTTTTACTCCGCGCGCTGCAGGTGCCCGCCGAGCTTTTGAGCGAAAGCGCGATCTATCTTAAGGTCATCAGCATCGTCTTTGCGATAGACGCCGTCGCGATCGTGCTTAGCGCCATCGTGCGTGTTTACGGATACGCAAATTTCATCATCGCGGTCTCCATGGTTATGAATTTAGTAACTCTCGCGGGCAATTACGTCGTGCTATTTAGGCCGTTCGGACTGCCGTACTACGGGCTTGAGGGCATCGGCGTGAGCACGATCGCGGGGCGCATGATCGGCGTATTTTTATTCTTCCTCATCATCACGAAGGTGCTAAAGATAAAATTTTACCTCACGATGTTTTTAAAGATCAAGCTCGCCACGCTACGTAAAATTTTATCCGTAGGGCTTCCTAGCGCAGGCGAAAACATGCTGTGGATCGTGCAGTATCTAGTCGCCTTCGCCTTCGTCGCGAGCATGGGCGAGGCGAGCCTTACCGTGCAGACGATCTATTTTCAAATTTCATCATTCATCTTCTTCGGCGGAAGCGCGATCAGCATGGCAAACGAAGTGATCGTAGGCCGCCTCGTAGGCGCTGCCAAGCCGCAGGAGGCGTACCGACACACATTTACCGCGCTGCGCTTTGGGCTCGGGGCGACGGCGCTTTTCGTCGCGATCGTGTTTTTAGCACGCGAGCAGATCATGGAGATGTTGAGCCTAAGCGAGGCGCACAAACAGGTTATGCGGCCGCTTTTTTACCTAACGCTGGGGCTTGAGTTCGGGCGGACGCTTAATATCGTGTTCGTAAACGCCCTGCGCGCAAGCGGCGACGCGAGATTTCCCTTTGCGATGGGCGTGATCTTTATGTGGGGCGTCTCGATCCCGGTGGGCTGGCTTTTGGGCATTCATCTGGGATATGGAATTTTGGGCGTTTGGATCGGGTTTTTCTGCGATGAATGGCTGCGCGGCAGCGCGAATACGGCGCGATGGATAAGCAAAAAATGGCAGAGCAAAAAGTTAGTCTAAATTTGCTAGGCTTGCCGATTGGCCTGCGTTTTAAGCGAATGAAATACGCGCGTATCCGCATTAGCAAGGACTGCGAGATCAGCGTGAGCGTGCCGCGCTCCTACACCGCGGCACAGGCGAAAGACTTCATCCTAAAGCACGAAAGCTGGATACGCCAAACGCTAGAGCGGCTGCGAAGCAAACTTTTAGCAAGCGACGAGGTTAGAATTTTAGGCAAAATTTACAAGCTGAAATTTAGCCGCGAGGCTGAGCTCGACGCAAACTGCGGCGCGAATAAAAATTTAGGCGATGGCGACGCGCAGGGCTGCGTAGGCAGCAGCGTAAGCCATGCGCACGGCGGCGTAAATTCGGCTCATTTACAAAGCGGCGCGGGCATAAGCGGTAACGGCGTCGATGGCGGCGATGTGAGCGGCAGCGCAAACAATGCCATGGACGGCATGAATGACGGTGCGGGTAGCGGCGCGGGAAGTGAAATTTTAAAATTTCACTCGGGCGAGTGCGCCTCGCAAAGTGGTGCGGCGGGCGAGGATTTGAAATTTAACCTACCGGACGATGCAGCGCAAGGGCTAGCGCAACAGAGAGAAGTGCCACAAAGCGGCGGG
>NZ_CALIMW010000111.1 GCF_938045405.1 uncultured Campylobacter sp. | reverse complement strand
TGAGACACTACCGTCGTGTCGCTATCGATGCATTGGTATTCGTTTGTGGAGCGGGTTTTCGTAAAATCGCCCAAATCCTCAAGATATGCAATGCGCTTCGCCGTGCCTAGCGCGGTTTTGATTTTGGTCGCATCCCCTAGATCGACATCCGTGCCGCAAATATAAAATTTCGTAAGTTGGCTATCCGTAACCGTTAGCTTATCTGCCATTTTCTACTCCTCATAGGTTTTAAAATAAATTGAGACGACCACGCCGTAGCGATCGCCGTCAACGCCTAGTATATTCACGCTACAAGGAGCTATGATATACACCTCATCAAATTTAGCGCCCGCATAAAAAACCTTTGCGTAGCTCTCCGCGCGTGCTAAAGCATCTTTTACACCTCGCCCCGTAGGATAGCGGAGTGTAATTTGAAATACGCCACTATGCTCTGCGATATTATCGTCTATCGCGATGCTAGTAGGACGAGCGGGCAAAAAGTGCAGCTGCTGATACGGCACGCCCTCTTTAGGGCTATACGTAGCGTTTTCAAACTGCGTATCAATGCGCGGCGTAACGCTTAAAATAGCCTGCTCTATCGTCTGTCTAGCCTTTAACATTTGCCCTCCTAAAATACGTGTTCCAGCGCACGATATTGCGCCTTACCATACCTTGCGGCGCCTTTTTACTCCAGCCCTCGAATTCTATCCGGTAGGCGTAAGGTAAATTATTAGTGAAATAAAACACTTTGTCTAATTTATACCCCTGTGATACCGTTACCTCTAGCCTCGCTCTTGACGCATCGGCGGTCTGTTCGGTAGTCTCCGTGCTAGCGGCATCTACGCTAGGAAACCAATTGTTTTTCAGCCTGCCCGTATCCACGGGGGTGTCTGAAATAATATCGCCACAAAGCCCAACAATAGCCGCCTTAATCGCGTTCTCGCTCTGATTTAGGGCGATGAGCTCGAACTCCGCCACGCTGTCTACTTCCATACCGCCACCAATTGATGCAACGCGATGTCCTCGCCGCCCCACACCGCATCATTGTATTTGATAGTATATGTGCCGTGCGGAAACTCTATTTTGTCGTTATTCTGCGGCGCGAAGGGGAGGGATTTAGCAGCTATGAGTATAACGCTATCCCCCTCGTTGAGTAGCCCTTTTTCTATCAAATTTGAATAGCTTTTAGCGCTATCGATATACGCCTTTACCGGGCGGCTTTCATAATTTAGGCTCATCTCGCCCGTTTTTGGATCGTAGATTTGCCCTGCTTGTCGCTTATAAATGCCGTTTTTGCCAAATTTTTCAAGTAGCTTAAATGCCGTATTTTTGGCTTTTTCGTTTAGCATCTATCGACCTTTAACATCGAGCTTGCGTAAACATTTTTTAAAAAAGGCTTAAGCAGGCTACAAACGTAAGCATATTTGGTCGTAGGATCGGCGCTGCTGCTATATTCTACTTCGATACTGCCAACCTTTTCTTTGGTGGTTAGCCGTTCGATGTCGCTTAATAGCTCGCCCGAATTAGCTTTTATCGCAAGCTCGCATAC
>NZ_CALIMW010000110.1 GCF_938045405.1 uncultured Campylobacter sp. | reverse complement strand
CAAGCGGATAAAATCGCTATTATAGTTGCGCCAGTCGTAGCCGCCCTACTTTGTCATTTAACGCGAGCGAAAAAGCAAAATTTGTTCCGCCTAACCTACCCTCCTCCGCTTATCAAACAGCTCGCTATTAAGTTCATTCGAGATAAATTTTAATGTATTTGCCAGACAGCGCGGCGGCGTAGGTAAATTTTAAAATTTAATCAATATAAAGGACAAATTTAAGTGCCATTGTTATATAATTTATCTTATTTTTTAAAAAGGAGTTTGAGATGACTTTTATGGAGTCTATTCGCACTTGTCTCAAAGAGAATTATTGCAATTTTGAGGGGCGTGCACCACGTTCAGAGTACTGGTGGTTTGAATTATTTGCGGCACTTTTAGTAATCGTAACGTTAGTATTGGATGGCTTTTTAGGCACCTATGCCGTTACGAGTTCCGGTAGAATGATCGGTTTCATTAACTCAATCTTTTTATTGGCAATACTTTTACCTTCTATTGCCGTAGCAGTAAGGCGTCTGCACGATACCGATAGAAGTGGCTGGTTTTATCTGTTAATTTTTATCCCGATAATAGGCCCGGTAGTATTGATCGTGTTTTTTATCCAGCAAGGCACTAACGGGCGCAACCGCTTTGGAGACGATCCGTTGCGACCTGCAAGCAGAGGCTCGATTTTTTAAACCGTAGCTTTGCAGCACATACATAAGCTTCACAAATAAGCTAAATTTAGGGCTAATCCCATTTTGGGTTTAGCCCTTTGTTTTATCAGACGGCTTTGATCAAAACAGCCTTTTATGTTTAAATTTAGATCCGCCGCGAGATTCAAACTATAAAATTTTAATCCTATTGCCCTTTAATTTCACGATCTTTTTGTCGTTTACGAGCTTCGTAATCGCTTGGGAGACATTTTGGCGAGGCGCGCCGAGCAGGCTTGCAAGCGTCATTATATTAAAGGGAAGCTCCACGATCTTATCGGCGTTTGCGATGCGATTTAGAAAATTTAAAATCCGCGTCTGGATTTTCGCAAAGACGATCTCTTTAATTAAAATCCGTTGCGAGTAGATATTTTTGATAAGCGCGTTTATGATCGAGCTTGCGAACTCGTCTCCAAGCAGCTCAAAAAGCTCCGAGATGTTGATCTGTAGCGTCTCGCAGTCGCTTAAAATTTCAAGGCTAGTATTTTTATCCAAGCAGACGTAGGCGCCGCTTTTTACGAAGCTAAAGATAAATTCCTTGCCGTTTTCGTAACAGTTTAGCTTCGCTTTGCCGCGCAGCAGAATGATAAATTTAAACTTTTGCGCGTAGATCACGTCGCCGCGAACGTAGCTTTCGCGCCTAAATTTGGCAATCTGCTCCCTGCTTAAAAAGTCGAATTTCTCGCTGTAATCGTTACTTAGTCTATCTATCATAGTAGCTCTTTGCATAAAATTTCACGTAAATTTTACATAAAAAGG
Organism: uncultured Campylobacter sp.; assembly: GCF_938045405.1. GTDB lineage: Bacteria > Campylobacterota > Campylobacteria > Campylobacterales > Campylobacteraceae > Campylobacter_B. The sequence continues at coordinate 3,655 of NZ_CALIMW010000110.1, read as the reverse complement.
ATAAATTCGTCGCAATCGCGACAAATTTAAATTTATCTTTGATTTATAATTCGCGTTAAAGACAATCTAGAAAGGATACTTTATGAGGAAAATTTTTATCTCATTTATCTGTGCGTGTTCGCTTTTCGGCGGCGAGGTGATCTCTAAAACCGCTACGATCTCGCAAGACGGCAAAGCAATCGGCGAGGCTGAAATTTTAACGCCGATCGAGGTAATATCCAGCGATGGCGGCGTTGCCAAGATTAAAATTAAAGGCGTCGTGAGCGAAAACTATCAGCTTCAAATCCAAAAAAATATGAAAGAAGCTGAAATTTATGCGATTTTTACGAACGAAGCCGAAGCAAATTTTAAAAAGGGCAAAAAGCTCGAGGACGATTACGGCGAGATCTGGTATGAGGCGGAGGGAATTTACGAAATCAGCTCGGATGCCGTAGCTAAGGACGCTAAGGCGCTTTATGCGGAGGCAAAGACGAACTACGAGCAGATCTGCTCGGCATGTCACCGCTTGCATGAGCCAAAGAGCTTCACGGCAAATCAGTGGCCTGCAAATTTGCAAGAGATGATCAATGCAAACTACGTAGCGCTCGAGGGCGACGATTTAAATTTGATCGTAAAATACCTACAACACAACGCAAAAAAACCTGAATGATAAAGGAGATCAGATGAAAAGGCGAGACTTTTTAAAGGCAGGGATTTTAGGCGCAAGCGCGGCGAGCGCTAGCAGGATCGAGGGGGTCACGCAGACGATTTTTGATAACAAAAAGGTATTCGGCGCGAACAGATTCGGTACTTTTTGGCTAAATTTAAACTCGTCGCAGATCGTTTCGGTAAGCGATTTTGAGGGCGATAAATTTCCAAATACGATGAATTACAGCTTGCCCGATTCCGTGCAGAACGAAAACCGCGTGCTCTATCCGATGGTGCGCAAAAGCTATCTAAAGGCAAAAGGCGCGGCAAAGAGCGAACTGCGCGGCAAAGAGGAGTTCGTGCGGGTTAGCTGGGACGTAGCGCTTGATCTAGCGGCGAAGGCTTTGAAAGAAAATTTCGACAAATACGGCGCCGAGGCGATCTACGGCGAGTGCTACTGGTGGGGCGGCAGCGGTAAGATCGGCTGGGGACGCACCGTAGCGCACCGAATGCTTAAAATTTTAGGCGGCTACGTAGAGGAAAGCGGCGACTACTCCACCGGCGCGGGGCTCGTTATCATGCCTCACGTGCTGGGCTCAAGCGCCGTTTACGACGCGCCTACTACGTGGAAAGCGATCGTCAAAAACGCTAAAAACGTCGTATTTTGGGCGACCGATCCTGCGGTAACTAATCAAATTTCATCCATTCCGCCTACGCATGACGGCTACATCGGCATGCAAGAGCTTAAAAAATCAGGCATCAAAACCTACAGCGTAAACGTGATGAGAAACGACACCGCGCGCTACTTCGGCAGCGAAGATATCATCGTGCGCCCGAACACCGACACCGCGCTCATCATCGGCATGTGCCATTATCTGTTTACGAACAACCTCTACGACGAGGAATTTATCAAAAAATACACCGTCGGATTTAATAAATTTAAAGCGTATTTTTTAGGCGAGAGCGATAAAATCGTAAAGGACGCAGCTTGGGCGAGCAAAATTTGCGGGCTTAGCGAGGAGGCTATTGCGAAATTTGCTACGGCGCTTGCAAAGGAGCCGAGCACGATCCTAATCGGTCGCGGTTTGCAGCGCGCTGATCACGGCGAGCAGCCTTTCTGGGCGCTAGTGGCGCTTAATGCTATGCTAGGACATATCGGCAAGGAGGGTCTCGGCTTTGAATTTAGCCTGGGCTACGGCTCTGCGGGCGCTACGAATAAGGTGGCTCCTATTTTAAAGGGACTTAGCACGCGCATAGATGAAAAATATGAAAACACGGGCTCTGCGCCTTGGAAAAACGCGAAAAATATCACCATCCCGTCCTCTCGCAGCATAGAGGCGCTGGAGCATCCAGGAAAGCAGATCGACTACGACGGCACCAAGATCAAGCTGCCGCATATGAGAGTCGCCTATATGGCGTGCGGATCGATGTTTACGCGCCATCAAGACGTGAATAATATTGTGAGGCAGTGGCGTAAATTTGACACCGTCATCACCGCCGAGCCTTACTGGACGAGTACGGCGAAGCTTAGCGACATCGTGCTTCCCGTCGCGATCGAGGTCGAGCGTAACGACATCAACCAAACGGGCGCTACGGGCGAATATATAGTCGCTTATAGACCTGCAATCGAGCCAATGGGCGAGAGCAAGAGCGACTTTTGGATCTGCGAGCAGATCTGCAAGCGTTGGGGATACGGCGAGGTCTTTAGCGAGGGCAAGGACGAGCTAGGCTGGATGAAGGAATTCTACGCCGATGCCGTAGAGCAAGCCAAAGGCCTAAATATAACGATGCCTAGCTTTGAGGAATTTTACGACAAAGGCTTCGTGCGCTTTGAAAAGGACGACGAGAGCAGCGCACTATATACGCGCCTTGCGGCATTCCGCGAAAATCCCGCCAAAAACCGCCTCGGCACGCCGTCTGGCAAGATCGAGCTTTACTCGCCCGTAATCGCTAAGATGGGCTATGCCGACTGCCCGCCGATGCCTACTTGGATCGAGCCTAAAGAGTGGCTAGGCGATGCGAAAAAGACGGCGAAATATCCGATTCACATCGTAAGCCCGCACTCTCGCTACCGCCTGCACAGTCAGCTAAACAACTCGATCATCAGAAATTTCGCCGAGGTTAGCGGCAGAGAGCCGGTGCTGATAAATCCAAAAGACGCCGAAGCTCGCGGGCTTGCGAACGGCGACATCGTGCGCGTTTTCAATGACCGCGGCGAAATTTTAGCGGGCGTGCTCGTTACCGACATCGTGCCTGAGCGCGTCGCAGCGATTTGCGAGGGCGCGTGGTACGATCCAGAGGTTTGGGGCGAGAAGAGCCTCTGCCAGCACGGCTGCGTAAACGTGCTTACGTTCGATAAAGGCACGTCCAAGCTCGCGCAGAGCAACTCGGCTCACACCGTGCTAGCGCAGATTGAGAAATTTAAGGGAGAGATTAAACCTATAACGGCGTTTTCAAAACCTAAAATCCTACAATCTTTGTAGAATTTAACGCGTCGTCTCGCGAGTGCTTTTGAGAGAGATTTGAAATTTTAAGTCTGCGGCAGACTACTTGTCTAGCCTTGACTTAAAATTTCTGCACAACTCTCAAAATCATCTCGCGATACTTCCGCTTGTCTTTTTGTGCTCAAATTTGGTGAAAATTTGAGCACAATTTGCTTCTTTTGTGTGCGTCAAATTTGAATGTAAATTTTGCTCAGGTTAAAAACTCTGCTAAAATTCGCTCAAATTTAACCCAAAGGTCGTGCCGTGCAAATCCCCAATTTAATCCAAAATTTTATCCGCAAACGCATCGTTTTAGAGTCCATTTTGCTGCCTTTTTTCTAACCTGAAGAGAGCGAGTTTGAGAGTTTTCAAGAGGGATATAGGCTCGCTAGCCGCAAAACTGGCGAGGAGCTTGCGGACGATACGCCCGGACAGTGGCGCAAGAGCTGGCGGGTCATCGCGCGTAACGGCATGGACGATCCGTTTTTTGTAGATTTTGCCCTCGGGGATGCCTCGCCCGTGTATTTTGCCTATCACGGCGCGGG
>NZ_CALIMW010000109.1 GCF_938045405.1 uncultured Campylobacter sp. | reverse complement strand
CCTAATATCTTAAAATTTTCTACTGTAGATATAGAAACAGGTAAAGAGTCTTGGAATCCACTGGCTGTTATAGGCTATGATATTGAAATCGGTGAGGATGGGAAAAGTGCTAGCATAAATGGCGAGTATATGTTACCTAGTGCCGATCCCGAATATCTGATTCATAACGGCAAAAAGATACCGATCAACACATATTATCAAGTGAGCGAGGTAAACGGTAAGCTCGTTAAATTATCTAAGCAATTAGATAAGAATTCCGATCTTTATGTGATATTCTTACCGGACTACGAAAGAATATTGATTTTAGATGAAAAAGTCTTTGAATCGACTTTCATTCAGCTCTTCGTGCTAGAAAATTACGACAAAGACTTGTTTGAGCCGATTTATCTAAGCAATTCGGCGCGGATTTATAAGCTACTAAGATAGTGTAGTCTAAAATTATATATGAAGTTAAACTAAAAATTCTACGCCTGAGCCTCGTATCTAAAAGTCAAGAAGAATTATTCGCGAAGTTAAGAGGCGGTTTTGTATTGCGTAAAATTTGTCATATATTAGAAAGAGAAATCGTTCTAATAATTTTAAATTCATTTGATGCTCATATCTCAGTGCATTTACCTTAAATTTACACGCGGTTTCGCTCTAGCTCGCTACTATTGCGTTACTTTTTTAAAAGGAGTAAAGATGAGAAATTTAGTTGCAAAAGTGGCGCTTCTTAGCTCTTTAGCTGCAGTAAGCGCGATGGCGGAGGGTCTTTTCATAGGCGGCGAAGGCGGATACAATTTCAAAAACCAAGCTGCAGGTTTTGATGACGGACAGCCGCAAATCGGTGTTAAAACCGGATATGACTTCGGCACGTTTAGGGCCTACGGCGGGTATTTTTACGGATTTAAGGGCGAGGATTCCAGCTCGAATGCCAATTCGAAAAGAAAGGTTAAATGGAGCACGCACGATTTCGTAGCCGGTGCGGATTTTACGCCGGAGCTTTTCGGTAGATTTAAGCTCGTCCTAGGTGCTTACGCTGGGCTTTCGGTGCTAGATACTGAAGTTAAAATAGACTATAGCAATGGCGGCTGGGTTAGAGCGGACGATACGCTGGGTGGCTTCATTTTGGGCGGCAAGATAGGTGCTGCGTATGAGTTTGGCTCCAATAGCGAGATTGAAATGGGCTTTAAAGCAAGCAAGGCGTGGTACAAAGACGGCGATTATATCGAAGATAACGACGGTAAAAAATACGGCGTTTACGCAGGATATAATTATAAATTCTAAGAATTTTCATATTTGAGGCATTGCACTGCTTTCATAGAGCCTTGATGCTCAGTGGCTTTGCGGTGTGTCAGGTAAGGCTAGTTTCGTCGCAAGGCTTTACTAGGTTTTAGTAGAATCTTGCGATGAGGTTTAAATTATGATGAATTTAACGCCTTTAAATTCAATCCTAAAATTTTAACTTACGGAATTCCGTCGATAAAAATTCCATTTCAGATTTTATCGAGAAATTCCACCCCTGCGCTTTTGGATAAAATTTCGTTCATTTTAGAGATTAGATTAAAATTTTAATGACGGCAAAAGAAATTTTAGATAAAATCAACATTTTCATACCAAAATTTTACTCAAAGGATAGAGATGAAGAGTTACGTTACGGGCTTTCCGCGTATCGGAGAGCAGCGCGAGTTAAAGAAGGCTTTAGAGAGCTATTGGGCGGGCAAGTGCGATTATGACGCGCTGGAGCGGGTCGCCTCAGAGCTAAAAGATCGCCACATCAAATATCAGCTGGATGCTTGGAGCGGCTTAATTAGCGTAAACGACTTTTCATACTACGATCTGATGCTCGATACCAGTGTGCTTTTCGGCGTGATCCCGCAGCGTTTTGCGGCTCTTTCGGCGCATGAGCAGTATTTTGCGATGGCGCGCGGCAGTAAAGACGCAGTCGCGATGGAGATGACGAAGTGGTTTAACACAAACTACCACTATATCGTGCCTGAGATCTCGGCGTATACGGAATTTAGCCTAAATCCTAGTAAAATTTTAAGCGAGTACAAAGCCGCGAAAAATAACGATTTTAAGGATTCCTGCGAGCTAAAGATAAATTTGATCGGACCTATCACCTATCTTGCGCTTAGCAAATCAAGCGACAAAAGCGATCCGCTCGCGCACCTGGGCGCTCTTTCCGCGAAATACGAGGAGCTGCTAAAGCTTCTTAGCAAGCTTGATAGCGAGGTCGTAGTGCAGATCGACGAGCCGATCTTCGTGACGGATCGCGCGGCTGAGCTCGTGCCGAAGATCGCACCGATTTATCAGCGCCTAAGCAAGGTCGCAAGCAACGTAAAAATCATCTTTATGACCTATTTCGAGCACGCGACCGAGGCCGTACGCGAGATAGTAAAGACCGATGTTTGGGCGATCGGACTCGATTTTGTTTACGCAAGCGAGGAGAATATCAAAAAAGAGCTTCAAGCTTTAAAAGACGCTAAGACCGTGCTCTTTGCGGGCGTGATCGACGGGCGCAATATCTGGAAGAGCGACATCGACAAAAAGCTAGCTCAGCTCAAAGCTATCGAGGCCTACGTACCTAAAGAGCGCATCTATGTGGGTACCTCCTGCTCGCTTTTGCACGTGCCTTTTACGCTAAAATATGAGGACAAACTAAGCGCCGAGATCAAATCCTGGCTAAGCTTTGCGGTCGAAAAACTAAGCGAAATTTCGATTTTAACCCATCTTTTCTTTGAAATTCCGATGTGCGAGCACGGCATGAAGGCTTACGAACAGAATCAAAAATCCGCCAAAACTCGCGCTAGCTCGCCTCTAATTCACGATGAGCGAGTGCAAAGCCGTGCCGCAAATTTAAATAAATTCGAGCGCGCCGATCGCTACGAGGATCGCATCAAGGTGCAGAAAAAGGAGCTAGGCTATGGAATTTTACCTACCACTACGATCGGCTCCTTTCCTCAGACTGCCGAGCTTCGCCAGGTTCGCAACGCCTATAAAAAGGGCTTAATTGGCCGCGAAGCCTACGAGCGTGACATCAAAGCCTACATCGACGACTGCGTTAAATTTCAAGATGAGATTGGTCTGGACGTGCTGGTTCACGGCGAGCCTGAGCGTAACGATATGGTCGAGTATTTCGGCGAGCAGATGAGCGGATACGCATTTAGTGCCAACGGCTGGGTGCAGAGCTACGGCAGCCGCTGCGTGAAACCGCCGCTACTTTTCGGCGACGTGAGCCGCCCAAAACCGATGACCGTGGAGTGGATCAAATATGCCCAAAGCCGCACTAAAAAGATTATGAAAGGCATGCTAACGGGGCCGGTGACGATGATGAACTGGAGCTTCGTGCGCGACGATAAGCCTCGCGAGCAGATAGTAAAACAGCTTGCGCTTGCGATTTTTGATGAAATTTCGGATCTGCAAGACGCGGGTATCAAGATCGTTCAGGTGGACGAAGCTGCGTTTAAAGAGGGCTATCCGCTTAGATCCGAAAACATCCCTGCGTATGAAAAATTTGCCGTTAGTGCCTTTAAGCTCGCTGTCAGCGCCGCAAGTGCTCACACACAGATCCATACACATATGTGCTATTCGGAGTTTAACGACATAATCAAAACGATAGAGGCGATGGATGCCGACGTCATAAGCATCGAGACCGCTCGCAGCGGCAACGAGCTGCTTAAAATTTTTAGATCGGTCGGCTACAAGCAGGAGGTCGGCCCCGGCGTTTACGACATCCACAGCCCGCGAATTCCTAGCGTACATGAGCTCGTAAGCCAGATCCGCGCGCTGCTTGAGGTGCTTCCGAAAGAGCAGCTGTGGATCAACCCGGACTGCGGCCTAAAAACTCGCAAATGGGAAGAGGTGGAGCCGAGCCTAAAAAATATGGTCGAAGCGGTTAGGATCATCCGCGCAGAGGCATAAATTTCGCGCAGAACGGACTTTGCTGCCAGGCAAATTTCCACCCAGCAGCCGTTTTTGCGATAAAATTCCGCGCTAAATTCTATTTCAAATTTCAAGGTCCGATCGGCGCGGAATTTTAAAATTCGGGCTTTTGAATTTAGCATTTGTCGTTTTTATAATCAAAATTTTTAGGAGCAAAAATGAAAGTAAAAGTATTTGCTGGCGCGGCTATTGCGGCGTTTGTGCTGTGCGGCTGCGGCGAGGATAACGTAAAGATCGTCAAAGAATATACGCTGCCGCAACAAAAATCCATGACGATCGGCAATGCAATCGACGGCTCTAGCGAGTGCAAGAAGGTCTCTTGGCAGGATATCAGCGTCAAAAATAGTATCCAGGCGGTGAAGATGACTTGCGAGGTAAGCGCTGAGGTGTTAAAAGCGGAATTTGACAAGGCTAACGCAGCCTATGAAAAGGCATATGCTTCGGAGGCGGAAAGCAAAGAAAAGCGTTTGCAAAATAGTTTAAAATACGCGTCTGATAGTTATGAAAGGTTAAAAACGCAAAGCTCGCCGCAGTTTGATAAAGATAAAATTCTGCAAACCGCGAATAAGTTTTGCAAATTTGACGAAGAAAAGAGTAAAGGCATTTCGTTTAGCGCTCCGGTTAAATGCGACGACGACGCCCTACAAAAGGAAGTCGCAGACGTTTATAAGCTCAATGCGAATAGTTGGAGCTATGCTAATTTTTTAAATTTGATAAAAGATGTCGCCGCAAGCTCCCAAAGACCGGTGAACGTGCTATTTATCGATAAGCCTATGCAAATCACGTCGCGCCAGATAGAGATAAAATTCATCGTAAATACCGATAAGAGCGTCAATGTGGATCGAACTGCGATTATGATCGAAGATGGCAGCGCCAAAGAGATCGGAAGTGGAATTTTAAGAAAATTTTACAAAAGATAGCGTTTTGATTGTACTGCGCCGCGAGCGCTAGCTCGGCGCTCGGACAGATCCTGCGAGCGAGCGGTAGCTCTAAATTTTGCGGCAGCGAGCTACCGAATTTTACTGCACGAGTTTAAAAACAGCGACGCGAAATTTTATCGTGCCCGCTTCGAGGACAGGTTGCCGAAGCCGCGTATTCCGACTAGGTCCTGCGCGATATGCAGAGCGTTTATTTCGAGTATGGACCGCTAAAACAGCTGCGCGAAATTTTACTTCGAGCGAGTATTAAAAGGTAGTATGAAATTTCACCGCGTCTGCTTGGCAAGCATATTTGATAGCTGCTAAGTAATACGGCGATGTGAAATTTTGCGCGAGATTTACGGATTTCTCAGTTGGGCAGGCGCGGGATTTTTTTAAAATGCGGCGTAAAATTTCATCTCGACTGCTAGCTTGAAATTTCATTGCAACTATTCGCTTTGCTTGAGACGCGGAGCGTAAATTTCATTGCGATTGCCCTGAAAGTAGGCTGGGGCAAGCGATAAAATTTTAAAATTTTCGCAAATTAATTCTTGCGCGCACAAACCTCGCCAGCCGAATAAAAAACGCTGAAATTTGCAATTTTACGCGGCGCTTTATGAACTCGCGCCGCTAAATTAGAATTTCAAAACGCGAGCCAAAGCCGGTATCGTTGCGCTAGAAATTTTAAATTGCAAATTAAAATTTACATTATCTCGTTAGAATGGCTAGATTGCGAAGCGAGATTCGGCTCTGCTACGTTAAATTTCAGCTCAAACTAAAATTTATGTAGCGCATTAAATTTACGACTAATTTCGCCTGGCGAGCCTGAAGTTGCGTCGCGCTAAAACCAAGTCTAGAGCCAAAATTTTACGACGCGAAGCTCATTGATTTTAACTTGTGTTTTTTGCAAGAAAGAGCGAGGCTGGCGCAAGGCGCATTTACGCTGCCACAAAATTAAAAGGGGCTTTATGGCGGCGCAGGTCTGCAATTTGCAGTAAAAATTAAAAGCTATGATTTTGGCTCATAAGGCGCAGCTTTTAGATGGTTTCTATCACGCCTTAAAGTGAGATTTACTTAGTAATTTCGCGCGATAGATTTTAACGGGCGGAATTTTATTATCGCTGCAAAATTTTTGGCTTTTAAAATTTTGCTTTGTAGAATTTTAGCCCTCATAGTTGTGATGAAGTGGCTCATATTATTTCATAAGATTTTAGCGGCGTCGCGCGCCTAATTTATATAGCATGATCCAAGGCGCTTATTTTGAAGTCCTGCGGGTAGAACCTATGAGACTGCGTTTGCGAGCTTTTGTAAGAATTTGATGGCAAACCGCTCAGCGCGTTTAAAAATTTTATTCGTGCGTCGAGCTCTCATTTGGATTTTAAATTTTGCTATTGTGGCGGAATTTTGCTCACGTGGCAAGGGCTTGCTGCAAGCTGTCCGTGAATCTAAGGATTTGGACGCTAGATTTATTAGAGCGTTTAGCGGCGCAATGCCGTGCCTGCGCATAAAATCTCGCGTTGCAAGCGATTAAAAAAAGTTTTTGGCTTTTTCGCTTCGTATAAATTTCGCGCCGTGAGCGTCTAAAAGCCCGCAAGAGCTTTAAAAATTTAAATTGGAAAGATTGAATGACATTTTTTTCGCCCGAGTTTGTCCTTGCTTTTTTAGCGTTTTTAATCGTTTATTGGACGCTCAAAAATCATATTTTCGCGCAAAAAATCCTGATCCTGTTAGCAAGCTATGGCTTCATGTGCTCCGTAAATCCACGCTTTGCGCTGGTGCTTGCAGCCTATAGTGCCTTCGTATATTTTGCAGGGGTGTGTATCGCGCGCGCCAATCGCGTAGTCGCGAAAACCATACCGCCCGCAAAGCAGTTTTCGCACAAGAAAAAGCTCTCGCGTAAAGCGGCAACCAAGCAGATGAGCGCAACAAAACAAGCTGGCATAGCAAAGCAGGTGCAAAAAGCGGGGTTAGCGAAGCAAATTCCGTTACCAACTGCGAAAGCGCGTGCGGTGATGCTTGCGGCAGTTGCTGGCGGCTTATTTTTTCTCGCGTTTTTCAAATATTACGGCTACGTCAGGGAGTTTTTCAATGCCGCGCTTGCCGCGCTGCACCTAGGTGCCGTCGATAGCGTGGCGTTTCCGCTTGGAATTTCATATTATGTTTTTATGTCGATCACCTATTTCGTCTCGGTTTATAGGCGCGAATGCGGCGAGCAGGGCTTTTTGAGCTTGGCGTGCTTTTTGGCATTTTTCCCCAGCGTCGTGATGGGTCCTATCGGGCGCGCTAGCGCTGCCAAGGGCGTAGAGCCAGTACTGCCGCAGTTTGATCGCTTCAAGCACTTTGGCAATGCCGATGAAATTTATGTGCTTATAATTTTTGCCTTAGTTAAGTTGCTGCTTATTAGCGGCTATTTGGGCGCGTATTATAGCGATGTGATTTCAGGCGTTTACGGCGACGAGCCTGAGTCCTCCGCGGCGCAAATTCTAGCTGCACTGCTGCTTTATGGCGTGGTGCTTTATACGAATTTTAGCGGCTTTATCGATATGGCGCGGGCTCTTGGGCTTGCGATGGGCTTTAAGCTGCCGCAGAATTTTAATATGCCCTATGCGGCTAAGAATTTAGGCGAGTTTTGGGATCGCTGGCATATCAGCTTATCCACGTTTATACGCGATTATATTTATATCCCGCTTGGTGGCTCGCGCAATGGCTTTGCGCGCACCTGCGTAAATTTGCTAATTGCGTTTGCGCTATCTGGTATCTGGCACGGCGCGGGATTAAATTTTTTGATTTGGGGGCTTTTGCACGGAGCAGCGCTTGTGTTTTTAAAATGTCTTGCCAAAGTGGGCGTAAAGCCGCTAAATCCGTATTTGGCACTATTTTGTACCTATATTTTTGTAAGTTTCGCTTGGATTTTTTTCGCCAATTCCCTTCCAGATGCGGCGGCGATTTTGAGCGCTTTTACCCGCGCGCGAGTTTTCGGAGATATTAGCGAGCTAGCGGTGCTTGCGGTGATTTTAGCGGGGATTTTTGTTTATCCTAAAATTTCAGCTCTTAAAGATACTTTGATCGCGCTTTTTGCCGAGCTGCCGTTTTTACCTAAAGCTCTCGCGCTCGGCGTGATATTCACGCTAATTTTCGCGCTGATGCCAAGCGGAATTCCAAATTTCATCTACGCAGGATTTTAGATGCTTAGGTTTGTTTCGACTCTGCTTTTTGCGCTGCTTTTCTCGGCATTTTTTATGCAAGGATCGCTGCTTTATTATTTGGAGCAGCGATTTCACGATGATTTTGGGCTGGAAGAATGGCTGCGCCGCTCGCCGTTTCGCGTAGGCGGAGAGATCTACGAAAAGATTGCAAATGGCGCAGATAAGCTTGAGCAGCGTATCAAAGGCGAGGACATTAGCAAGGATGAGGACGCAAGTCCGCATAGCGGAAGCAAAAATTTTAAAAAATCTGCGCAAGATCGCATGGCGGAAAATCAAGCTTTGCAAAGTGTGCGAGATCACGATGCTTCGCAAAGCGTTAAGTCGCAAGGTAGCAAGCCGCAAGCCCATGCCGCGAAGAATTCCTCTTTAAATAATTCTACGCATCATTTAAAGACGCGCGATTCTGCGCAGGGGCCTTACGCACAAAATTCCGCTTCTAAAAATTCTACTTCGCAAAATTCCGTGTCACAAAGCCTGGCTACAACAAGCTCTGTGCCGCGCAGCTCCGCTGCGTCGCAAAATCCCGTCACGGCAAGCGCAACCTTGCAAAGCGGCGAAAATTCCGATTCTCAACTCCCTGCTACGCAGGCCTTGGAGCAGAATTTAACGGTGCAAAGCTCCGCGGAGATCGATGCTAAAATTTCGCTTAGCGACGATGGCAAAATCCGTCTAAATGCAGGCGATGAGGTGCTTTTTATGGGCGATAGCCTGATGCAATACGTGGGGATGAATGCTAAGAAATTTTTCCCGAAGCGAAGCCTGAGGGTGATCGATCTTAGCAAGCAATCTACGGGGCTTGCGAGTAAGAAATCCTTTGACTGGCAAAAGACGCTCGATACCGCGCTTCGCGAAAACGGCGGCGTTAAGCTCGTAGTCGTGCTGCTGGGCGCCAACGACGTCTGGGAGTATCGCGCAGGAGGTAAAACTTATGGCATTAAAACGCCGCGCTGGCGGGAGTTTTACGCCTCAAGAGTGCGCGAGATCTACGATACGGCGCACTCGCACGGTGCGGGAGTGCTGTGGCTAGCGATGCCGTGTATGCAAAAGCCGGATTTTGAGGAGAAAACGCAGCTGCTAAATCAAATATATGCCGACGCTAGTATGGCGCTTGGCGGGTATTTTATGCAAACAACCCCGCTGGTGTGCGAAAAAGGCGTCTATAAAACCTATCTGCAAAGCGGCTCCAAGCTCGTGCGCGTGCGCCAAGACGACGGCATTCATATGAGCAAAGAGGGTTGCGAAGCGGTAGCGAAAGAAATTTTATCAAGGATTGAAGTTGAGTAAATTTATAGTGATTTTATTTGCCGCATTATTGGGCGGATGCGCGGCAAACGCAGGCGTCCGCGGCATAAATTCCGCAAATACAAAAAGCTCTGCGGGCTTTGGAGTGAAATTTTTTGGCGATTCGCATTTAGGAAGCGACGCGCTGATAGATGCTTTCAGACATGGTTTTTTCGTGCAAAACAGCGTCGGCTTCGTGCCTGCAATGATGCCTAAATATCACAAAAGCGAAAATATAGAATTTAAGCAAAGCGGCTTTAATGTAATCTCATCCCGCACCGAGCAAGACCCCGATTTCCCGCTATGCGGAGTGATCGCTACCGGCAAAAAGGGCGCTAATGTGCGACTGGAGCTAAAGCAGCTTAGCGGCGATTTTTACGTCGAAATTTTACATAAATCGGATCAGGGCGGCGAGATTTTTCGCGTGCGCGATGCAAGTGGGCTAAGCGCGTATATTTCGCAAGAAGTGCCGCAGAAATGGGAGTATTCTAAGCTGCGACTTAGATTTCCGATCGAAATTCGATCGCTGCGTGACGGAGCAGAGCTTGGAGGATATAAAATTTATCGTAAAAACGCGCGCTTTGCGGACTCTTGTGCGAGCAACGGCGCGTTTAGCAACCTCTACGAAAAATGGGGTGCAGATGCCTTTGGTAGGGATTTTTCAGGACTTAAATACAATCTCATAGTCATCGCTTATGGCACAAACGACGCGATGGATCCGAAATTTGACGAGCAAAAATTCTACCAAAGCGTCCGTGGGCTGCTTCGCTCCGTCCGCTCTGCAGCTCCTGGTGCAAAAATCCTGCTCGTAGCGCCGCCGCGAAGTCCTAAAGTGCCAAACGCCTCACGCGCTGCGGAGGTGCTAGCGCATCTAGCGCGAGACGAAGGGGCGATGTTTTACGACATAGCCGGTCTTATGGACGAGGATGGCGGCTGGCGCGGCTGGCGCGAGCGCGGGCTGATCCGCCCCGACGAAATCCACTTGCAAAAAGAGGGCTACGAAAAAATCGGCGCAGCGCTGGCGACGAAATTGCGCGGCAGGCTTTAAAATTAATCTTTAAATTTAGGCGGCTCGCCGTAAAATTTACAAAGTTCGTCGCTAAATTTAAAATTTAGCGGCAGTAAGCAAAGCTGCGCCTACTTGGATTTCGCCGCTTAAATCTGCGCCGCGGAATTTAAATCAGAAGCTGCGGCTTTAAATTTACGCGTCGATAGGCTTGATGCCTGTGCTTTTAAAATATGTCGCCCAAATTTACGCTTTTAATTTGGATTAAATTTATGTGGTTACGGCTAGGGGCGAAAGGTCTGTGCGGTGTGCGCTGCGTAAAATTTAGCGCTTAAAATTTCATTCGCATGGGTTGCGACAAAGCGCGGCGAGTTAAATTTAAGAAAGCAAAAAAGGAGAGGCAGATGATATATCTTTGCGGCGATACGCACGGCATAAACGAGATCGGCAAAATAACAAACAAGGCTTTTGCGGGCGGGCTTAGCGCCGATGATTTCGTCATCGTGCTCGGGGATTTTGGGCTGTTTTGGAGCGAGCGGATAGATGAGTTTATGGCGCGCAAAAATATAGAAAGATATTTCCCCGCCACGCTTCTTTTTATCGACGGCAACCATGAAAATTTCGATATGTTGGATGAGCTGCCGCGCAAGCGGAAATTCGGCGGCACCGTGAGCGTGGGCGGCGAAAACATATTTTGGCTGCGGCGCGGCGAAATTTACGAGATTGCAGGGCGACATTTTTTGTGCTTCGGCGGTGCGCTTAGCGTCGATAAGGCGCATCGGATACCGGGGCTTAGCTGGTGGGCGCGCGAAATTCCGAGCGAGGAGGAGTTTGCTTGCGCGATGCAAAATGCGCGCGATTTCATCGCCTCCGGCGGGCGAATAGACGCGGTGCTGAGCCACACGGCGCCGTGGTTTGCGATGAAATTTTTAAAAGAATACCTTTGGTGCGGCAAAAGTACCCCCGATAAGACGTCTGAGTATTTAGAGCGGATCTTTGAGCTCGTAAGGCCCGCGCGGTGGTATTTCGGACACTTTCACGGCGATAAGAAATTCCATGCGCGAGACTGCGATTTTTATCTCTGCTACGATGAAATTTTAAAATTTGAGGACTAGCCTTGAGCCCGCAGCAGCAAAATTTAGAGCTTTGCAAACTGCGAAATATGCTCGTAAATTTTAAATGCTGAGGCGCGCGAAATTTTAGCCTTTATATTAAAATTTAAGCTAGTTCTGCTAAAATGTGGCACTTTTTTAGAAAGGAATAAAGATGAAGGTTGTAATTACTTATTGTAATTCTTGATCTTATAGACCGCAAGCTCTCCGTGTGAGAGATGAAATAACAGGCGTCTATAAGGATGCAGTTGTCGAGTTGGTCCCTGGTGGCAGCGGAGACTTTCTAGTAGAAGTTGACGGCAGAAAGCTTTTCTTCAATAAAGATTTTGCTAAGCCTCGTTTCCCAAGTGAAGGTGAAATTTTAAATCTAATTAAAGTTGCAGCCTAGCTCAAAGCCCGAAAGCGGGTCGCAAGATTTGCTTTCGGGCGTTTTTTATACTCAAATTTCAATTATCCCTAAATTTAATCGTAAAACCATCCTAAATTTTGCAAAAATCAGCGCTGCGTAAAATTTAGACTAAATTATCCCGCATTTCGGCGAATCCAAAAAGTCATTTTAATTAAAATTTACGTGACGGTCGCGGTTTAAATTTATCGCTCGGAGTTTATAAATTTCAAAAGAAAGAGGAAATTTTTGCGAAATCAAAATTTCGCAAAAACAGGGGGGATTATTTATTTGCGCGCTCAATATACTCGCCGCGGACGGTGTCAACGCGGATGACCTCACCTTCGAGCACGTGAAATGGGATCTGTACCACGGCGCCGGTCTCAAGCGTGGCGGGCTTTTTGTTGCTGCCCTGCGTATCGCCGCGGAAATTTGGCGCAGTTTCTACGATCTTAAGCTCCACCACCTGCGGCACATCCACGCCGATCGCCTTGCCGTTGTAAAACATTATATTTACCATCATGCCATCTAGCATCCATTTTTTCGCCTCGCCCACATCCTCGTCGCTGATCGCGATCTGTTCGTAGCTATCAGTATCCATGAACTGACACGCCTCGCCGTCATCGTAGAGATACTGCATCTCTTTTTCCTCAAGATTCGGCGCTTCGCATTTATCGCCTGCGTGGAAGGTCTTTTCAAGCACCTTGCCATCGATGAAAGATTTTATTTTAACGCGCACGAAAGCTGGCCCTTTGCCCGGTTTTACGTGTTGGTATTCTATGATTTTAAACGGAATTCCGTCCACCTCGATTTTTAGACCTTTTTTTAGATCGCCCATTGAATAAGCCATAAATTTCTCCTTAAATTAATGAGGCGCGATTATAACAAATTTTATTTTAAATTGATATAATTGGCGAAATTTTAAGGGGAGGGAAGCTATGAAAAAACTCATCTACGTTTTGGCCGCGTGTGCGGCTTTTGTGCTCGGTGCGAATGCGAACGAAGCGGAGTTCGTAAAAAACCTAAAGCAAAGTCTAAATGATAAAAACGCTCAGCTCATCTCGATCGACAAGCTAAACTCGCTAAACGGGCTAAATTTACTAATCGTCCGCTCTGGCGATAAAAAAGAGGCATTTTTGGTTAGCGACGACGGCAAAAGTCTAGTGGCGGTAACAGAGGAGCCTAAGCTTGCAGACGGGGCGGATGCGGCGCTATTTAAGATGAGAACTCAAATTTTAAAGGACGCCAGGGACGCCGCCGCACTTGAGCTGCTAAAAAGCATAAATCCGGCGAGATTTGCTTATATCGAGTCGTTTGATAAAAATAATCCCTACGTGACCTACATCGTGGGCGATCCGGAGTGCCCGTATTGCGCCGAGGAGATGAAGAGGATCACGAAGTATCTTCGCAACAGCAACGTAAAATTGATCTTTGCGCCAGTGCACGGCAAGAGCGCGTTTATCAAATCGGCGCTGGTTTTAAAGCATCTAAAAGCCCTCTCGCCGAGCGATCAAAAGGGCGCGATCGACGTGATCGAGAAATACTACGACAAGAACGTGCAGGTAAGCGATGCGGACGTCTCAAAAGCCGAGCTTGACGCCGTGTATGCGGACACTAAGACGCTGTTTTCAAAAGGCGTGATCAAATCGGTGCCATATGTGATCAAGGTGAAAAAATAGTCTAAATTTACAGAATTTGAAGTGCGAGGTTTGTTTATGAATAGTTGCGTTTTTGCAGTGGCGCGAGTTTAATTACATATAGCAAGTGTTTGCTTATCAATAGTCGCGGGAAATTCGTAAGTGGCTGATTTGTGCGTGGGTGACGTAGCCGTCCAAACCTGTGCTAAAATTTAGTGATAAAATTTTAAAAACTCGCATTTGGCGCTTGGCGAATTTTCTGCTTGCAGATTGTGTTTAAAATTTGCTGCCATAGTGCGCCTCTAATGGCGCGCTGTCTGACTATCCATAGCGCTGCCGTCCGCTCAACATACCTTCATGCTGTCTATCGATAGCGCGTCTGTCATGCCTTGTGCTTACCCATGCTCTGCCTGTGCCGCCCGTAGATAGCGTATCCGTCGGTAGCACCCCACTCATTTCTTGCGGCATACCATACGTGCACGGCACCGCTCGCTCGCGCCATATTCTAGGCTTTTTTGGCGTGCAGTTTAAAGTAAAATTTTAAAATCTTCGAGCGAAAAGAGTAAAATTTTATCGCTTTTTAGACTTTCTAGTTCGCCGCTAAAGCCG
>NZ_CALIMW010000108.1 GCF_938045405.1 uncultured Campylobacter sp. | reverse complement strand
TACTGCCTCAAAGAGGATAGAATTTTGCCGAAGGAGGAGCTGTATAAGAGAGCGATTTTGGATTTTTTAGAAAAAGGCAAAATAATTCTTTATACGATGAAGAGTGACGATTGTAAAAAATTTAAGGATATCAACGAATGTAGAGATACCTATAATAAAATGCTGAATTATTACGCTGCTTATGGATATGGCAATAAAATAACGTATGATAAAGTATTGGAAATAAACCGAGATAGAAATATCTCTTATAATAAATCAAGATATATCTATTTTGAATTACTCAATTTAAAGCCTATTGTTTTGAAGCCGGAGTATATAAGCGTAAATCTAGATAAAAATAGTGCAGGATTTACTACTCCGATAATTCAATTAGTAGGCGAGCATGAGTATTATCTATATAATGGAGATGGCATAATTCTAAATAGAAATAAATTGGCTTTTACCTACATCTATCTTTTTGATAACGAAAAATTTATGGAGCAAATAAATAAAGAATTAAGTTGGTATGATAACCATAAATCAGATCTTAAACAAAATATTAGCTATTTAGAATTTGATAACTGCGGCACTACGAAAACTAATATAGACAAAAGTGTTGAGAGTATGATAAAAGAATTGGCAGATATGCCCCCCTGATAAAATGTCAAGGAGTGCACAAGATATAGTGAGTGCGGAGCAAAGGTATAAATTTCACAGGACGGCGAGATATTTGCTCGCTTTGCCGATAGTTTTCTTGCTCGCTTGGTGGGCGGCGGCTTTGATTTTGGCGGTTTTGCCTTTTGAGGGCGCGCTAAGGATTGCCGTTTTTGTCGCAATATTTGCGCTTTTGGCTTGCGCGCTGCTTTGGTATTTGTTCAAAAGGTATAAAAATTTTAAGCCAAGCAAGCTGTTTGTAAAAAATCTAAATCTTAGTTTACTGCTTTTTGCGGTAGAAAATTTATCGCTCGGCGCTTTTTACGTCAGCTTTTTGGCGTGCTTGGCGGAGAGATATTTTTGGGGCGAGCAGGCTGCCAGCTGGAGCGCGCCGTTTGCATTTGCGTTCGTGCCCTTTTGCCCGATCGTTTTTGTAATTTCATACGTTTAACGAAAAGAAAAGCTAAGCCTATGCGCCTTTCGCGCCCGCTAAATTTTATCTCTCGCGCAGTACGGGTTTGGGCGCGGATTTAACGCGTACGAGCTGGGTGCTATTTAAAATTTAGCTTATCCCGCTTGCTTTAAAATTTTAAAATTCTATCGTCGCAAAAGCTCCGCCGCGCTCGCTAAATTTTATCTTGCCGCAACTCGAAACCTACTTGCCGCCACTACACACGCCGTGCTTTAGCACTCGCACGATACGCGCCTATTGCCGCTGCGACATTTACAAAATTTTAAAACGGCGCGGAACTCGCCTCGCAAACGGCGATTGCACCGCGGTCTTATCTATTTATTTATGCGAGCAGCGAACTTCGGGCTAAATACGAGACCCTTATCTTAGCCACAAAGCAAATCCGAGCTCCAGCCGAGAAAATGCGAGCGGCGCGAATGCAGAAGCAAAAACCAAGCGGGCGCATTTGTCCGAAGCCTAGCCCTTTAATTTCATCATTTTTTCTAAGATTTCATACACGAGATCAAACTTTGTAAAGCCGTCTCTATCCAAAAAATGCCCGCCCTTTTGCACCTCGTAAAACTTAGCGTCCATCTGCCCCGCTAACTCGCGACTGAATCTAAACGGCACGATATAATCGTCCTTTGCGGCAACCACCGCGCGCTGTTTTGCGGCGGCTTTTATGCGCTCAAAAT
>NZ_CALIMW010000107.1 GCF_938045405.1 uncultured Campylobacter sp. | reverse complement strand
GTAAGCAGCGCCAAAACATACATAATGCCGTACCAGTGCACGTTTATGCCAAACGCGCTGAACGCCACGGGATCGAAGTGAGCGTAAATTTCGTTCCAGTAATTCAAATTTTTCCTTTAAAATTTCATCTCAAATTTCGCGGACTACGAAATTTTAAAATTTTGTAAAATTCCATGCCGCTAAAATTTCGCGCAGGCAAAATTCTAAAATTCCATAGAATGCTGCGCCGCCAAAATTGTTTATAATTTTAAAATTTTGCACCGCAAAGCTTCAAAATTCCGCTTCTTTAAACCCTTAGCCCCAGCGTCTCTTTCACCACGCGGCAAAAATCCGCCAAAAACCACCCGAGCGCCTTGTAGTAGCTGCTTTTGGCGTTTATCTGCACGTGCGTAGCAAGCGCGGAAAAGCTAGGAATGATAAATTGCGCCAGATATAGCGTCAAAATTTTATGCGATTTCGCGTCCGTGTTTTGCTTAAAAATCATGGCAAGCAGCGCTAGCATATTTGCCGCGTGAGCGCTTTTAAGCTCCGCAAAAGGCTTTTTGAAGCGGCATTTTTCATAAAACAGCTCCACTTCGCTTTCGCTTATGAGCTTGAAAAAATCCATCTCAAACGCCTCTTTTAGCGCCTCAAAATCGCGCCCTAGCGCCGCGTAGTCCTCGCTCTGCACCTTTTGCCAAAGCTCGTGGCCGTTTTTGTTCTCGATATTTTTGTTTACGATGATCCAGTTTTTGCCCAAGCCGCGCAACTTCTGCTCATCTATCACGCCTTTAAAATTCGTCGCAAAGATTATGCAGATCACCGAATATAGCTCGCCTAATTTCATCTTTTTCCTTTAAATTTAATCAAATTTCGCTTGCCTTTTTTAGCTTTTCGATGCCGAATTTTTCCCAAATCATGCTTAAAGATCGATCTAAGTTCTGCTGCTTTTTATCGATCTCGCCAAAAAGCAGCGAGCTGCCCGATCTGCCGCCGAAATTTGAAAGATTTAGCGCTACGTGGATTATCTGCGCGCCTTTTTTCACGTCGCAGAGCTTAAACAGCTCAAGCGCGGTCTCGCTCAGCAAATTTAAGCTAAACGCCCTATCCCGGCTGATCTGGTGCGAAAACTCCTCGCGCGATTTGTAGCGGATCTTTAGATCATACGTCGCGGGCTTTAGGCCTCTGGCGAGCACTTCGCCCGCCAAATGGCGCGCCAAAATTAAAATTTTACGCCGCAGCTCGTCCCGATCGGCGCACGGCGCGAAGCTGCGCCCAAAGCCGATACTCTTGCGCTCGCGCTTTGAGACGACCTCGCCCTCATCCTCGCCGCTAAGGGCTGCAAAAATTTTCCTGCCGTTTGCACCCATCTTTTCAAAAATTTCTCTGTGCCCTAGCGCGTCGCCGAAGCTTATGATGCCGTATTTGCCGAGCGTTTTTTGCGCCGCTTTGCCGATGCCCGGGAATTTTGCCACAGGCACGGCGGATAGCTCGCGCGCGATTTGCGATTTTAAAATTTGCCGCACGCCGAAGGGCTTAGCAAGGCTAGTAGCGAGCTTTGCGATAAGTTTTGCTTCGCTAAGACCTACGCTGCACGGAAGGCTAAAGCGGCGCATAATCTCGCTCTGCAAAAACGCAGCAAAGCCCAGCGCGTCCGCGTCGTAAGCCGTGCCGCGTAAATTTAGAAAAAACTCGTCGATGCTAAATTTTTCGATCTCGGGCGTAAAGCTTAGTAAAAACTCATAAATTTCGCGTGAAATTTTTCGGTATTCGCCGTGCTGCGCGCGCACCAAAATGAGCTGTGGGCAGAGTCCGAGCGCGATTTTAACGGGCTGCGCCGAATGCACGCCGTCCGCTCTGGCCTCATAGCTCGCGCTTAAAATCACGCTACCAAGCTCGCTATTGCCGCCGAAAATCTCCTCGTCGCCGCCTCCGACGACTGCGATCTTTTTACCCGCAAGCGCGGGATCAGCAAGCCTCGCAACCGAGACGAAGAAGCTGTCCAAATCGATATGAGCTATCAAACTATGTCGATCCCGAATCCGCTAAGCCCCGCGTAGTCTTTCGGCTCGCTCTTGCTTAAAATTTTGATTTTTCTCACGCCCAGATGCGCTAAAATTTGCGCTCCGATGCCGAAGCTCTTAAAATCGGCGCGATTTTGCGCGGATTTTAGCATCAAAAGCACGCCGCCCTCTTTGCGCAAAATGCCCAGATCGCGCATAAAATCGTTAAATTTCGTATCGCTTAAAAACTCCAGATCGCTTGAAATTTTATGAAATTTCACGTTCGTCTGCGCGCTCTTTTCTGGCTCGCCGAAAATATAGGCGCGGTGCTCGTTGCCCTCGTGA
>NZ_CALIMW010000106.1 GCF_938045405.1 uncultured Campylobacter sp. | reverse complement strand
ATGCATTTCAGGGTATATTTAAAGCCAAGCAGCTTTGCGATGTCTAGCTGATACGCCATTTCGAGGATAGTATCCTGCACGCCCTGCGGCTTGCTAGCCAGCCACGGCAAACACTCCGGCACTCGCTTTCGCAGCCTAGCAACTTTCAAATTTAGGATTTTTTCCGCTACCTCTTTACTCATCGGCTCCACCTTGCCGCCGTTGAGTTTGAGTTCGTCGGGGCTCAATGCCGAGACCAAAAAGCCGTATCCCACGGTTGCTTTGCCTACGCTATCTTTGTATATCTCTCTGCGATAGCCCTCGTGAGCTTTGATGTTTTCGATGAGGCTCATATCCCCTCCTCGTTTGTGATCTCTATGAATTCTATGTGTTTGCCTACGCAAATTTTGAAAAACGAATTATATGTCTGCACGGAGTTTGTCACTCCCGCAGCATTGTATCCGTCGCCTACGAGGACGCATCCTGCTGTATCTTTAGGGTAGTTGCCGGGGTGAATGAGGATGTAGCGCTCTTTCGGCACCAGCTCGCTGTATAGAAGCGGACACATTCGCTTCTGGCTCGGGCTGTTGTGCCACTCCATTTTGTAGCGCCCCGCCGGAATCCGCCTATCCTTGCCGCTCTGCGTAGTATCGCCGCCTGCGGGCTCAAGGGTGAAGCATTCAAAAAGCCTCTTTCCCTCGTCCGTGATCGTTAGCTTTCCGATCGTTCCGTCGTGGATTTTCTTAAACCTATTTATCTTGATTTTCATATTCCGATCCTCCAAAATCCGTATCTTTTAAATTTTTAATCTTCTTTGACAAAAAGCTGTTTATTTTCGCTCTGACCCAGTCGGCGCCGAACCAAGCCACCGCTCCGCTTAGGGCTATGCAAGATTTAGGGCTGCCGGGCATAAACTCGCTCAGCACCGCGTAGCTCACAAACGCAAACAGCATCGATGAGCCTACCGCTACCAGCCACGATATGACCTTTTGTCCGCCCGATCCTCGCAGCTTCATATTGCCGCTACCGATCCCCAGCATCGAGCCCAAAAAACTTATGACCCCTACAAGTATGTAGTTCCACACTTCTTTATCGATCCCCCACATTCGCGCACTCCTTCAGGAGCGCTTCGCAGGTTTGATAGTATTTTGCCAGCTCGACCGCGCTTTGCATATTGCTTGAATCAAATTTAGGCTTTGCAGGGAGGCTTACTTTGCACTTTATCGGAACGAGGACGTCCTTATATTCCGTCCTTACCATCGCAGGTTTCGCCGCACACCCGCTAAGAGAAACGCACAGCGCCAGTCCTATCAGAAAAAGAATAAATCTAATGATATATTCTCGCTTGTGCCTAGCCAGCTCTTTTTGGTAGTTTTTGTCGAGCAAAAACGTCTTGCGCAGAGGCTTTGAATACTGCGGCATATATAGCTGTCCTGTTTTCATCTACCCATCTCCCTGAATATTTCCTCATAGAATTTCAGCTTCTTTTCGCATTTTGCGTCCTTTATCGGCACATTTATCGGCTCGTATCTCGTCTCTATCTCTTTTTTGATGATAGGACCGGCGTTTTTGAGCTTTTCGTTTTGCAGAGCGATCTCTTCAAATTTGGCGTTTTGCAGATCGATCTTTGCGTTGCAAGCCTGCAAATTTGAGGAGCTTATGAGCTCTTGGGTTTTAGCGAACACTAGATCCTTGTTTAGCTGCTCTATTGTATTTTTGAGACTATGGTTCCACCCTGCCAGCGCAAGGCTGGCAAGGATCAGCGCGCCGATAATTCCAAGGTAAATTTTAAAGTTCATAGTGCCATCCATAAGATTATAAACGCCAAATCCTGCATAGCCCCATAAAACACTTCTTGCCTGCCCCACGCATCGCTTGCCTCAAAGGCTCGAAATCGTAACGTCCATTTTGTGCGATATCCTAGCTCACAAGCAAGCGGAAAACCTACCGCAAGAGCTACGGCTAGAAGCGGCGCGCCATAAATGCCCGCAAAGACTAGCGGCACGAATACCGGTAGCCACCAAAGTAGCCCGCGCAGAAAGAGGCAAAGCCTGCAATACGCCAGCCAATGAGTTTTGGGCTCGAAAAGCCTAGCGGCGACGCGCTCGATAAATCTATTTTCGCGCTCATCTTTGAAGTTGCTATGTGTGATGAGTGCGCCGACCCATACGCCCCATCCCTTTGCTTCGCCCGCGAGGTATCCGATCCCGCAGATGATCGCAAGGTAGAAATTCCCCAAAAATGCAAATATTAGCAGAGCCACCACCAAAGCGTTGATCTTTGCAAAGTATGCGTATTGCCCGCGTAGTCTATTCAGTATCCAAAACATCATCGCTCCTTTGGGCTGGTTTTTACGACATCGGCGAATTCGTCACCATTGAGATACCAAAAAGGTTTTGAGCCATCAGAGTATTGAAATTTCGCGAAGTCGTCGGGGTGGGTCGCAAGATGTGCGATCACTCGAAAGATATTCATCATATTGGAATGATCCCATTGGCTGCATTTCCGCGCCCTTAGAAAAATCACGATAGGACAAGCCAAAATCCCTAAAATAAAGCTCG
>NZ_CALIMW010000105.1 GCF_938045405.1 uncultured Campylobacter sp. | reverse complement strand
ATATTTGATTACATCAGCCTAGAATACCACGAGACGATAATGGCTGCCGCAGGCTGGCAAGCCGAGGAAAATTTAGAGGGCGCGATCGAAAAATACAAGGGGCGCTATATCTTGATGGTAGAGGGCGGAATTCCAAGCGGCGAGAATGAATTTTTCCTAACCGTGGGTCCTGAGGGCAAGAGCGGAGCTCAGCACTGCAAGCACGCTGCCGAAGGCGCTGCGGCGATATTTGCGATCGGCACCTGTTCGAGCTTCGGCGGTATCCAAGCCGCAGCTCCGAATCCGACCGGCGCCGTAGGTTTGGACAAGATCATAAACAAACCCGTCATCAACATCCCGGGCTGTCCGCCTAGCGAAAAAAATATCGTCGGCAACGCGCTAAATTTCATCCTTTTCGGCACGCTTCCAAGCCTTGACGTTTATAACCGACCGAAATGGGCTTACGGGCTGCGCATCCACGATCTGTGCGAGCGCCGCGGACATTTCGACGCGGGCGAGTTTGTAGAAAGCTTCGGCGATGCGGGCGCAAAGGACGGATATTGCCTTTATAAAGTAGGCTGCAAGGGTCCTTACACGTTTAACAACTGCTCGCGCGAGCGCTTCAACTCCCACACTAGCTGGCCGGTACAGGCGGGTCACGGCTGCATAGGCTGCTCGGAGCCTGATTTTTGGGATCATATGGGACCTTTTGAGGAGCCTTTGGCGGATCGCCTTTACGAAAGCGTTTTCGGCGGGCTCGGCGCTGATGCTACTGCAGATAAGATAGGTGTCGGAATTTTAGCGATCACGGGTGTTGCGGTAGCGGCACACGCGGCGATTGCGTCATTTAAGAAAGATAAAGGGGAATAATCATGTCGCAAAGAATCGTAATAGATCCGATAACCAGAATAGAGGGACATTTAAGAATAGAGGTCGTAGTGGATGATGAAAACGTCGTCCGCGAGGCTTATAGTAGCTCGACGCTATGGCGCGGGCTTGAGACCATAGTAAAAAATAGAGATCCTCGCGACGCGGGATTTTTTATGCAAAGAATTTGTGGCGTCTGCACCTTCTCGCATTACAAAGCAGGCATCGTCGCTGTAGAAAACGCCCTCGGCATCACTCCGCCGCTAAATGCCTTGCTAACGCGCACGTTGATGGCTAATGCGCTGTTTTTGCACGATCATCCTGTGCATTTTTATCAACTCCACGGGCTTGATTTCGTGGACGTCGTAAGCGCTCTTAGCGCCGATCCTAAAAAGGCGAGTGAGGAGGCGTTTAAATACTGTGACACCCCTTATGCGTGCGGTGCGGATAAACTAAAAGAGGTGCAAGATCGTGTGGGCGCTTTCGTTAAGAAAGGCGCTTTGGGGCCTTTTGCCAACGCCTACTTCGGCCACCCAACATATAAGCTTAGCCCAGAGCAAAATTTAATCGCTCTTTCGCACTATCTTGAGTGTTTGCGTATTCAGCGCACGGCGGCTCAGATGATGGCGATATTCGGTGCGAAACAGCCTCATCCGCAAAGCCTCACCGTAGGCGGCGTAACCTGCGTAATGGATATCCTAAGTCCTGCGAGACTGGGCGAATATATGTCTAAATTTAAAGAGGTCGCAGACTTCGTAAATCGCGCCTACTATCCTGATCTCGTAATGGCTGCGAAGGCTTACGGCAACGAGCCTAGCGTGCTAAACGATATCGGCGTGGCAAATTTATGGACTCATCAAGAATTTCAGCTTTCAAAGAACGAATGGCTATTTCAAAGCGGCATGATCCTTGACGGCGATATTAGCAAGGTTTTGGAGCTTGATGAGAACAAGATTACCGAGGAGGCAACGCATGCGTGGTATAAAAACGATGCGGCGCTTCATCCTTACGACGGCGAGCAGGAGCCGAATTATACGGGTCTTCAGGACGGACAGAGCATCGACGCGCACGGCAAAGAAGCGCATACGAAGGTGCTCGATACCCAGGGCAAGTACACCTGGATCAAGGCTCCGCGCTACGACGGCAAGCCGCTTCAGGTAGGACCTCTTGCAAATATCGTAGTAAATTACGCCAAGAAAAACGAGCGCGTAGTAAAGGTCGTGGATCAATTCCTAAAAGACGCCGGCTTGCCGCTTGAGGCGGTATTTTCGACGCTTGGACGAACGGCGTGCCGTATGATCGAAGCCAAAGTCATAGCCGACAACGGACTGATCGCACTAGAAAATTTGATCGCAAACATCAAAAGCGGCGATACGCAGACCTGCGCAAAATATGTAATCGATAATTCCAAAGAGTACAAAGGTCGCTATATCGGTCACGTGCCGCGCGGCGCACTTAGCCACTGGTGCAGGATCGAAAAGGGCGTCATCAAAAACTGGCAGGCGGTCGTACCTTCTACTTGGAACGCCACTCCGAAGGATAAAGACGGCGCTATGGGCGCTTACGAATCCTGCTTGATCGGGCTTAAACTTGCCGATCTTTCCAAGCCGCTAGAGATCATCCGCCGCATCCACTCTTTCGATCCTTGCATCGCTTGCGCCGTGCACGTAATGGACGCCAAAGGAGCGGAGCTTGGCTGCTATAGGGTAGATCCCAGCAAAGGATAAACGATGAAAAAAAGATTTGCGGAATATGAGTTCTCCATCGGTCTTAGGCTCACGCACTGGCTGCGCGCGCTTTGCATTACGATTTTGGTGATCACCGGATATTACATCGCCTTTGTTTTTACCGCGCCCGAGGTAAGTCCCGAGCCGGTGCTTTTCATGCAGGCTAAATTTAGATTCGTGCATCTGATCTTCGGCTTTGCGATGATCGGTGCGGCGATCTTTAAAACCTATCTTTTCTTCTTCGATAAAAAGAGCAGAAAAGAGCTTTTAAGCATCAAGGATTTTTTTAGCCCGCGCGTCTGGATCGCTCAGATCAAATACTATATCTTTTTGGGCGAGCACCCGCATCTTCGCGGCGTTTATAACCCGCTACAGTTCATCTCCTATCTGGGCTTTTATCTAGTGCTGTTCGTAATCTGCCTAACGGGAATGATTCTATACGTTCACGTCTATCACGAGGGGTTAGGTGGCGCGCTATATGGGCTCTTGCGCCCGCTGGAAGCTGCGATGGGCGGTCTAAGCGAGGTGCGAATGATTCACCATCTTTGCATGAATATTATCATAATCTTCGTGCCGATCCACGTCTATATGGCGGTCTTTAACGCCGTCAAGGGTAGGGACGGCGCGATGGATGCGATCGTAAGCGGCTATAAATTTAAAAAGGAAGAGCACGCTTGAGGGTGCTGGTACTGGGTATCGGCAACGTCATCTACGCGGACGAGGGCATAGGCGTGCACTTCGTCCGCGCGCTCGCGCAGAACTATAAATTTTATCCTAAAGCCGCCGCACGAAATTATATAGCGGGTGAAAATTTTGCGGCGCGGAATTTTATGCAAAATTCCGCCCAAGTATCTGCGATACAAAATTCTACCTCGCAAAATTCCACAGAGCGCGGCTCCTCGCAAAATTCTGCGAATGAAAATTTTATCTCCGAGCAGAATTCTGCAGCAGTAAATTTAGACCGAAATTCTACTTCAGAACATTCCGCAAAGCAGGATTCCGCTTCAAATTTTACT
Source organism: uncultured Campylobacter sp. (assembly GCF_938045405.1). Taxonomy (GTDB): domain Bacteria; phylum Campylobacterota; class Campylobacteria; order Campylobacterales; family Campylobacteraceae; genus Campylobacter_B. Next base: position 2,160 of record NZ_CALIMW010000105.1, on the reverse strand, counting down.
TTGCAAAATTTAGCAATAAATTCCGCAGCGCAAAGCTCTATTAATGCGGACTTTGTCGCCGAAAATCCCGCCGCATCGAGCAACAGCGCGGATCAGATCAGCTTTATCGACGGCGGGACGCTGGCTAGCTTTTTGATGCCTACGATGGCGGAATTTGATGAAATTTTGCTCGTAGATTGTATAGACGCGGACGGCGCAAAGAGCGGCGAGGTGTACCTTTTCGACTACGACGCGATGCCTAAGCAGATCAGCTGGAGCGGTTCGGCACACGAGGTCGAAATGCTTCAAACCCTGCAGATGATGGATCTTTGCGGCGATCTGCCTCACGTTAAAATTCTAGCTGTCGTGCCGCGGCGCATCGAGAAGGCGAGCTTTAAGCTAAGCTCCGTGATATTAGAGTCCTCAAAAATCATGGAAAAAACGGCGCTTAAGCACCTATCGGATCTTGGCTTCGCGCATGAAAAAATCGCCGATCTCAGCGCCCAAGACATCGCGGATCGATTTGCAAAAAAGGGGCGAGATGATAGTAGCATATGAGTTTAACTACCTTAATGAAAACGCGCTGATAGCGCACTTCTTACTGTTTTATGCTCGCAAAAGCGCACTTGAGTTTTGCCTGAAAAAAGAGGCGAGCTTAATAAGCCTTTTCGTGCGCGGCGGCGAGGATGAAATTTTAAAATTTAGCGACGAGGCGATGCCTCTGATTCCAAACTCAATATTTTTGGCAAAATCCTCCGTGCGCGTGGTGGACGAGGACGGCGCTGAAGCGAAAACGCTGAAATTTAACGGCACGTTTGAAGATACCTCCTCGGGCGATATAAGTAAATTTTTAGAGGATGAAATTTCAAACGCCCATAACACCGCTAAATTTAATAACTTCACTCCGCGAGTGATGAAAGAATACCTCGCTCACGCCGAGCCGTCTCAAAACGAATTCGAAATAATAAGCGGCGCCGGCGTACTTCATGACGGCAAATTTGAAGCGGTAAGCAGGGAAAATTTCGCCCGCTTGCTGGAGCTTTGCCGCCTAAGCTTGCTTCACGCAAGGCAGGTGCAGATCGAGCGCGGCGGCGCAACTTTCACGCTCAAAGCGGACGTGGATTTTAGCGCCGATTTTTTGATAGCTGCAGGAGTGGGCGCGCTGGATGGGATTTTTGTGAGCGATGAAAAGAGTAGAATCGCGCTCGCAGCCTTCGAAAAGCCGCTCATAAGCCTAAAAACCAATGCGATCTTTAGAAAAAACCACGAGGACGCACCTAAATTTTTCGACGTAAAGCTTGCGGGCGACATATTCGTGTTTGCGCTGGGGCGCGCTTTGGCAAGCGACGGGATCTATTTTTTAAGCGCAAAATGCGAAAGCGCGGCGCAGAAAGATAAAATTTTTAAGGTCGCGCCGCTGCAAAACGGCTTTTTGATCGTGCAAAACGAGGACTTTTTAAGCGACGCCGCAAGCGCTTATCTGAAAAACTCAAAGGACAAAAACTCCGCTCTTTTTGCGCTTACGTGCCGCGAGAAGGGACTTTTAGATGATCCCAAAAAACGGGTTTTGCGCTGCTTTTTGGGCGTGGACGCGGACGATGAGATCGCAATTTATGGCGAAAGCTCCAAAAAAATTCTGCTTAAATTTGATCTGCCGCGCAGCTTCGACGAGCTTAAGGCGCAAATTTGCGCAGATGAGACGGGCGCGAAGCTGTTTGAAAATTTCAGCGCCAAATTTAACGTAAACGCCGCAAAAATCGATGAAATTTTAAAAAGCGCAAACGCAGGATTTCACAGCATCTTTAGCGTCGCCGCGCAGCTTATCTGGGGGCGCAATGCGGCGTTTTTGACGGCAGCTGCGGAGGATTTTGCGGGCGGCAAAGGGGTGCGGCTTGATTTTTGCACGGACGAGCGCGGCTACGTGCAAGCGGATAAAATTTTGCGCTCGGCGATGAGCTATGCGCTCGCAAGCGCCAATGAGAAGCTGTTTGCGTTCGGATTTTTCGATAGTTTGGGCTACTTTTTAAGCGATCTGGCGGATGAGCGCAAAGAGGATTTTGACGTTTTGATCTTCGGCGGAGCGATGTTTAGCGGGCGCAAATTTGCGGATTTGATGCTTAAGCTTTGCAAAAATTTTGACGCGAGCTTTAGCGACAGCTTCGCGCTTCAAGCTCGCTAGAT
>NZ_CALIMW010000104.1 GCF_938045405.1 uncultured Campylobacter sp. | reverse complement strand
GCGTAGATCGCGGCCAGATGGAAGCCGCGCGTGCGATGGGTCTAGGCTACGGCACAGCGATGAAAGAGATCGTCTTTCCACAGGCGATAAAAAATATCCTGCCTGCGCTTGCGAATGAGTTTATTAGCCTATTTAAAGAGACCTCGGTCGTGGGCCTCGTAGCAATCACCGATCTTACGTTTTTTTCAAAAAGTATGCAGGCTGCGCTTTATACCGTCCAGCCGATACTTTTTGCCGCAGTACTTTACTATGCAAGCGTGAAATTTTTCTCGTTTTTAGTAAAAATGCTAGAAAGTAGGCTAAACCGCAATGATTGAAATATCAAATTTAACCAAATCCTACGGCAATTTATCGGTATTAAAAGGAATTTCAAAGACCATAAATAAAGGCGATATCGTAGCGATCATCGGTCCAAGCGGCGGCGGTAAATCAACCTTTTTGCGCTGCTTAAATCTGCTTGAAATTCCAAGCGGCGGCACTATTAAAATAGACGGCGAGGATATTACCGATAAGCACACTGATATTAATAAAATTCGCCGCAAAGTTAGTATGGTGTTTCAGCATTTCAACCTCTTTGCAAATAAAAACGTGCTGGAAAATTTAACTCTAGCACCCATAAAAGCGGGCATTTATACTAAAGAACAAGCCTTAGCAAAAGCGGAAGAGCTGCTGCAAAAGGTCGGTCTTAGCGATAAGGCCTATACTTATCCGCACAAGCTTAGCGGCGGGCAAAAGCAACGCATCGCAATCGCTAGAAGTTTGGCGGTAAATCCGGACGTGATTTTATTCGACGAGCCTACCTCGGCACTAGATCCCGAGATGATCGGCGAGGTGTTAGGTATAATGAAAGAGGTCGCTAAAGAGGGCATTACGATGCTTGTGGTAACGCACGAGATGGGCTTTGCACGCAATGTCGCGAATAGGATTTTTTTTATGGAGGGCGGCAAGATCGCTGTGGACGATACGCCTAAAAACGTATTTGAAAATCCGCAAAATCCGAGATTGAAAGAATTTTTAAATAAAATTTTAAACCACTAAAGGAGAGGGAAATGAAAAAATTTATGAGATTTCTAGTTGCGGGCGCTTTGCTTTGCAGTTCGCTAGTTGCTAAAGACATCGCCAAAGATACGCTCATCGTAGGCACGAACGCCGAGTATCCGCCGTTTGAGTTTGTGGATGAAAACTCCAAGGTTACCGGCTTTGATATGGATCTGGTAGCCGAGCTTGCCAAGCGCGCGGGGGTGAAATATGAAATTTTAAATATGAGCTTTGACGGGCTAATCCCTGCGATTAAAAGCGGCAAGATCGATATGATCGCCTCGGGTATGAGCGCGACGCCGGCTCGCAAAAAGGCGATCGATTTCACAAATCCTTACTACAAGGTCGAAAATTTATACGTCAAGCGTAAGGACGATAGCTCGTTAAATTCCAAAGCCGACTTGCAGGGCAAGCGCCTTGCCGCGCAGCTAGGCACCATTCAAGAGCTTGCGATCAGAGATATCAAAGGCGCCGAAGTTAGCGCTACGGAGAACGTTTTTGTAGCCGTCATGTCGCTTAAAAACAAAAAGATCGACGCGCTTTGCGTGGATTCATCCGTGGGCTATGAGTATCTTAAGAAAAATGACGATCTCGTAGCGTTTTTTAAAGAATCCGACGGCAGCGAGGGCTTTTCGATCGCATTCGATAAGGGTAAGTATCCCGAGCTACTCGCTAAATTTAACGCGGCGCTTGAAGAGATGAAAAAGGACGGAAGTTACGAAAAGCTTTTGGAAAAGTATAATTTAAAATAATCCGCAAAATTTAGGCGCAAATTCTGCAATAGGAATTTGCGCCGCCTAAGAGGAATCCTATGAAAAAGATATTTCCAGCACTTGCGATTTTGCTCTGCACGCAGAGCTTTGCGGAGCAAAAAGATAGATACGGCATCGCCGCATTTGCAGGTCTTGGCGATGACGGCAGAACCTTTGTTTTTACCTTTAGAAAAGCTCAAAAAGATCGCTTCTTTCCCTGCGACTTAAAAAATTTAAACATAATCGCCGCGGGCGCTTCAAGGTGCATAACGGACGCCAAAGAGCTAAGGAAATTCGATAAAGAATATAAAAAAGCTCTCGAGTCCGTGATAAAACCCGGCAAGCGCTACTACGTAAATTTAATCGATCGCGGCAATGACGCCTATGTCTGCGACGCAAGCGATCCTAAAAGCAATCTGCGATTGGACCTAGTGGCGGCGGGATTTGCCGTGCCGACAACCGACGATAGCGAACTTCTTTTAAAAGCCGCCGAGGAAGCCAAAGAGGCTAAGCGCGGAATGTATAGCGCAAAATTTTGGGACGTTACCAACTGCATCCTAAACGGCGTACCGATGCCGAAAAAGATAGATGAGTGAAATTTATGCGCTTAGCGACGATGCCTTAACGCCGCCGCAAACTATCTTTTCGCAGATAGATGAAATTTTACGCTGCGGCGTAAAGCTCGTGCAGTACCGCAGCAAGCTCGCCGCGCAGGATGAAGCTTTAATCCGCTCTCTCATCGGTCTTTGCGAAGATTACGGCGCCAAACTCATCATCAACGACGATGCGGCGCTTGCTAAAAAGCTAGGCGCGCACGGCGTGCATATCGGAGCTGACGACGGCGAGACGGCGCAGGTGCGCGAGTTTTTAGGCGCGGATAAGATCATCGGCGTTAGCTGCTATGCTGATCTTGCTCGCGCGCAAAAGGCCGAGGCGCAGGGCGCTAGCTACGTAGCCTTCGGCTCGCTCAGGCGCGGCAAGACAAAGCCTGATGCGCCGCTTTGCCCCGATGCGCTCGTGCAAGAGGCGCGAAAATCTTTAAACCTTCCGATCGCCGTAATCGGCGGAATAAACTTAGAAAATCTGAATGAAATTTTAGCCCTCAAGCCCGATTATATCGCTATGGTAGAGGCGATCTACAGACCCGCTTCGATCACTCAGAATTTAGCAAATTTAAAGGAAAAAATGGATGAGTATATTTGACGCCGTGATTTTAGGCATCGTTGAGGGGCTGACGGAGTTTCTGCCCGTAAGCTCGACCGGGCACATGATCCTGGCCGCAAAACTGATGGGCCTGCAGCAGACCGACACGCTTAAATGCTTCGAGGTCGTTATACAGCTAGGCTCGATTTTAGCGGTCGTCACGATGTTTTACAAGCGGCTTTTAGTCGATTTTAAGCTCTGGTGCAAGCTCGTCGTGGGTTTCATCCCCACCGCTGCGATCGGCTTTTTGCTCTATAAAAGCATCAAATCGCTATTCGCGCCGCAGACCGTCGCCTACGCACTGATCGGCTGGGGTATTATTTTTATCGCGATCGAGCTCTTTCGTAAGGCGCGCCCAAGAGAGAATGAACTGGAGCATCTGGATCAAATTTCATACGTTCAGGCCTTTATCATCGGGCTTTCGCAATGTTTTGCGATGGTGCCGGGCACTTCGCGCAGCGGCGCTACCATCATCGCAGGGCTTTTGTGCGGGCTAAGCAGAAACTTAGCCGCGCGCTTTAGCTTCCTACTCGCGATCCCTACGATGTTTGCGGCGACTTTTTACGACACCTATAAGAATTTAGACACCTTCGCGCAAAACTCCGACAATATCACGACCTTTCTCGTAGGCGGCGTAGTGGCGTTCGTAGTGGCGCTTGCGGCGATCAAACTATTTCTAAGCTTCGTTTCGAAGTTTGACTTCATCCCGTTTGGAATTTATAGAATTCTAATCGGCGTCATATTTTTCATCTTCGTTTTTTAAACGCAATCATCAAAGGAATTTCATGAGCCTTGTAAAAAATATCGGCGCATTTTTAAAAGACAGATTCAGCCTCCTATCGGTATTCGGCGGCGCGGTGCTAAACGCATACACGCTAGTCTTGGTATTAAATTTAGCGCTCGGGTTGCTTCTTATCGCGCGCAGCGGCGAGCTGCTCTCTGCGCAGGCGCTGTTTTTCGTGGCGTCTGCGATCTGCGGCGTGACGATACTTTTTTTCGCGCTTTACGCGCTCAGCTTTTACAGCGCCAGGCTATATAAAATTCTCGCCTTTGCGCTTCTGGCGATAAACGTAGCCTTCGCGATCGCTCAGATTTTTTTGATCTTTAGCCTGGAGCTTACCTACTCGCACGGCACGCTGGACGCGCTAGTGCAAACGACGCCCAAGGAGGCCTTTGAGTTCGCGCATGCGTTTTTAAATTTTAAGCTTATCGCGGCTTTTTTGACGCTTTTGGTCTTCGTCTTCGCCGCTCTTAGGCTTAGAGTGAGCCAGCGAGTGCGGATGAAGCTATGTCGCGCGATAAAGCTAGTCTTTTTGCTTAGCTTGCTTGTTTTTATCGCGCATGCGGCGTTTAAAAGCTACGTAGCCAAAAGCTCGAAAATGCGCGCTAGCGTCATAATCGCGCTAAATAAAATTCCGATTTATAACTTTGCTTTCGTTACAAAGGATTATTTCGGCGCCGATTTTAAGAGCGTGCGCGAGCTACAAGCTGGATACCAAAGCATTTACGCCTCACATTCGCATAAAACCGCGCCAAACCGCATCTCAAACGTCGTTTTCATCATCGGAGAGAGCCTGCAGCGAAATTTCATGAGCCTATACGGCTATTATCTGCCCACTACACCAAATCTGCAAGCGCTTGAGCAAAGCGGAAATCTAATCGCCTTTAGCGATGTCGTATCGCCTGGAGCTAAAACCAACGACGTGCTAAAATACGTGCTAAATTTCGGAAATTACGAGAGCGAAAAACAGCGCCCGTGGAGCGCTAACCTCGACATCGTAAATCTCGCGCGGCTCGCAAACTACGAGACCTTTTGGATCAGCAATCAGGAGCGCTACGGGCAGTGGGCGGTCGCAAGCGGCGCGAGCGCGCAGATGACGGATCACTCGGACTTTACGAATCAAATCCCGGTTTACAAATACGCCTACTCGCTCGACGAAGTTATGCTTCCGAGTATAAAAAATTTCAAATCGGGCGCGAAAAAATCGCCTCTTGCGCGCAAGGACGAAAGCTCCGCCGCAGAGGTAAACGGCACGCAGAAAAAGGATAAATTTTTCATCCTTCATCTGATGGGCTCGCACCCGAGCTACGAGTTTCGCTATCCAAAAAGCTTTGCTAAATTTAGCGCCGCGGATATCTCGCGCGAGCCGCTTGATGAGGGGCAGAAAAAAGAGCTCGCGCACTACTTAAACACCGTGGCTTACAACGATTTTATAGTAAACGAAATTTATAAAATTTTCGCAGACGACAACACGCTGATAGTCTATTTCAGCGATCACGCCCAGAGTCTTTATCAATACCGCGGCAAGCTAATCCACGGCGGCATCAACCGCTTCACGCTCGAAATCCCGCTGATTTTCATGGCGTCGGATAAGTTCAAAGAGCAAAACGCTGATCTTTGGGCGCGTATCGCCGCAGCCAAAGACAGGCCGTTTTTAAACGACGATCTCATCCACGCGATTGCGGAAATTTTAGAGATGACCGACCTCCCCGAGTTTGACCCCGCTCGCTCGGTGATAAACGCGGATTTCAACGCCTCGCGTCCGCGCATCATCGAGGGGGTCGATTACGATAAGGTTTACAAGCTGCAAAAGGAATTTGGCGAGTAAATTTAATGAAATTTTACGCCTTTTAGCGGCGCAGAATTTCGCTTCTTAAAATTTGCGCTCTTATCGCAAGCGCTCGCGCCCTAATTTGGCTTTCGGACGGGCGCGGTCGCGTCAATTTACGCCGCCACGAGCTCTGCGGTAAAATTTCTCGCCGCGTAAGTCTGCCGAGTAAAATTCAGCTTTGTAAAATTTCAAAATTTTGCGGCTAAAATTCCACGGCGCAGAATTTTCCATGCGTTCACGAAATACAAAAATTGCGAAGCTCATTCGAATAGCGAAATTTTGAAATTTCGGAATTTTAAAATTTGGCGGTGTAAAATTTATCCGCGCGGCACGGAATTCTACCGCTCAAATTTCACGGCGCAAAATTCCTCAGCACAAAATTTACCGCCAGAATTCAGCTCACAATTTAAAATTTCAAAATTCTAAGCCGCGAAATTTTATGCCGAAAAATTTTACGTTCCAATCGGCACGGAATATCTGCTGCCCGAGCCGCGCATAAAATTCTACGCTTTAAAATTCCAAGCTATAAAATTTTACGCTGCGAAATTTCACCGACAAAATTTTATGTGGCAAAATCCCGCGCCGTAAAATTTAAAAGCGGCTCTTGCTACAAAATTTCGCGAGCTCAATTTATGCTGCCGCAGCGATATTTGCCCGCTACGAAGGTGATTTTATCGCGAATTTTAGCGATCTGCCTTAGCGCCTCCGCCAAGAAATCCACGTCGCTTTCATCATGGATGAACGAGAAGCTAGCCCGCACCCAAGCGGGTTTGCGCGACATTTCGGTATCGGGCTGCAAACCGAGCAGATCAAAGCCGTATGGCGCTGCACAGTCGCAACCTGCGCGGGTCTGGATTTCAAATTTCTGCCCGAGCACCCCGGCCAGCGCGTCTGCGCCGAGTCCTTGCATATTAAAAGCAAAGATCGGCACGCGCGGCGCGGTGAGATTGCCGTAAATTTCAATCTCTGGGATCTTTGAAATTTCGCTTATGAAGCGCCTGCAGATCGCCTCTTCGCGCGACTTGATCGCCTCTAGTCCCGCGCTTTTGCGAAGCTTTAGGGCAAGATAAGCTCGCACCAGCGCGATGATGCCCGGCGTGCCCGCTTCTTCCAAGCGCTCCTTGTCGATTATAAAGCGCTGAGTTAGGGCATCCGCGTATTTGATCGTGCCGCCTCCCGCGAACGTCGGCTCCTCGCCGCGCAAAAGCTCCTTTCGCACCGCCAAAATCCCGCTAGCGCCCACGCCGCCCAAAAGCTTGTGCGCGCCGAAAAACACTCCGTCGCAAAAGCCGAGATCTACGTTTTCGTGCGCGATGAGCGCGCTAGCGTCCACAAACAGCCGCCCGCCATGCGCTTTTAGCATCAAGTAAGCGCGCTTGTAATCAAGCTTAAACCCCGTCACGTTCGATGCCGCGGTAAGTACGCCGTAAATTTCGCGCCCTTTGTTTGCGGATAGAATTTCGCCCAGCCGCGAAAAATCCATCAGTCCGCTTGGATCCGGCGGCACGCGCACGACCTCACAAAGCCCCTGTCTTAGGCTGATCTCCACGGAATGATGCTCAAAAGGCGAGATGATGAAAAGCGGCAGATCTTTTAGGCTCTCGCGCCGCAAGCCGAACCTGTCTCGCGTAGCAGGCGGCAGGTAGATGCCTAGAATTTCCCAGAGCTTCTTTATCGCCGCAGTCGCGCCGAAACCGCAGGAGATCAGGTAGTAGCGCTCCTCGCAGCCCAGAAGCTCTTTGATTTTGGCTCTTGCATTTTCGTAGTAATCGCTCGTAATCTCGGCGCTCTCTCCGCCTGCGGAGTGGACGTTGGCATATGTTGCAAGCACGCGCTCGATCTCTGCTTCTATAGGGCGATACGCAAGGCCCGAGGCGGCGCAATCGAAGTATTTGACCCCCTCTTTTAAGATGATATTTTCTTTGATCGTTTGAAAATCCAAAGCGCGACTCCAAAATTTTTGCAAATTATATCCAAACTCGCTAAAATTACGCCCGCAAGGAGGGCGAAATTTACGAGTTAAAAGACACTGCGCGAAATTTAGGCGATGTTGGTATCGACGCGATTTTGCAGTTTCATTTCGTATTTGACGAGATCGGCTGTATAAGCGGCTACGCGGACGTTTTCGAAGCGATCGAAAATGAAATTTTGCTCTGCTTTGAACATCTCGGCGAGCGCTTTAAATTCGGCGGCGAGTGCGAAGAGCAGATCAAAAAAGCGCTGATGAAATTCGCTAGAAGCGACCGCAAAAAAATAGGAATTTCAAAAATCTTGCCGCGATTTACGGCACAAAAAATCACCGCAGATCTCATAAACGCGAAGTTTTTAATCACCGAAAAATCAAGCGAGCAAAGGGCGCAAAAAGAGCGCAAAAACGACCGCCTCCCGCGCGCGCTGCGCCGCTACCATATCACGGACAAAGTCCATTTCAGCAGCAACTTTGCGAGGTTTTGGTTTAGATTTATCGAGCCGAACCTGCCCGCGCTGCGACGCGGCGAAATAGGACGCGTGCTAAGTCTAATCAAAGCAGATTTTAACGCCTACGCGGGGCTCGGGTTTGAAATTTTAAGCAAAGAACTGCTCGCGAAGTATTTAAATTTAGAGATTTCGCAAATTTCAAGCTTTTGGAACAAGGAGGTCGAGATCGACATCTACGCGAAATTTGAGAGCTTTTGCGTCGCGGGCGAGTGCAAATACAAGGAGCGAAAAATTTCAAAAAACGTGCTAAACGAGCTCATACTCAAATGCGAAAAAGCGCGCCTCGCGCCCGATCTGCTCGCGCTGTTTTCCAAAAGCGGCTTTAGCGGCGAGCTGCGAAACCTAAAAAGCGATAAAATTTTACTCTTTTCGCTCGAGGATTTTAAAATTTTACTTTGAATACGGACGTAAAATCAATGATTATAAGGGAATTATCATGAAAAATAGGGTCTTGGCAGCATCGTTAGGCGTGCTTTTGAGCTTAAGCTTGGCTGGATGCGATAGGGGAGAAATAGAGGATATTCAAACGGAGGATTTTTATGCCGCCAATCCGGATAAAGCAAAAAGCGTCTCCGAGGCGTGCGCCCTAGCCGATCTATCCAAAGAATCGGCAGAGATTTACGACAACTGCGAACGAGCCGCGATGGCGTATTTTAAAATCTTCTATAAAAGTATGATGCAAGCGGCATCAAGGCAAGAGGTAAAGGCGCAAGATGAAAAACAAAAAGCTATGTGCGAGCGCAAAGAGGTGCGAAATACGGAATTCGACGTGGAATGCTTTCTGTTTCTAGCCGTCACGGGTTTGCCGATAAACTCTACAGCGCCTAAAAATAGGCTGACTTATCTACTGGAGGAATGCAGAAATGATACAATCAGCCCGAAATGTAGGCTTTTAAGAAAGGAGATAAAGTTTCTCAAGGAAGACCTTAGAATGAGCAAAGAAGAGGTCTACGAGGCATTATCGAAAAAATTGCAAATCGTGATAAAAGACTATATTGATTTTTACGTATCGCAAGGTAGATTCGACGAAAATCCAAACAAGATAACAAGCATGACGGTCGAGCAGATAGCTCCAAACTCGATTAGCATAGGCACGACGAGCTATGTCAGCTGCTTTACTATAACCACAATCAATACAGGCAAAAACGCTAGTTTGGAGATACGAAAAGGCGCAAGCCAAAATGACGAATTCTGCATGGAAACATATAAATTGCCCGAAGTTGCAAAAATTCTAAATGAAAACGGCGGTGTTATTAGGCTTAGATAGCAAAATTTTATATTTTTAATGGCTCAATTAAACTTAAGCGGATTTTCTCTTATCAGTTTCAACAGTTTCTGATATAAGTTTTCCTGTGTAGTTTTAGTATTATATCTAAATTCGCATTCCTTTAAATGAAGCAAGAAATTTTCTTTCTTTATCCCTTTAAATTTAGCTAGTCTATGTTTAGCATAACCCCAAAAGTTTTCTATACCGTTTATATGGTTTTTACCGTTAGCAAATTCATTTTTAGAGTGCTTCACTCTGTAGTGAGCTTTGGCTCCGTAATCAACCAATCCGTCATAAGCTTTCCAACAATCAGAGTAAATTACACTCTCGTCTAATTCGCTAAACTCCGATAATATCGGTATTAGTTCATTTGCAGAGCAGTTTTTAACTATCTGGGTATAGACCTTACCGTCACGCTTTAGCATTCCAAATACTGGTGTTTTATTTGCTGTGCCTCTGCCTCTTTTTCCTCTTACTCTTTTAGATCCGAAGTAGCTTTCGTCTATTTCTATTTCGCCTGAAAACTTAGATATCTTTTCACACTCTTTAGACATAAGAATTCTTATTTCTCTAAAGATTTTACATAGGGTTGCTTCTGAAATTTTAGTTAAATTTGATATCTTTGATGCTTCTATATCCTCCGTGAAGTACTTTAGAATTTCTCTAAATTTAGCTTCAGAAATTCTTGAACGGACTATATACCTGTTTTTCATCGACAAAACTATAGTTAAAAACTCCTTTGAAAGTTTTTAACTTATCTTAGCCTAAAATTTTAAAATAGTAGTTTAATCCATATTTTAAGGAGATTTAAATTGGGACGGCGTTATAATTTATATATATTTTAATTAAAAGGAAAAACGATGAAATATCTGGTTTCAAAAAGCCTTTTTACTTTAGCCGTGTCTTTTGTAGCCGCTTCCGTCTTAGGTGGTTGTGGTTTTATAAAAAAGCCGATGACTAGTGAAGCGACACTCTTAGATCGCGCTGAAATGGCAACTGGTATAGATAAATCAAATCTAACGGTTGTGCCTGATTCAGTAAAAAGTGAGATAGACTCAGTACATTATAAGGTCAGGAGCAAAAACGGGGATTTGTATCGTTGCTATTTTTCATCCGTTATAGTAGTTGATTCTGACGTGCTTTGCACAAAAATTGTTGGCGCAGGCGGTACTGGAGGTTCCAAAAGTGGTAACTGCAACGCTCTGCTTAAAAAAGCGGGCAAGTGCTAGCGCGCTAAAGACGGCTTAAATCGTGCGGCTTTAAAACGGGTTCATTCGGCCCAAATGCGCGCCGCTAGCCGTTTAGGCCGCACCCGCAAAATCTTCGTCGCGTCTGTAAGCAAGCCCGCTGCTTTACTGCGCATTTCGGCGCTCGTTATGCTGGTGGGTAGTAAAATTTTAATGCTTTTAAGCTTTGCCGAGAGGATTGCGAAATTTCAATGCGTAAATTTTAAATCTAGAGGCGCGTTTGAACTCTTTTTGTTACGAAACGAGGCGTAAAATTTTACGTTTTAATTTTACTGTGCAAGATTTACCGCATGAAATTTCATTACGCAAAACCCTTTGCTCGGGCGCTTTGCGGATCGTAGCACGCGATTTAGCCCGGTTTAAACGTCACAAATTAGCTCGCGATCCCCGCGTTCCGCTTCGCCGCGCAAATCTGCCGCGCGATTTATCGCGTAAAATTTCGCTCGCTCCTATCTATTCCGTTCGCTTTCTACTTCCCGCTGAAAAACAGCAGATTTGCCATTATGATCACGATCGCGACGGGCG
>NZ_CALIMW010000103.1 GCF_938045405.1 uncultured Campylobacter sp. | reverse complement strand
TTTCGGTAGCGAAAATTACGGTAAATTTGAGCTCAGAGCGCATAAATATTGGATGCTTCAAGATAAGCTGGATGGCAGTATAAAAGATTTTAAATCTGGTGTTGATTCTTTTAAAAAATACAATCAAGAACATGGAATATTTAAAAAAGAATTTGACGAATACGCTAATTTCCTATTTAAGCAAAAGGGTGGGGCGGGAAGCTCTGTTAATTTAAAAAGCTCGGCATTAATAGCAAGCATGGGGAGCAAAACAGTAGTTGCTTCTTTTGGAGAATATTGCAAGAGGATGCTTAATTTAGAAAATAGTAAAAAACAAGAACATACCATAAATATAACACCACCAAGTAGAGGTATGAGTTTTAGACGGTAATTATTAATGACTTTGATATCTATAGTATAAAAACTTGAAATATGAGGACAAGTAAGAGCTGAGGATTGCTTTAGTTATTTGTTTTGGAATAATCGCAAGTTTTAGTATATAATATAGAAGTTGAATGACAGCATATATTTGTGGTATGCTAGAAATTTTATAAACAGCAAAGAGAGAATGCTATATTCCTCGTTGTATCGCTAAAATTCTATATCTATTCATTTGTGCAATCATAATTATAGATTGGTATGAAATTTGATTGATAAAAATTTGCGTAAGATTGAGCTATGACATCTAATTTTTATTATTTCGGCTTCTTGTATTTGCATATGGTAAAAGTGATAAAAAAATGCGTAAAATGTAGCCTAAAAGTAACTATAAAAATTTGTTTTATGCTTTAAAATTTGGTTTATTTTATTCAAATAGCCATAAACGCTACTTCCGCTTCACCGATATTTATGACCTTGCCTTTGCGCGCCATCACGCCTAGGCCGTGCTCCATGTCCCACGAGCAGCTAAACTCAAAGCCGATTTTCGCACTGTCTAGGATAGAGATATTTTGCAGCTCCAATAGTTCGCTAAGCTCCTACGGCGTGCTGATGCCCGGCATGAAATCGCTTTTCGTCTCACTCGGATAGTCGTAGATCTCCTGCCATTTTGGGTAGTTTTTTAAAATTTCAGCTAAGATGTCCGTTAAAAATTCTTCCTGATTTTGCTTTAGAAACTCTAGTGCGTCCGATTGCGCCTGGCTCGGCTCGTCCGTCTCCTCGCCGTCTTCATCTAAAAACGCGCAGCGAAACTCGCCCTCTTGCTCTAAAGCTTTGCCGGAATACTCCAGTCGCAGCGAGAAACTAAAGTCCTCGTATTCCTCATCTTCAAATTTGGATGAAATTTTAGGTTCTGCAAGATGCGCATTAAAAAACTCCGCGACCTTTGGGCTGCGGATGAAAAGATACTCCTCATTCGCTTCGTAGCTTTTGCGCAAAAATTTAAGCGCCTCCTGCTCCGCGCCGCACTCCAAGCAGCACTCGCCCTTGTAATAATCGCTCACGTAGGGCGGATTTTCATTGCTTCTGGCGCGCTTGTCCATCTCGCCTAGCTAGCGCAGCATATTTGAGGCGTCGCCCGCCCATTCGTACTCATTTGCCATGCGCGCCGCGTAGATGTATAGTCGTAGACGCGGTATTTCTCATCGTCCGCCTCCGCCCATTTTACCTCGATAAAGCGAATAATTTCCGCCTTTGTAATCTAGGATTTTTTAAGCAGTTATCTATCTAAGAAAACGCCGATCTCTTCCATTATTTTTTGCGCGTTTATTCCTACTCCTTTATAAATTTTTTGCCGATCTGCCTTATGATCTGAAAATAATCGTCAAATTTTTTCTATCTTTTTAAAATTTTATCCATATTGGAGCCACTTTGAGTCGGAATTTTACCTTGCTCATTTCTTTGCTTGAGCTGTCCGCACGCTGCACTGATATCTAGCCCCTTGCTCTGGCGGATCGTACAGGTAATACCGTGCGCGCATAGATAGTCTTGGAATTTCACCATATTTTCGGGGCTTGGTCTGCCAAAGCTCGAGCCTTCGTGCGGATTAAAATAGATCAGATTTACTTTTGCGCGGATGCCATGCAGAAGCTTCACTAGCGTTTTGGCATCGCTTGAGTGGTCATTTACCCCATCGATCATTAGATATTCAAACATCACGCGCTTTCGCAGATCGATTGGGAACTCGCGCACCGCCTGCATGATCGATGCAATATTGTAGGCACGATTTATCGGCATTAGTTTTTCACGCAGTTCGTCATTCACTGCATGCAGCGAGATCGCGAGTAGCACGCCAAGATCCATTTCGCCAAGCTTTTTTATCTGCGTAGAAAGTCCGCTCGTACTTATCGTTTGGCGACGTGGCGCTATGGCGAGTCCGTCGTTTTCTTTTAAAATTCGCACGGCTTTGGCAACGTTGTCTAGGTTATTAAGCGGTTCGCCCATCCCCATATATACAACATTGACGCGGCGCTCGTACGGGATCGCGTTCATTTTTTTGATGAGCCAAATTTGAGCCACGATTTCGCCTGGAGTTAAATTCCGTACGAAGCCACCTTTTGCTGTCAAGCAGAAGCTGCAGCCAATTTTGCAACCTACTTGCGAACTTACGCAGATTGAGTAGCGCGCATGTCTTATAACTTTTTCGTTTTCATCTCGCAGCTCATCCTTCATCGGTAGCAGGACACTTTCTATTGTCTTGCCATCTTTGAGAGCGAAAAGATATTTGATACTGCCATCGCTACTTGTTTCGGATCTGATGCATTTAAGCGGGTCTAAATAAAAATTTTGAGCTAAACTTTGACGGATCTCTTTTGGTAGATTTAGCATTTGTGCGAAGTCGTCCACATTCTTTTTGTAAATCCATTCGTAAATTTGCTTGGCTCTAAATTTTGGTTCGACGAAATTTTCAAGCTCTTTCATTGTAAAATCAAAGATATTTTTCAAATTAATGCCTTAGTTTTTAGATATTTAGTTAAATTTTCTTTTGCAGCGGCGTGATTTTTTAAAAAATCTGCGTGAGCGTTTGAATCGCAAAAATTCGTCGCACAAAAAATTCCGTAAGCGGGAATTTGAAATTTTTGAGCTACCTTAAGAACCGCAAAAAATTCCATATTTTCTAAAAAATAACCTCGCTCAAAGAATTTTAGCGCAGATTTTTTATCGGTCGTGATAAAATTTGAGCTATTAGTTATTGTTTCATATGAAACATTGGTAGAATTCCTAGCTGCAATTTCATAGCTAATCGGAGAGTATGAAAGCTCATAAAGCGCCGATATCTCACAGTTTACAGCCGATCTGCTTTCATAAATTTTTAGAATTTTACCTTCTTTATATAGCCCTGCAGAACCCACGAAAATGATTTCACTCGGCAAGCTTTGCCTATTTTCGCATAAAAATTTAGTCAAATTTATACTCATATCCATTAGCCCTACGCCCATAGGCAGGGCAAAATCAAAAATTTCATTTCGTCCGGCAGAGATTATCATTTACGCATTCACGCTTTCATTATTTTTCACTAATCATAGCAAAATGACGATAAATTTAAGGCTAAATTTTGAAATTTTTTCGTCGTAAAGTATCGGATGAAATTAAAATAAATCGAGTAAATATCTATGAGAGCTGTACCTTTATCTTCCATAATGATAGTAGTGCAGGTGGCGGGTAGAAGATGGAAAAGTATCATAAAAAAAGCTTATAATTTAGCTAAAACGAAGAAATTTTATCTAAGCAAAAACGATGCTTGCAAAAAACTTGCAAGATAATAAAGGCTGAAATAAAATTAATTGTTTAGTCGCTTTGACAGCTAAGTTTCAACCCCACGGTATAAACCTGACTAAATTTACAGTCTCACTTCAATATTTTGTTCTCGCAAATACGCTTTTAGTGCCTTGATTTCGATTTCTCTGAAGTGAAAAATCGATGCCGCCAGGCATGCGTCCGCGCCCGCTAAAAATGCGTCTTTGAAGTGCTCCATTTTACCCGCACCGCCGCTTGCGATCACAGGGATATCAAGCGCGCTAAAAATCCGCGTCAAATTTAGCTCAAAGCCGTTTTTAACGCCGTCGCAGTCCATCGACGTGAGCAAAATTTCGCCCGCACCGCGCTCCTGCGCCTCTTTCGCCCAAGCAAGCGCATCCCTGCCGGTATCCAGCCTACCGCCGTTTATAAACACACTATAGCCGCAAGGCTCGCCGTTCCCAGTTAAAATTTCATCCTGCGGAGCGCGTAAAATTTTGCCAAAATTTCGAGTCTCACTGCCTAAATTTGTGTCTGGATTTCGCATGTCGCCGTGTAAATTTCCGTTTAAATTCCTCGCCGCGCCATATAAATTACCGCGCGAAATTTCACTAGAATTTCGTTTTGCGTCGATCGCAATCACGACGCACTGCGAGCCGAATTTATTTGCCGCTTCGTCTATCAAATTTGGATTTTTTATCGCGGCTGAGTTGAGGCTGATTTTGTCGCAGCCCACGTTTAGCAGGCGTGAGATATCGTCGATCGTACGGATACCGCCGCCAACGGTCAGCGGGATAAAAAGCTCGCATGCGACCCGTTCTACGACATCCACGATCGTATCGCGCTCAAGGTGCGACGCCGTGATATCGAGGAAGCACAGCTCGTCTGCGCCCTCCTCGTTGTAGCGCTTGGCTATCTCGACTGGATCGCCCGCGTCTACGAGACCTACGAAATTTACGCCCTTTACCACTCGTCCGTCTTTGACGTCTAGGCACGGGATTATGCGTTTTGCGAATCTATTCAAAGCAGCCCTTTAGAATAAAATTTTTTATGATTTTAGCCAAATTTTACTTAACATAATGACTTTATAAGTAAAATTTGGCTAGACTCTCGCGATGATTAGGGCGAAAAAAGAGTTCGGGCAAAATTTTTTAAAAGACGAGGCCGTTTTAAGCAAGATCATCCAAGCGATTCCCGAGAGCGTACAGAATGTCGTTGAAATCGGGGCTGGCTTAGGTGATTTAACTCGCAAGCTTTTGGAATTTTACAGATTAAAAAGTTTCGAGATAGATGAAGATTTATA
This sequence comes from uncultured Campylobacter sp., assembly GCF_938045405.1. GTDB lineage: Bacteria > Campylobacterota > Campylobacteria > Campylobacterales > Campylobacteraceae > Campylobacter_B. The sequence goes on along the minus strand of NZ_CALIMW010000103.1, from coordinate 30,115 downwards.
TCAAATTTTAAGCGCTAAATTTGCGCAGCAGATCGCTAGCGGTGAGCTTGAGCTCGTTTTGGGCGATGCTTTGCGGATTTGGCAGCAGCGGGGTCTTGGCTGCGGCGAATATTTTTTGGTCGCAAATTTGCCCTACTACGTCGCTACAAAGATGATTTTGCAGGCGATCGACGATGAGTTGTGCAGCGGATTTTTGGTGATGATCCAAAAGGAGGTCGCTTTAAAATTCTGCGCTAGAGCCGGGCAGAGCGATTTTAGCGCTCTTTCGATCCTAGCCGATCTCGCGGGCGGTTGCGAGCTTCTATTCGACGTTGAGCCGGGCAGTTTCGAGCCTGCGCCAAAGGTAACCTCATCGGTGATCAGGCTCGTAAAAGGCAAAAATTTCAAACCCGGTGTCGAGAAAAGCGCAGGGAGTCTCGACGCAAAAAGTTGCGACCGCTTCCAAAGTCTCGATGAATACGAGAAATTTAAAAGCTTTTTGCGCGTATCTTTCAGCGCGCCGCGAAAGACGCTTATTAAAAATTTAAGCGCAAAATTTGATAGAGGCTTAGCCGAAGAGATCTTTTTAAATTTGAAAATTCCGCCCACGGTTCGGGCGCACGAGTTAAATTCCACCCTTTTTTTAGAAATTTTTAAAAATTTAAAGGTAAAAGATGGAAGAAAACAGAAATGAAAACGGCGTCGAACGACTCAAAAAAAGCAATCGCTACAAAAAACGCAAGGAAAATCTGAAAAAGTCGATAGTGGGCGGTAGCCTTAACGAAGACGGTACTTGGGCTGATAAAAGCACCAAATCGGGCGGCGCGGAATACGGCAGCGAGCACGAAAACGGCTTCCGCAAAAATAAAGGCGCGAAAAACGGACAAAATTCCGCTCGTTTAAAAGGTTCAAAAAACGGCTCTCGCAACGGATCAAATTCTACGAGCGGCTCGTCAAATGGCGGTTCAAACGCTGCGCATTCAAACGGCGTGGGCGGCGCGAATTTAAACAGCGCCGCAAAATCGGGCGGCAATAACGCAAAAGGCGCAAATTCTAGCGCCTCAGACGATACGAACTCTTCAGACTCGCAGAAAAAGAAAAAGCACAAAAAGCGCTCAAATATGCCAAAGAGCCTCACGGGCAACGAGCCGTGGCAGAAGGCGATGGATGATGCGATCGCGCAAAACAAGCTGATCCACGAGGAGCGCCTACATCCGCTTAAAAATGCTAATCGCAGCGACGATACGATACGTATCACACCGCTTGGCGGGCTAGGCGAGATCGGCGCGAATATGACCGTGTTTGAGACCAATACGAGCGCGATCATAGTTGACGTGGGCATGAGCTTTCCCGAGGAGAGCATGCTCGGAGTGGATATTTTGATCCCCGATTTTGATTATGTCCGCAAGATAAAAAATAAGATCAAAGGCATCCTCATCACCCACGCGCATGAGGATCATATCGGCGCGATGCCATATTTTTTCAAAGAATTTCAATTCCCGATTTACGCTACGCCGCTTCCTTTGGGGATGATAAGCAATAAATTTGAAGAGCACGGCCTTAAAGCCGAGCGCAGCTACTTCCGCCCCGTGCAGAAGCGCCAGCTCTATCAAATCGGCGATTTTGAGGTCGAGTTTATCCATATAACGCACTCGATTATCGATGCAAGCGCGCTTGCGATCACGACGAAGGCAGGCACCATCATCCACACGGGCGATTTTAAGATCGATCACACGCCGATCGACGGCTATCCGACCGATCTGAACCGTCTGGCGCATTACGGCGATCAGGGCGTCATACTTTTGATGAGCGATAGTACAAACTCGCACAAAGAGGGGATCACGAAGTCCGAAAGCTCGGTAGGCAAGACCTTTGATACGATATTTTCGAGCTGTAAGGGGCGCGTGATAATGAGCACCTTCAGCTCAAACATCCACCGCGTCTATCAGGCTATTGAGCGCGGCGTAAAATACGGCCGCAAGGTTTGCGTCATCGGGCGAAGCATGGAGCGAAATTTATTTACCGCGATGGAGCTTGGATATGTAAATTTAGACAAAAAGATCTTCGTCGATGCCGATCAGGTCTCCAAATACCCGGATAATGAGGTTTTGATCGTTACTACCGGCTCGCAGGGCGAGACGATGAGCGCGCTGTACCGCATGGCGACGGACGAGCACAAATACATTAAAATCAAATCCACCGATCAGGTAATCATCAGCGCCAAAGCGATCCCCGGCAACGAAAGCAGCGTCTCGACCGTGCTTAACTACCTGCTAAAAAGCGGCGCAAAGGTCGCGTATCAGGACTTCAGCGAGATACACGTAAGCGGGCATGCCTCGATCGAGGAGCAAAAACTCATGCTGCGCCTGATAAAGCCGAAATTTTTCCTACCCGTACACGGCGAATACAACCACATCGTAAAACACAAAGAGACCGCGATGGAGTGCGGCATCGAGGAGAAAAATATCTATCTGATGAACGACGGCGATCAGATGGAGGTTTGCGAAAAATATCTAAAGCGCGTCAAGACCGTCAAGACGGGCAAGGTCTTCATTGACAACCAGATCAACAAACAGATCTCCGACGAGATCGTCAAGCACCGCCAAAATTTAGCCGATGCGGGCGTCGCGGTCATCATCGCGCAGATCGACAAAAACGAAAAGAGGCTCATCCAGACGCGCGTCATCACCTACGGGCTCGTCGCCGATAATCAAACGGCGCACTTTACCAAGGAGATGCAGGGCATTATCGAGCAGTTTTTAGCAAATTTAAAAGATGAGTTTTTACTCGATCACTGGGCGCTGGAGGGCAAGATCCGCCAGGCTGTGCGTAAGCACATCTTTAGAAAGATCAAAAAATATCCGACCATCGTGCCGGTGATCTATTTGATGTAAGTGTGGCTAAATTTTATGGATTTAAGGCTTGCTTTGCGGTGTCGTGGGTGCATGAAATTTTATGTTGCGGGCGTAGAGTACCGAATTTTACGACGTAAGCGGGCTTTGCAGCGTTGGAATTTAAAAGCGGCATGAGCAGGTCTTGTAGCGCGAAATTTTAAAGCAGCGAGTAAAATTGCGAGCGTAAAATTTCGGCGTAAAGCGAAATTTAAAGAGCATCTAGCAAGGCCGCGGCGATCGGGTAGGGCGGCGCGTGATTTTGTAGATTAGAATTTTGCGGCTTAAATTTCAAAGGCGTGAAATTTTAGCTAGCGTAAATTTAAGCGCTACGCAAAGAGGCGCAAAATGAAAGCAAATTTTAAAAAGAAGGTTGAATGAGTGAAATTTTAGATACGGCACGAGAGGTGCTAAGGCTCGAAGGAGCGGAGCTTTTGCGGCATGCGGATCTTATCGGCGGCAAAATTGAGCGAGCCGTAAACTTGATCCTGGCTTGCAAAGGCAAGGTAATCGTCACCGGCGTGGGCAAGAGCGGCCACATAGGCGTTAAGATCGCCGCGACGCTTGCCAGTACCGGCACGCCGTCGTTTTTCGTCCATCCTACGGAGGCGCTGCACGGCGATCTGGGTATGATTGGCAAGGACGACATGGTGCTTGCGATCAGTTTTAGCGGCGAGAGCGAGGAGTTGGTTAGAATTCTGCCACACCTCAAACGCTTCGGCGTGAAGATCATCGCGATGGCGCGCGATAAAAATAGCTCGCTCGGCAAAGTTTGCGATGAGTTCATAAGCCTTAGCATCGTCAAAGAGGCCTGCCCGCTAGGTGCTGCGCCGACGGTTTCTACGACGCTAACGCTCGGTTTGGGCGACGCGTTAGCGATCTGTTTGATGAGGCAGCGCAGATTCGGCAAGGAGGATTTTGCAAATTTTCACCCAGGCGGCAGCCTCGGCAAGCGGCTTTTCGTCAAAGTAAAAGATGTGATGCAAAGTAAAAATTTGCCCGTCGCAAACCGTAACGCCAGCTTAAAACAAGCTATCGACGTTATGACGCACGGAAAGCTCGGCACTGTTTTGTTAGTGAACGAAAAGGGCACGCTCGAGGCGATCCTAAGCGATGGCGATCTGCGCCGCGCACTGATGCGAGAGGATTTTGACATCAATGACGCCGCGCTAAAATATGCCACCAAAAATCCTAAAATGCTAGACGATAAAAATATGTTAGCCATAGATGCGCTAAATTTGATCGAGCAATTTAAAATCCAGGTCCTGCCCGTAGTCGAAAATAGCGTGCCCGTGGGGATCTTGCATATTCACGATCTAACGAGCTTGGGGCTAAAATAATGCAAAAGATGCGTCTAAATAAATTTATCTCCCATAACACCGGCTACTCACGCCGTGAGGCAGATGAGCTGATCAAGCAGGGCAAGGTTAGCGTTAACGGTCGCGTCGTTAGCGATTTTATAGAGGTTAGCGGCGAGGAGAAGATCCGCATCGGCTCGCGTCTCATCAAGCCCAAGACGGAATTTACGATGATCGTTTATAACAAACGCAAAGGCGAGTTAGTTACTAAAAAGGACGATCGCGGCAGGCGGACGATTTACGATAGCTTGCCGGAGGGGTTTAGTAGATTTGTTAGCGTAGGGCGTTTGGATTTTGCAAGCGAGGGGCTTTTACTGCTAACCGATGCGCCCGCGATCGCTACGGCGCTGATGAACAGCGACATCGAGCGAGAGTACTATCTAAAGGTAAAAGGCGAGGTGAAGGACGAGGTGGTAACGGCGATCCGCGAGGGCTTTTTTGCCGCAGATGCGAGCAAAGGCGCGCACGCCAAAAGCAAGATCAAATCGATGGAATTTAAACCCTTTTTGGGCTACCGCATAATGCCTAGCAGCGGCGGTTATACGAAGATAAAGGCGATCATTAATGAGGGGCAAAACCGCGAGCTGCGTAGATTTTTCGGCTATTTCGATCTGGATGTCGTGGAGCTTAAGCGCACGGCATTCGGTAGAATGACGCTTGGGATGTTAAAACCCGGCAAATGGCGCTATTTTGATCAGAGCGAATATGAAGATCTGCGCGATTTTTTGAAAGAAAACAAAATCCGCTATTGAATTTAAGGAGGCGAAATGAGTTCAAAAACAAACGCCGCGCGCGTACTGGACGGTCTGAAAATCCCTTACGAGATCAAAGAATACGCGGTGGATCCTTTAAATTTAGACGCGGTGCATGTTGCAAACAGCGTGAACGAGCCGATCGAACGGGTCTATAAAACGATAGTTTGCACAGCGGATCACGAATACGTCGTGGCCTGCCTGCAAGGCGATCTAAATTTGGATCTCAAGGCGCTTGCGCACATCTGCGGGGCAAAGCGTTGCGAGCTGATGGATTTGAAGGATTTGCAAAAGGTCACGGGCTATGTCAGGGGCGGCTGCTCGCCGCTTGGGATGAAAAAGCACTTCCGCACTTTCATCGATGAAAAAGCGCTAACGCAGGAGAAAATTTACGTTAGCGCAGGCGTACGCGGAAAACAGATCGCTCTTGCGCCGAAGGACCTCGCAACTGCGACCGAGGCGCAAATTTGCAAAATAACGCATGACTAACGTAGCGTTACTTTTGCTGCTGTTTGCATAAGTAACGCCTATGGCAAGCTAGCCAAAATTTACACTGCGAAATTTAGACTTTTAAAATTTGGCGTTGCGCCGTTTATTAAAACGAGCTCCTGCGCGACAAGAAAATACAGATCAAATTAGTTTCGTAAAATTTTATTGTTAAAATTCTAAGTACCGCGCGCCGCAAATATCTCAAACGAGATGACGAGTACGCAGGGCGCGGCAAGTCTCTTTTAATAACGTGCTCTTTGCGCGTGATCCGTTTTATTCACTATAAATTTAGACTCACGGCGTTTGGAGCCATTCGCGATGAAATTTTAAAATTTCATCGCGAATTTTCTACGCCTCGCGCCTATTTTTTGAAAAGCTCAGAGACGTTTGGGGCTTGCTTTTCTTGCTCGCTGGCGGCGAAAAATTCCGCTTTGGCGAAGTTAAAAACGCTGGCGATGATGTTAGTAGGAAACATTTCGCAGGCGTTATTATAAACCGTAACGGCGCCGTTATAAGCGCGGCGTGCGGCGCTGATCTGCTCCTCGCACTCGCCTAACGCGTTTTGTAGCTTGGCAAACGATTCGTTAGCCTTGAGGTTCGGATACGCCTCTACCGCAATGCGGATCTGTCCCAAAAGAGCCGAAATTTCGCTATTTAGCTTAAATTTATCCGCGTTAGAAGCCGCGTTGATCGCTTGCGAGCGAAGTTCGCTAACGCGCGTTAGCACGGCGTTTTCGTGGCTCATATATTCGCGCGTGGCGCTAACTAAATTTGGGATGAGGTCGTAGCGCTTTTTAAGCTGCGTGTCAACGGTAGAGGCGATATTTCGCACCTGGTTGCGCTTGGCGATGAACGAGTTATAAACGCCTACTAACGCCAAAACTAACAAAACTATGACGACTAATAAAATCAAAGCCGCATTCATTTTCTCTCCTTTTAAAGTGTTTCAATTAAAAATAAGAATATTTAGCTATACTGCCGTTTCTTTATTCGTGTCAAGGTAGCTCAGCTGGTTAGAGCGCTGGTCTCATAAGCCGGAGGTCGAGAGTTCAAGTCTCTCTCTTGACACCATCTTCAAATTACCTTTAAGAGTGCAACGGCGCCTCAAAAAAGTTCGAGATTATATCTTACTTATACTTGAAAAATAATGAAAATTGGCAAAAGTATAAAATTTACCTTCGGGCAAATGTGAGTTTTTTTGAATTTGTTGCTCCGTCTCTAAAAGATAAATTTACGCAAAGTATCTTTACCTACGAGCCTTTAAGATATTTTGGAAAAAGCTTTTCATTTGAGTCTTTATCGCGTTTTCACATAAGAAATCTTACGCTAGAATAATCTAATACGCCTCGCGTAAATTCACACTATTTAGCTAAATTTTTTGATATAATCCCCCGCTTTAAAAGCTAAAATTCAAAGGAAACATATGAAATTTATTTCTCACAAAATTTTAAAAAGTGCGGTTTTGCTAGCGGCATTAGGATCTTTTGCGACTTGCGGCGCCGAGACGCAGCAGCCTAGCGGCCACGCCATAAGCGGCGTAGCGCTATCGGCGATAGAGGAGGACAATAGGGCGAAAGAAAATTATCTAGTCATCGACGTCAGAAGCGCGGATGAGTACGCTGCAGGCCACATAAAGCACGCGATTAACATCCCGCTTGGAGAGCTTGAAAGCAGACTGGACGAGATAAGCGCCTATAAAGATAAAAACGTCGTGCTTTATTGCAATACGGGCAACCGCAGCGGCAAGGCGCTTGATCTGCTTAAACAAAAGGGCTTTAGTATGCTTATGAATGCGCCAGGCGTGAAGCAGTATAACTATGAGCTGTATAAGGTCGGCAGCATAAACGCGGAGGGGTTTTTGAAAATAGCGAATAATCCGAACGTGCTGATTATCGACGCTAGAGAGAAAAAAGACTATGACGCCGGACATATGAAGGGCGCGATAAATATCCCATACGGCGAGCCTTTAGAAAACTACAAGGACATGCTTGAGGCCAATAAAGACAAAAAGATAATCACGCACTGCTACAGCGGCAACCGCAGCGCCAAGCTAGCCAAAGCCCTAAACGAGCGAGGCTACAACGTCACAAATCTACTCGACGGCACGAAAGAGTATAATTACGAACTGGTGAAGTAAATCGGGATTGGCTCTTGAGGTAAAATTTTTACGACCATTTTTTGTATTCGCCGCGTCTTTATAAAATGCAGCTTCGCGGCACCCGATAAGACAGGCGCCGCTAAATTTGAAATTATTTGCTCCGCCTGCTCATTTGGCGCCTACTTTGCATAAAATTTGTCTTTGATGTAGGGAGTAAATTTTAAATTCTCCATACCGAGGCGGCAATAGCGCTTGGGAGTTTAGCTCCTTTTAGAGGAATTTTTAAAATTTAAATCATAAAGCTGTAGCGGGAAAGCAAGTATTTAAAGCTAAAAATAGAATTTTATAAGCTAGCGCGGGTTTTGTGGGATGTAAAAGTGAAACGGACTCTATAAAAGTTGCGTGAATTTTAAATGCAGACGAATCGCTTAAAAATTTTACTTCCGAAAATGGAATTTCACGCTAGTGGTGCGCGCGTTTTAAATAGCCTCACCAATTTCGATAAAATTTGCGCTTTAGGAGAGGCAAGTAAAATCAAGACCGAATTCTAAAAGCAAATTAAGCCCGCAACGTATTTCTCGCTCCATCATTACAATGAATCGAATTTTACGCGGGAATCAAACGCACGAATTAAATTCTGCACGAAATTTTATTCAACCAAGAATTCCTTCTTATCGATCGTGCCGTGATAGAAAATCCCGAGCGTATCATCAAAGGTCTTATCCAAAAATCCGTCTTTTTTTAGTCCTGCTAAAGATGTATTGATTAGCTCTAGCAGCGCATTATTGCCCTTCTGCACGGCGATTGCGTTGTAAGTTTGCTTACCTAGACCATCCAAAGCAACCTGCGTTTTATTATCTATGATTGCGTATGCATGCAGGATTAGGTTATCATCGACATGCACGGCATTTTTCGCCCTTTTGAAAGCGCGGTAACATTTAGCCGAACTGGCGCAGAAATTCAAATTCTTTCTGAAGCCCGCTTTGCGTAAGAAATTGTGAATAGGAGAGTGTTTGATGACGAAAATCCTCTTTTTGCGGAGTTGATCGAAGCTCGTGATATTTTCGTCTTTTTTGGCTAGCACACCTACCTGCACCTTAAAATAAGGCTCCGAAAAATCTACTTTTTTCGCTCGCGTGGGCGTAGGAGTAAAGGTCGCAATCACCATATCCGCTTCATTGCGCTGTAAAGCGCTAATGCGTCTTGAAGCCGTGATCGGGATAAATTTTACCTTGCCGGGATTATCGCCGAAAATCTCCTTACCGAGCTTTTCGCCAAGAGCAATCTCAAATCCCCTATATTTGCCGTCTACGAGCGCACTAAACGGCGGCTGATCGTTATATACACCTATGCGAACGAGCCTATCTTTTTTGATCTGATCCAAAGAATTTGCAGATAGAAAACCAAGTAGCAGAGCCGCCAAAACAAATACTTTCATTTGCTCCCCTTTTAGTTGAAATAAGGCGCAATTATAATAAAAAGAAATTATAGCCAGCTAAAATTCTGCGATTTATGGCGCATTTTCATCTAAATTTATGAAAAGATGAAATTCGCGGAGAAATTCTATGTCCAATTTACAAACGAAATCTCATAAAAAACTTACACGAGCGAAATAAAAAGCTCTTTTAATTAAATTTTATAGACAAAATTTACGAATGAATTTCACGCTAGAAAACCTTATCAAAATTTACGATATTCTTAAAAGTAAACGGCGAAATTCTACGCAGATTTAGCGTCTAATTGCGAATTTAGCTAAGGGGCGAAATTTAGCTCCGCTGTTACGCAGAAGCTCAAGCTCTTAAAATTTCGTAAAGACCAAGCCAAGATGAAACGTAGCGGCCGATAAGTTTAGATCGGCATTACGCGGATGTTTGGGCTAAGGTTTTCTTGCAAAACATTTTCGATCGCGTATAATGTACCGCTCGCACCGCTGGCGCAGCCGCTACAAGCGCCAAGATAACGGATATATATGTCCGTTTTGCCGTCGTCTGCAGGTCTGATATCGATGACGTCGAGATTGCCGCCGTCCATCTGAAGCATCGGACGGATATCCTCGTCAAGCACCCCTTCGACGGCCTTAAATTTACCGATTAAATTTAACTGCTCAAAACTCATCTCCGCTCCCGCTTTCGCGCTAGTAGCGGCACTCGCCTCGGCTTGAGCTTGAAGTCTCTCTCGCTCCATCTCCTCTCTGGTTTGCTTTAAAATATCGACCAGATAGTAATCCTTCTCCTCGTGTCCGCCCGGGCGCACGCAGGATTTACAAAACGCGCCCGCTTTGGTGTATTGCGTGATCTCCTCGACCGTATGAAGATCGTTTAATCGGATCACCTCTTTGATCGTGCCGAGGCTTACGCGCGCGCAGTCGCACACGATGATCTCGTCCTCGAAATGCGCGGGATCGACGCCCTTATAATTCGCTGCAGCCTGCTTGATGACGTCGTATGCCATTACCGAGCAGTGCATCTTTTGCGGCGGTACGGCGGGCTCGTCGGGATTATCGCGCATCGCGTGCTCTACGTCTAAATTTGTAATCTTTACCGCTTGATCGACGGTCTTTCCGATACAAAGCTCAGCCATCGTGTCCGAACTCGCAATCGCCGTGCCGCAGCCGAAGCTTTTAAATTTAGCGTCTAAAATTCTATCGGTTTTAGGATCTATTAGCCAATATAACCGCACCGCATCGCCGCAGCTCTCGGCGCCGAAGTCTGCGACCACTAGCTTACCGCCTCTAGCCTTCGCCTCCTCCTCGGTGATCTCGCCCATATAGCGAGGATTATTCATGCGGTCCTGCACTTTTTGCGAGTATTGCTCCCAGATCGAGCCATTTATCAAACTATTTTTTGCCATTTTTTATCCTTTATTTTTCTCATAACCTTGCGGCGCGTAAGCAAACGTGCTTGAAATCCCGCGCAGACGGGCGATAGCTTTACTTATATGCTCGATCGCATAATCGATCTCCGCCTCCGTCGTAAAGCGCGACAGCGAAAGCCTTAGCGCCGTATGCGCCAGCTCCTTATCCGCGCCGATCGCTTCCATTATCGGGTTATTCTCGAGCGCCTCGCTCGCACATGCAGAGCCCGTAGAAGCGGCGATGCCAGCTTTATTTAGATCCCACAGCATTGCCTCCCCCTCGACGCCTTGGATCGAGGCGAGGATGGTGTTTGGCACGCGAATGCTGCGATCGCCCACGACGCTTACGTTTGAAATTTGCAAAAGCGCATCTTCCAGCTTATCGCGCAGTCTGCTTACCTGAGTGCGCTCAAAATCCATAAATTTATTCGCTAGCTCCAAAGCTTTGCCGAGCCCCACGATACCAGAAACGTTTAGCGTGCCGCTGCGGCGCCCGCCCATATGCTCTCCGCCGTGAAGCAGGCTCGTAAGCGGCTTGCTATCTTTGATGTAGAGCGCGCCGACCCCCTTTGGAGCGTGAAATTTATGCCCGGAAAGGCTCAAAAAATCCACATCCGCATCGCGCACGTTCACCTTTATCTTACCTATCGCTTGCACCGCGTCGGCATGATATAGCGCGCCATGCTCGTGTGCGATTTGTGCGATTTTTTTTACGGGGAAGATCGTGCCGGTTTCGTTATTTGCCCACATCACGCTAACAAGTGCGGTTTTGTCGTTAATTTTTTCGGCAAGCTCGTCAAGATCGATCTGTCCGTTTTTATCGACGCCAAGACGTGTGATCTTTACGCCGCAAATTTTTTCTAAAAAAGCACAGGTCGCGCTGATTGCGGGGTGCTCGACGGAGCTTATGACGATATTATCCTTCTCGCCGGTTAGAATTTTATCGTAGTAAATTCCTTTTAAAACCCAGTTATTGCTCTCGGTCGCACAGCTTGTGATGACGATATCGTCCGCATCCGCAGCGCCGAGCCCCGCATAGAGCCTATCCATAGCGGCTCTTAGCGCGGGGTGAGTCTCGCTGCCGAAGCTGTGAAGGGAATTTGGATTGCCGTATTTATCGCAAAAAAACGGCTTCATCTCCTCAAAAACTTCGGGATCGACCATCGTAGTGGCGTTATTATCCAAATAAACGCGCTGCATAAAATTCCTTTCTAAAATTTGTCTGAAATTTAATCAGACAATTTCGCTCTTTTATCAATTTCGCACGATAATATAACATAATTGCTAAATTTTTCTTTAACGCTTGCCGTTTTAAAAACCGAAAGTTTTCGGAGAATTTATTAGATCGAAAAATTCCTTGCGCGTGTCGTTTCGGCTGATAAAAAGCCCCCGCAGTGCCGACGTAGTCGTGGTCGAGTTGATCTTTTGCACGCCGCGCATCTCCATACACATATGCCGCGCTTGAAGCACCACGCCCACGCCGAGCGGATGGATCACCTCTTGGATTGCGCTTGCGATCTGCTCGGTAAGCTGCTCTTGGATCTGCAGCCTGCGCGCGAAAATATTTACCATACGCGGAATTTTACTAAGCCCCACGACCTTTTTATTCGGGATATATGCGACGTGCGCGCGCCCTATAATCGGCAGCAGATGGTGCTCACAGAGACTATAAAATTCTATATCTTTTATCAAAACCATCTCATTGTTGCTACTCTCAAACAGCGCGTCGTTTAAAATTTCTTTTGGATCCAGCTCGTAACCGCTAGTTAGAAACTCATAGGCTTTAGCCACGCGCTCGGGCGTCTTCGCAAGCCCGTCGCGCTTAGGATCCTCGCCTAAAATTTCAAGTATCTGCGATACGCAGTTTTCAAATTTAGCTCGGCTTTTTTCGTCCATTTTTAGCAATTCCTTAAAGATCGATGCGCGATATTACTCAAAAACGCCTTTTATAACGCTGATAAATTTTAAAATTCCGCGCGAAATTTTATCAATCTCATTATGTTAATGATAATATATTTAAATTTAAGAAATTTTTGTTTAAAATCCGCCGTTTTGATAAGCTTTATCTAAAAGAAGTTCGGTAATGAAATTTAAGATGAGTTTTGGCGCGGCTTTGGCGCTTTTTTCTTTTGCTTGCGCCGAACAAAACGCCGCAGCAAACTCCGCCTCGGGCGAAAACCTAGGCGATATCGAGGTCGTAGAATGGGCGAATAACGACGACGGTTACCGCGCCGTACGCAGCGAGATCGGCAAGACGGCTAAGAGAATTTTAGAAATTCCGCAAACCGTAAATGTCGTAACGCAGCAGCATCTAAAGGACAAAAAGCCAGAGACCCTAGCCGAATCGCTGCAAAACGTAAGCGGCATAAGCTATGCAAATACGACGGGAAATATTTTCGATGCGATCATCAAGCGTGGCTTCGGCGAGGGTCGCGACGGCTCGATTATGCGCAACGGCGTACCGGGCGCCGTGATGCACAATTTCAACAAAACCATTCAATCCGTCGAGGTTCTAAAAGGACCCGCGAGCATGCTCTACGGCGCGCAGCAACCGGGCGGCGTCATAAACATGGTAACCAAAAAGCCGCAGTATGAGTTTATAAATGAAATTTGGGGTGGGCTGGGCAATCGCAACTATTGGGACGCGGGATTTGATACTACAGGGCCGATTGCAGATAGCGGCTTTGCGTATAGATTTATATTCGATTACTACGCGAAGGATTATTGGCGAAATTTCGGCGGTATAAAAAACACGCTCTTTGCGCCGTCGCTTGCGTATCAAGGAGATGATTATTCGATAAACTTAGGCTACACCCATAGCCGCTCTACCGATCCGGTGGATCGCGGCGCGTTTTTAGTGCCGAGTACGGGTAAAATTTATGGCAGCGGCAAAGTCCGCTTCGACGAGCCGGTAAATAAACTACAAAGCAAGCTCGATACGGTTGATTTCGGCTTTGAGAAGGAATTTAACGAGGATTGGATATTAAAAGGCGCCTATGCTTTCTCGCGCAGCAAGCACGAATACGGCTACGTCCGTCCGAACAATCCATTCACGCCCCAAGGCCTTACCGGCACGACGCGATCGTATAACTACTACGATAATTTCATACACCGCACGCACGCAGCAAGCGTCACGCTAAACGGCAAATTTGAAACGGGCCCGCTTAAGCACGATGTCCTTTTCGGCACGGATTACAAAAACTACTACAGATACCGCCCGGGCGCGCTAAAAGGCACCGCAGGGCGCATCAATATGCTTACCGGACAGACCGCTTCGGGCGCCGTCTTAACGAACGATAGAGAGCCAAAAATACAATATCAAAAGCTAAGAACGATCGGTCTTTACACGCAAGATAATATAAATTTAACCGACGAGTTAATACTTTCTTTGGGCGTGCGTAGGGAATTTTACGATCAAGTAGCCAAACAAAGCTGGCAAGGACCGAACAACACCGATCAGAAAAAGGCTGCTACGACCTATCAGGGCGGGCTTTTGTACCTGTTAAGCCCGCAGTGGTCGGTATATACTAACTACGCGCAAAGCTTCACGCCGCAGATGTCCATAGGCGAGGCGATAGGCGGCGATCTAAAGCCGGAGGAAGGCAAATCCGTGGAGCTCGGCACTAAATTTCAAAACGATCGAGTCACTGCGGGTGCGGCGGTGTTTAATATCGATAAAAGAAACATCCTGCGAACGGTAAATAATATAAGCGAGACGATCGGCAAGGCCCGCTCGCGAGGATTTGAGCTCGATATAAATGGGCGCGTGACGCAGGGACTTAGCATGTCGGCGAGCTATGCATATACCAAAACGAGAGTGCGTGAGGACGACGGCGCTTTTGCGGTGCTAATCGGCAAACCGCTGGAAGCGACGCCGAAGCACCAAGCAAGCCTATTTGCCAACTACGATTTCGCGCATCTAGGCGCAAAGGGGCTTAGGCTCGGCGGCGGCGCGCGATACTTCGGCTCGTGGTACACCTACTATATGCGCACGAACCTACCGAGCGTGCCCGCAGGAACGGCGTTTAAGCTGCCTCACGCCGTAGTTTATGACGCCTTCGTGAGCTACGATACTAAAATTTCGGGCTATGATACGAATTTTTCGTTCAACGTCAAAAATTTGACCGACAAAAAATACTATACCTCATCCTCGACCGGCACGACTACGAGCGTGATACCTATTCAGATGGGCTACGCGCAGCAGTTTATGTTTAACGTATCGGTAAAATTTTAGCCTCAAGCCCGCTTTAAATTTCAAGGCGGGCTTTTAAAATTTTGATAAATACAAACCGCTTAGGCTCGGCAAATTTTGGAAATTTATACTTTAAATAAGAAATTTTTTGATATATTACGAGCTATTTTTAAATTTTTTAAAGGAATTTTATGGAAGTAAAAGCAAAAATGAAAGACGCCGCGAATGCGGTCGCTGCGAGCAAGATCGAAGCAAAGCAGATCGCAGCCAAAGTAGAAGAGCTAGCCAAAAAGGCCTCCAAGCAGCTAAGAATCGACGGATTTAGACAGGGCAAAGTGCCTACCGCAGTGGTTTTGAAGCGATACGGCAAGCAGCTTGAGGGCGATGCAAAGCAGGAGCTTCTTAAAAATATGATCGACGAGTCTCTTAAAATTTTAAAGAAAAAACAAGATGAAATTTTATCCGAGCCGGTCTTTTCTAAATTTGATGAAAAAAACGGCGACATCGACGTCGAGATCGAAATTTCTTTCAGGCCCGAGGTTAACGTCGAGGGATACGAGGAGCTGATCCCTAAATTTAGCAGCCCGCGCGTTACTCAAAAAGAGATCGACGAAAAAGTAGCGGAATTTTTGCAGATGATCGCTCCGCTTTCTAAAACCAACAAAAAAATTCTAGCTAAAGACGATTTTGCAAAATTTGATTTCGAAGGCTTCGTAGACGGTAAGGCGTTCGACGGCGGCAAGGCCGAGGACTACGTCCTTCAGATCGGCTCAAATCAATTCATCCCCGGCTTTGAGGACGGAATGATCGGACTTAGAGTGGGCGAGGAGCGCGACGTAGCGGTTAAATTCCCCGAGAATTACGGCGCGAAAAGCTTAGCCGGCAAGGACGCGATTTTTAAAGTCAAGCTTCATGAAATTCAGGCTAAAAAACCTGCCAAGGAGCTCGGCGAGGAGGAGCTAAAGCAAGCGCTTCCGGGCGAGAAAGAGCTGAGCAAGGAGAAATTTGAAGCGCGCATCAAAGAGCGCATCAAAAACGATAAGCTTCAAAAGCTGATAAACGAGGATCTAAAGCCTAAATTTGCCGACGCGCTCGCCGAGAAATTTAACTTCGCGCTTCCAAAAGCGATCGTCGAGCAGGAGATAAATTTACAGTTTAACAACGCATGGAGCGGCTTTTCAAAAGAGCAGATCGAGGAATTTAAAAACAACAAAGACGCCCTGGATAAAAAGCGCGAAGAGTTTAGAAAGGCTGCCGAAAACAGCGTAAAACTTACCTTCTTAATCGACGAGCTAGCTAAAAAACGCAAGATCGACGTGAGCGATCAGGAGCTTGTCCAAGCGGTCTATATGGAGGCCTACACCTACGGCGCCGATCCGAAGGAGCATCTAAATAGATACCGCAACAACGGCATGCTTCCCGCCGTCAAAATGGCACTTATAGAGGAAAAGCTATTTAACGATATTTTCTCAAAGCAGGGCAAAAAAGAAGAGAAGGGCGAATAGATGGTGATTCCTTACGTTATCGAACAAACTAGTCGCGGAGAGCGCAGCTACGACATCTACTCGAGGCTGCTAAAAGACCGTATCGTAATGCTTAGCGGCGAGATCGACGATGCGGTAGCAAGCTCGATCGTCGCGCAGCTTCTGTTTTTGGAGGCGGAGGATCCGGATAAGGATATCTATCTATACATCAACTCCCCGGGCGGCGTGGTTACGAGCGGATTTAGTATTTATGACACGATGAATTACATCAAACCCGACATAAGTACGATCTGTATCGGTCAGGCGGCGTCGATGGGAGCGTTTTTGCTAAGCTGCGGCGCCAAAGGTAAACGCTACGCGCTTCCAAACTCGCGCATAATGATCCATCAGCCCCTAGGCGGCGCACAGGGTCAGGCTACCGACATCGAGATCCAAGCTAAAGAAATTTTACGAATGAAAGAAATTCTAAACAACATCCTTTCGCAAAATTCCGGCAAAGATCTCGCGCAGGTCGAAAAGGACACCGATCGCGACTTTTTCATGAGCGCTGAGGATGCCGTGCAATACGGCTTGATCGATCAAGTACTTCAAAAGAGCTTTAAATAGATGATCCTAGATGTCCTTACCTATCCGAATAAAAAGCTTTATCAAAGATCAACCGAGGTCGTTAAATTCGACGCGGCGCTGGGCGAGCTTTTAGACGATATGTATGAGACGATGATCGCAAAAAACGGTATAGGCCTTGCCGCCATCCAGGTAGGCAAGCCCGTGCGCGCTTTGATTATAAATTTAGCCAATGAGGAAAAAATCCAAGACAAAAAGGACCTCATCGAGATCATCAATCCGCAAATTTTAAAAAAGGAAGGCGAGGTCGTATTCCAGGAGGGCTGCCTCTCGGTGCCGGGCTTTTACGAGGACGTCACGCGCGCCGAGTTTATCACGGTGCAGTTTCAAGACCGCGCCGGAAATACCCAGCAAATGGACGCTAGCGAGCTGCTAGCCGTCTGTATCCAGCACGAGATGGACCACCTCGACGGACATCTTTTCATCGAGCGTATCGGATACAACAAACGCAAAAAATTTGATAAAGAATTCAAAAAAAGTCTAAAAGAAAAATCGAAATGAAATCCCTAAAATGCGCTGCCTTCACGGATGCACTGATCCCCGTAGAGGTTGAGTCGACATTCGTGCGGGGGCTGCCGGGATTTAATATCGTTGGCCTTGCGGGAGCTACGATAAAAGAGAGTGAAAGCCGCGTAAAAGCCGCGCTTATGAGCCTAAATTTTAAATTTCCCGCATCCAAAATCATCATAAATCTCTCCCCCTCCGACACGCCCAAAAACGGCTCGCACTTCGATCTTGCGATCGCGCTTCTAATCGCGCTGCAAAAAGAGCGCATCGACGGCGATTTCTTCGTCTTCGGCGAGCTCGGTTTAGACGGCAGCCTAAAGAGCACGGCGAGCCTCTTTTCGATCCTGCTTTTTTTAAGCACGAAGGTGAAGCGCGCTAAAATTTTAGTGCCGCAAAGCATTGCGCTAAAGGCCTGCACGATCCCAAACTACGACGTTTATGCGGTGGATAGCCTAAGCGACGCGGTCAGATTTTTTTTAGACGAGGAGTTTGCCGCAAGCAGGCTCATGCGAGAAACCCATCCGCTTTTTAAAAACGTCGTGGAGATTGACGGGCAAATTTACGTTCCCAACCGCGATTTTTCGCTAAATTTCAAAGACGTCAAAGGGCAAAAGCGCGCCAAACGCGCAAGCCTGATCGCTGCGTGCGGCATGCACAATATCCTCTTTGAGGGCAGTCCCGGCTGTGGCAAAAGTATGTGCGCCAAGCGGATAGCCAGAATTCTGCCGCCGCAGAGCCTGGGCGAAGTGCTACTCTCGTGCGCCTACGAGTCGCTAAATAACAAAGACGTCGATTTTAGCGCGCTACGCCCCTTCCGCTCGCCGCACCACACCAGCACGCGCAGCTCCATTTTCGGCGGCGGCAGTAGCGGCGCAAAGATCGGCGAGGTCGCGCTCGCAAACGGCGGCGAGCTGTTTTTCGACGAGCTGCCGCACTTCGGCAAGCAAATTTTAGAAAGCCTGCGCGAGCCGCTGGAGGATAATAGAATTTTGATTTCGCGCGTAAATTCCAAGGTCGAGTACCAAACGAAATTTATCTTCGTCGCGGCGCAAAACCCCTGCCCGTGCGGAAATCTGTTCTCCAAAAACCTCACCTGCACCTGCTCGCTAAACGACATCAGGCGCTACAAAAACACGATCTCCGCGCCGCTGCTTGATCGCATCGACATATACGTCGCGATGGACGAGACTGGCGCGGACGATAAAAGCGACGTTTGCAGCGAGGAGATGGCGGATGCGGTGCTGCGGGCATTTCGCGCGCAAAAGGCTCGCGGACAGAGCGAGCTAAACGCAAAGCTGCGCGACGAGGAAACCGAAAAATTTTGCGTCTGCGAAAGCGCTGCGCGGGATGTTTTGCAAATGGCGATCACCCGCTACGATCTTTCGCAGCGCGGCGTGAATAAGACGCTAAAGCTCGCGCGCACGATCGCCGATCTAGCAGGCGCCGAAATCATCGCCAAGGCGCATATTTTGGAGGCTCTTAGCTTTCGCATAAGGAGCGAAATTTGAAAAAAATTTTCTTTAGCACCGAGGAGCTCGATGCGCGAGCAAGTGCGAAATTTGGACTTAGCGAGCAAATTTTAATGGAAAATGCCGCTTGCAAGATCGAGGGCGAGATCAGAAAACGGCTCAAAAAGGGTTCGCGCGTTTTAGCGCTCTGCGGCGGCGGAAATAACGGCGCAGACGCGATGGCGGCACTACGAAGGCTAAGCGGCGATTTTAGCTGCACTGCGCTTTGCGTGTTTCAAAACAAAGGCGCGGCGGGCAAATTTCAAGCGGATGCGGCGCAGGCTGTGGGCGTTAAGTTTATCGATATCGCGAGCGCAAAAGACGCTTGCGAGCACGCAGACAGCGCGTCTAGCAAGGATATCTGCGCGCATGAAAGCGTAGGCAGCTTCTCTTTAAAGGGCGCGAGCGAGCCGCGGCGCGAGGGCGAAAGCCTAAGCGGCGCGGACATTTCTGGTGGCGGCGATAAATTACGTGCAAAATTTAAGGACTTAAAATTTACAAGCGCAAAATTTGAAACCGCAGAACACGGCGGAGATTTAGGCAAGCCAGACAGCGAATGCGACAATCCAAGCGGCGTTCTGCGCGATGAGATTATAAACGCAGACTGCATAATCGACGGGATTTTTGGCAGCGGTTTAAACAAGGCCTTAAGCTCTGAAATTTGCGAAATTTTATCTCTCGCAAACGGCACGAAATCCCTAAAAATCGCAGTCGATATCCCAAGCGGTATCGATAAAAGCGGGCGCATTTTAGGCGGTGCATTTTGCGCGGATTTGACGATCGCGATGGGCGCGCTTAAACTCGCGCTGTTTTCGGACGCGGCGAAGGATTATGTAGGGCAGATCAAAATCGCAAATCTTGGAATTTCGCGCTCAAATTTTGAAAGGGGGAGCGAATATTTTCTGCTTCAAAAAAGCGATTTGAAGCTGCCGCTACGCAGGAAGCAAAACACCAACAAGGGCGACTTCGGGCACACCTACGTCGTAAGTGGACAGATGAGCGGAGCGGCGCAGATGGCAGCCCTAGCGGCTCACGCTATCGGCAGCGGGCTTGTTAGCGTCGTTAGCGATGAGCCGTTAAATCTAAGCCCGATTTTGATGCAAAAAAGCTCATTTGAGCATGCGCGGGTGGTAGTCTGCGGCTGCGGCCTCGGAGAGCAAAAGATCGATCTTGCCGCGCTGCGGGACAAAAGCTGCGTCATCGACGCCGATCTGTGCTACGAGCGCGAAATTTTAAGCCTGCTAAATGCCAGTTCAAATTTAATCATAACGCCCCATCCGAAGGAGTTTTGCTCGCTTTTAAAGATCGCGGGTATCGCAGATATTAGCGTGAGCGAGCTGCAAGAGCACCGCTTCGAGCTTGCGCGGGCATGGAGTGAAAAATTTAGCGGCGTACTCGTACTAAAGGGCGCAAACACACTCATCGCGCAGGCAGGCATCATCTACGTCTGCGACAAGGGCAGTGCCGCGCTCGCAAAGGGCGGCAGCGGCGACGTGCTCGCAGGGCTCATCGGCGGGCTACTCGCGCAAGGCTACTCGCCTCTGCAAGCCTCAATCTGCGGCGTCCTAGCCCACGCACTCGCCGCGCGAGCCTTCGCCAAAAACTCCTACGCGCTAAATCCGCTCGATCTCATCGAGGAGGTAAAATGGTTGTGAAAAAGCTCGCCGTGCTTTTTAGTGGCAGCGGCTCAAATTTAGAGGCGATCTTGCAGAAGCTGCACGGCAAAACTTTTGGGGGTACTAAAATCGAAGTCGTGCTAACGCTAAGCAACAAAGCGGATGCGGGAGGCATAGCAAAAGCTGCGAAATTCGGGCTTCAAAGCGTGATCCTAAATCACAAAGATTTTGCTAGCCGCGAGGAATTCGACGCCGCGCTCGTGCGCGAGATCGAAAAAAGCGGCGCGGAGCTTACGGTGCTTGCGGGCTTTATGCGGATTCTAACGCCCGTTTTTACGAGCAGGATTCGCGCGATAAATTTGCACCCGTCGCTGTTGCCGCTTTTTAAGGGCGCGCACGCGATAAAGCAGAGCTTTGAGAGCGACATGAAGGTGGGCGGCGTGAGCGTGCACTGGGTCAGCGAGGAGCTAGACGGCGGCGCGATCATCGCTCAGCGCGCGTTTGAAAAGAGCGCAGGAATGAGCTTTGAGGCTTACGAGGCCAAAATCCACGAGATCGAGCATGAGCTATTGCCGCAGGTGATCGTAGAAATTTTGTGCCAAAGCTAAATTTAGCGCAGAAATTCGCGCTAAATTTAAAAGAGCGGAATTTTGTAAATTTTAAAGCTTAGTCCTTTGAATTTAGGGGCGAATTCGAAGCTAAATTTTAAAATTTGCTAGCTAAATTTAGAAAGATAAAGATGACCGCAAACGAACTGGAAAAACTAAGGCTCGGCATCCTGGATGAGGCGGAGCAGCGCAAAGGCGCGGCGTTTTCGATAATAGTACTAGCGGTGCTGGCCTCGGCGCTGTGGCTATTTTTCAATTTTAGAGATCAAGAAGCAGCAATAGGCCTCTGCTGGATCATAGTGGTATTTAGCTGCGGCAGCATCTCTTTTAGAGTAGTGAATAAAGATGCAAATATAGTGCGCGTATTTATCTTTTGCACCTTGCTGTGGATACTTGCCAAAGGCGTAGAAATGTGCGAGAATGATACCTTGCGCTTCGTCATCGCACTCGTAACCATCTGCCTTTCTTTGTTTAATATCGCGGATGCCGTGCTGGAGCGGATCAAATACAATAGATCCAAAAAATTCGTCCGCGCCTTTAAACACCAATATATTGCGCCCTATATCGCAAGCCTAGGTTATCGCTACGAAATTTCAGGCTCGTTTCGGCCGGCGTATCTGCGCGCTAGCGGCCTATTTGTGGACGGCATAAGCTATTTTGATTGCGAAGATAAAATTTCCGGCGTTTATGACGGAGTATTTTTCAGCTTTGCGGATGTTTGCGTGACTCATACTGACGAACGACGTAGCAGCAGGGGGATCTTTTTCTACGCGGAATTTAAAAAGCGCATAAACTCAGTGGCCGTGATCCTGCCTTCGCTCAGCGCGAGACCGACGCTCGGCGGACTTAAGAAGATCGCGATGGACGATAGCGAGTTTGGATCCGCATTTAGCGTGTATAGCGCCGATGCCGTGTCTGCAATGTACGCCCTCACGCCCGCCTTTATGCGGCGCTTGCTTCGCTTTAGAAGCGGTGCCGGCGGACCGATCAGTTTAAGCTTTTCCGGTAGAAACGTCTATATTTTCATCCGTACGGGATACGATAGTTTCGAGCCTAGCGTGGATCGCAGCGTATTTGGCTTTGATCCCGCCGCGTCTATCAAGCACGAGCTTCTATTCTTTCTCTCCATAGTAAAAAGTCTAAAATTAAACGAAAATATCTGGAAAGATTAAATTAAAATTTGACCTTAGATCCGTAAATACGGAGGCTTTGTACCGCCGCGAAATTTTAAAATTTAAAAGTAATCTTCCCGGCTCGGCGCCACTATGATTTAGAATTTTCGCGACAAGGTCTATTATATTTGCGGCGGAGAGCAAAGTTTGAAACCTATCGCGACGAAATTCTATGCGGTTTATAAATTTTTGCGGTCTGCATAGAGGGATTGAGCAAAGATGGATACTGATATGGCGATGATTGCACCGTACGCTTTCCATAAGGAGATTACCACGCTGCCTATCATCGTGCCGTAAACGCTACTTTTACCGTCGCGAGCTCGCGTCAAAAAAATAGAGTGCCCATCGCGGCAATGATAGAAGAGATAATTTACTTATATTTGCATCGTTCATTTCGCTATCCTAATGCTTTTAAAAATCAACGATTAAAAAGCTCACACAAAAGCTGACCACACATTTAATCTGCCTCCAAGCATTTTTAAGCGACAATACGAAAATCAAATTTTCGGAGTCCTCATGACGATTTACGAGTTAAAGCCCAAATTTCAAAATTTACTTCGTCCGTTAGTAAGACGTCTTCACGGCGCGGGCGTCAGCGCAAATCAAGTCACGATCACAGCCTGTGTCATTTCCGTTCTGCTGGGCGGACTTCTGATAAAATTCGCCGAAATTTCGACGCTATTCTTTCTGCTGCCCGTTTGGATGTTTTTGCGTATGGCGCTAAATGCCATCGACGGCATGCTGGCTCGCGAGTTTAATCAAAAAAGCCCGCTGGGCGGCTACCTAAACGAAGCCACGGACGTCATCTCGGACGCCGCGCTGTATCTGCCGTTTGCCTTCGTGGCGCCGTTTGACTGGGGAGTTATCACGCTCGTTATCTTTCTATCTTTTATGAGTGAGTTTTTGGGCGTCCTAGGGCAGGTGCACGGTTGCGGCAGGCGATACGACGGGCCTATGGGCAAGAGCGACCGCGCGTTTATATTCGGGCTTATCGGTACGGTATATGCGCTATCTGGGCGACTACCGGAGTGGTTTAGCGGGGTACTTTACGCCGCGATATTTTTACTCGCGCTTACTTGCGCAAACCGCGTGAGAATGGGGCTAAAAAGCGGGGAATAAGGCGCCTCTGACGAGGATAAATTTAATAGCTATCTCCAAAATCGACGCAAGGTAAATTCGCCTAAATTTGATATAATTGCAAAAGTTTTAAGCTCGCCTCGACGCGGGCATGCAATAGTTATAAATTTGATCTTGTTTAAATTTACGAGATTTTTTGAGGCGAGGATAAAATATCACGGCGAACTTGTCCGCTTAATTTAGACATTTTAAAAGACGCTAGGCGCGCAAAACGTGCTCGGTTAATTTCGAGCGTTTTATCAAAGTCGGTGAAATCAAAGGCAAGTAGCAAAAGCGGCAAATTGCAGGCGTTACTTAAAACCGTATCGGCTTTAATCGCCTCAAAATTTATGTCTAAACGCTCGTTTTCGGCAAGATGGGCGAGAAGCTTATTTGCCGCACGCAACCGTAAAATTGAGGGCACCGCAAAAAGTGAATTTGAAAAGTAAAAGAGTAAAAAGGATACAAGATGAAAGAATTTTTAGCCGCAGCGCTTGATTTTATCCTTTGCCGTATCACGATATTTATCACGGGCGTACGGCCGCCGCAGGAGCTTTTAAATATCGGCGAGGGTACTAAAATTTACTACGCGAACCACGCTAGTCACGGAGATTTTTTGCTGATTTTCGTCTCGCTGCCATACCGCGTGAGAAAGCGCGTGCGCCCCGTCGCGGCGGCGGAGTACTGGGAGAGCGGGCCCGTGCGCAGATTTCTTGCTAAAAACGTGTTTAATATGGTGCTAATCAGTCGCCATAAAGATCCGCTAGAAGCGCTAGCGCAAATGAGCAAAGCGCTAAAAACGCACTCTCTCATCATCTTTCCCGAAGGCACGCGCAAGATGGACGACGACCTCGCACTGCAGCCGTTTAAAAGCGGGATTTTCCGCCTGGCGCAGCAGTGTCCCGCCGTCTCGTTCGTGCCCGTATGGATCAAAAATGCGCGAAACGTCCTGCCTAAGGGCTTTTTCGTGCCTATTCCGCTGCTTTGCGAGCTGATAGTGGGCGAGGAGATATTTTACGGCGGTGAGAGCAAGGGCGAGTTTTTACAAAAGGCGCAGGACGCGCTACTAGCGATGAGCGATACGCAAAATGACAGAACGAAAGCCTAATTTGTCGGCTTTGGCGAGAGCGGTAAATTTAAGCCCCGTAAATCCGCCACGCAAGACGGGGAGATTTGCGACCGATCTTTACGGCAAATTTGACGGCGAGCCTTCTAAAATGACGGCTAAAAGCGTCAAATTTAAACGCGAAACCCGGATCAAAACGCTCGCTACGCCGCAAATCAAATTTGATCCAAATGCAGGCTCAAAGCGCGAGTATTTCTGGCTAACAAATTTAACCATTCAAACCGTCCGCACGGCAAACCAAACGCGCGTAAATTCGACTAGCTCGGAGCGCTCCGAAACAGGCGTTAAATTTAGCTTCAAATTTAACCCAAAGGCCCTAAAATGAACCCGCAAAATCATATCTTAAATCTATTTTTAGGACTCATAGCAGTGCTGGTCGTCTCTAGCGCCATTGCCTTTATGCTAAAGGCGAAATTTGGCGCCGAGAACAAAACCATCTCAAATTTGACCTCGCGCATAAACGCCTGGTGGGCGATGATTTTGGTCATTTTTGCGTTTACGTATATGGGCAAAAACGCCGTGATATTTTTGTTTTTGCTTGTATCGTTTGCCGCTTTGCGCGAGTTTTTGTCGCTCATCTACATCCGCAGAGGCGATCACATCGCGCTCGTGGCGTGCTTTTACGTGATTTTGCCCATGCAGTATATTTTTATCTACGCTGATTGGTACGCGATGGCGATGATATTTATCCCGGTTTACGGATTTTTATTTTTGCCGATTTTGGCGGCTATTTGCGGCGATGCGGCCTATTTTTTAGAGCGCTCGACGAAGATCCAGTGGGCGCTGATGATCTGCGTGTTTTGTATCTCACACATTCCTGCGCTTCTTTTGCTGGATCTTAAGCATGGCAGCGGCATGGAGCTGATGCTGTTTTTGATCCTAGTCGTGCAAGCTAGCGACGTGCTGCAGTATATCTGGGGCAAGCTTTTTGGTAAGCGCAAGATCGCTCCTAGCATCAGCCCGTCTAAAACGGTGGTCGGCTTTGCGGGAGGGGTTCTTAGCGCTAGCGCGCTGGCTGCGTATCTGCATCATCTCACGCCTTTTGGCGCGGTAGGGGCGTTTTTTATCGGGTTTGCCGTTTGTATGATGGGCTTTTTAGGAGGGCTCGTGATGTCGGCGATCAAGCGCGATCTGGGCGTCAAGGACTGGGGCTATATGATCAGCGGGCATGGCGGGATGCTTGACCGTATGGACTCGCTGTGCTTTGCGGCGCCGATATTTTTTCACATCGTTAGATATTTTTACGCGTGAGGTTTTGATGAAAATTTGGAGCAAAATTTTACTTCTGACGCTCGCGGCAAATTTTGCCTTTGCATTTTCAGCTGGGAAACTTGTGCAAGACGCTAGAGCGCAGGTCGGGCAGACGCTATTTTACGATCCTTCGTACGAGAGGCTAGCCTATCCGATGGGCGACGTGGATATAATAAAAGGCGTTTGCACCGACGTCGTCGTTAGAGCGCTGCGCAGGCAGGACATCGATCTGCAGTGGCTCATTCACGAGGATATGAGCGCAAATTTTAACGCCTATCCAAAAAACTGGAGCGCGAAAAAGACCGACAAAAACATCGATCATCGCCGCGTACCAAACATCGCGACCTACCTAAAACGCAAGGGTTACGAGGCGAAAGGCGAGTTTAAGGCGGGCGATATCGTGACGTGGCGGCTGGATAACGGCAGGCCGCACATCGGCATAGTTTCGGATAAATTTGCCGGCGGCAAAACTCCGCTCGTGATCCACAACATCGGGCTTGGCGCGCAGGAAGAGGATGTGCTAAACGAGTACGAGATAACGGGGCATTTTAGGATAAAATAAGCGTAAAAATCGATAAATTTAAGTAAGAAAGGCGAAAAATGGAGTTTAAAGAGAGCTACTTTATAACGAGCGACGGGGCGAGGATATTTTACAGATACCGCCTGGCTGCGGACGTGGCGTGCGAAAACCCGGGCGCAGACGAATTAAATTTGAGCGAGGACGGTAAATTTGAGGGCTCAAATTTGAGCGCCGGAGCCGCAAGCGAAACGTCAAATTTGGCTAGCGAGCAAACAGGCGGCGCGGACGAAAATACGGAGCCGGATTTTGGCGGCGCGGGTAAATCGAGCGAGCAAAATTTACCAAACGGCGGCGAAAATTCGGACTCAAATTTAAACGAAACAGGCAAATGCGGCGCGTCAAATTTGAACGAGACGTCTAGCGAAAACGCCGAGCAAAATCTCAAATTTAAAGCCGCGCCAAATGCCAAAGCCGTAGTGATATTTCACCGCGGACACGAGCACTCGGGCAGGACGACGCATGTAGCGGACGGGCTAGCGGATGAGAGTTTGAGCTATTTTGCGTGGGATCAGCGCGGACACGGCAGGAGCGACGGCGAGAGGGGCGACGCGCCAAGTATCGGCCGTCTCATCACCGACGTGGACGAGTTTGTGGCGCACATCGAGCACAGATTTGGCTTTGAGGCGCAAAATCTAGCCGTGATAGCCCAAAGCGTGGGCGCGGTGCTGGTCTCTGCGTGGCTGCACGACTACGCTGTGCGCGTTCGCTGCGCGGTGCTAGCTAGTCCGGCGTTTAGCGTGAAGCTTTACGTACCGTTTGCTAGGGCGGGACTAAAGGCGATCTACCGCGCCCGCGGAAATTTTTTCGTAAACAGCTACGTCAAGGCTCACTATCTCACTCACGACAAACAGCGTCAGGCCAGCTACGACGCCGATGCGCTCATCACTCGCGCGATCTCGGTGCGCATATTGCTTGGGCTTTACGAAGCGGCGCAGCGCGTGGTCTCTGACGCGGCCGCGATCACGACGCCTACGCTGCTGCTGGTTTCAGGCGATGATTGGGTCGTGGAGCACGCCCTGCAGCACGAGTTTTACAACGCTCTTGGCGCGCGCGTAAAGAGGCGCGAGGTTTTAGATGGATTTTACCACGATACGCTGGGCGAAAGCGAGCGGGAGAGGGCGTTTGAGATCTTGCGCGAGTTCGTCGGCGAGCGCTTTAGCGCGCCTTTTAGCGAGGTGGACTGCACGCACGCGGACGAATACGGCTTTAGCCGCGAGGAGGCCGATAGGCTAGCTACGCCGCTACCGAGATTTAGCCTGAAAAATTTACGGTTTAAATTTCAGCGGATATTTATGCAGGCGGTTTCGCCGTGGGTCGGCGGGCTAAAGATCGGCGAAAACACGGGCTACGATAGCGGCAGTACGCTTGATTACGTCTACCGAAACGAGCCGCAAGGGGCGAATAAATTTTTTAAATTTATCGACAAATTTTACCTAAACGCCATCGGCTGGCGCGGTATCAGAGAGCGCAAGCGAAATATCAAGCTAGCCATCGACCAAGCCGTAGCAAAGCTGCAAGAGCGCGGAGAGCCGCTACGACTGCTAGACATCGCCTCGGGGCACGGCAGATACATACTAGACGCCGCGCAGGGGCATAAATTTGAGCGCATAACGCTGCGCGACTACAGCGACATAAACGTAAAAGCCGGTAGCGAAATGATAAAAGAGCGCGGCCTAGAGGACATCGCGAGCTTTACGCAGGTAAATGCGTTCGAAGCCGCTAGCTACGAGGGTCTGCAGGGCGTATATACGCTTGGCGTCGTGTCGGGGCTGTTTGAGCTTTTCCCTGATAACTCGGTCGTACGCACCGCGCTACAAGGCTTTTCAAGCAGCGTAAAAAGCGGCGGCTACCTCATCTACACCAATCAGCCGTGGCACCCGCAGCTTGAGATGATCGCGCGCGCTCTATCTAGCCACAGGCAGGGCGCTGCGTGGATCATGCGTCGCCGCAGCCAGGCCGAGATGGATCAGCTCGTGGAAAAGGCGGGATTTAAAAAAGTAAAAGAGTGGATAGATGGGGATGGGATATTTAGCGTTAGTTTAGCTGTTAAAATTTAGCGGCTCGTCTCGTGAGTGCTTTTCCGAGATTTCGCAAAATTTTCGCTCCGCAGGCTATAGCCTAGCGCACGCTCAATTTTGCTTCAAAACTCGAAAAATCATCTCGCGATACTTCGCCTTATCGTTTTACGTTCAAATTTGCAAATTTGACTCATCGGGACCCGCACCCTAAAAATGCAAATTTAAAATTTACGGCGCGACAGCACCAGATAAACCTGCGCATAGCGCAGCAACCTCTCACGTCGTAGGGGTTGGGGGATCGTTAAGGGGGAAGGGAGCTCTTTTGCTTCGCTAGCGCTCGCAACTGCTAGCAGAGCGTAATTCAAGCCCCTTTCCCCTTAACAAAAAAAATTGACTTGCACAAAAAGTTTAATTCATAACGATAAATTTGACTAATTCAAATTTAGTACCTTAAAGATGCGGGTCTCGGTGCGTAAAGTTTACAAATTTGCGTCAAGCAAACGATCTCGGACCGATAAATCCGTAAAAACGCAAATCCGATAAAATTTGATAGAATTAGCAAAAAAGGCAAAAATGAAAACAAAACCGTTTTTATCGCAGCTGGCCGCGCTAGTCGTCGTTGCGGCGATATTTTACGCTAGCTACGGCGCCACGAATGCCCTCGCGAGCGCTCGCGCGAACGTGCCGGAGATCTATTTCGCGTGGGAGCGCGCGCTACCGTTTTGGGCGTGGAGCATCGTGCCGTACTGGTCGCTAAATTTGCTCTACGCGCTTGGATTTTTCCTCTGCCGTGACGCCGGGGAGCTCGCGCGCTACGTTACGCAGCTGCTAGTCGCTCAGATGATCGCGACGCTGTTTTTTATCGCTTTTCCTCTGCAAATGTCGTGGGAAAAGCCCGCGGTTTCGGGCTTTAGCGGCTTTTTATTCTCAAGCCTCGCCGCCTTTGACCTCCCGTTTAATCAAGCTCCCTCGCTACACATCATACTTTGCGTCGTGGTGGGCGCATTTTACCTTCGCAAGGCGCGCTCGGTTTGGCTTAAGGTGGCGCTTGTCGCGTGGTTTGCGCTCATCGGCCTTAGCGTGCTGACCACGTATCAGCACCATTTTATCGATATTCCGACGGGGCTGGCCGCGGGCTGCTTCGTCCTACTCATTCGTCCGATGGATGGCGAGCCGCTTAGATTTGCCATGGCTACGGACGCAGTGCGCTACAAATGGGCGGCTCTGTATCTAGGGCTTTCGTTTGTGACGCTTTTTGCGGCGATTGCGGGAGCTAAAATTTGGGGCGCGTGGATGCTGTGGCTATCTTGGGCGAGCCTTAGTTTCGCGCTGGTTGCTTGCGGTTACGCGTTTTTGGGCGCGGGAGTTTTTGCTAAAAACGGGCAAGGCCGTCACGCCGCCGCGGCTAAAGCTTTACTTTTCCCGTATCTTTGCGTCGCGCGGCTAAATGCGATTTTTTGGTTGCGCAGACGCCGGCTTTCAGACGAGATTTTGCCCGGGCTGTATCTAGGCTCGGTTAAGCAGGCGGGTAAATTTGACGCGGTGCTGGACTGTGCGGCCGAGTTTGAGCGGCCGGGCGACGCGCAAATTTACGCAAGCGTGCCTATGCTAGATATGATAACGCCGAGCGCGACCGAGCTAAAACGCGGCGCGGACGAACTCGAGCGGCTCGTAAAAAGGGCTCTTTGCGGCGGTGAAAATTTACCGCAAATGGAGGCAGAGCTAGGATCAAATTTTAGCGGCGAAGTAAACGGCTGCGCACACGGGCTAGATTTTAAATTTCACGAGCAAGCGGACTCGCGGGTAAATTTGCAAACGCGCGTCGCGGCTAACGAAAGCGAAATCGCCGAGGCGGGGCAAAATCTTACAGGCGCGAACGAGCGAGCCGCCGAG
>NZ_CALIMW010000102.1 GCF_938045405.1 uncultured Campylobacter sp. | reverse complement strand
TTGTGTGATATTTGAAAATACAAATACTATTTCAAAAGATTATGAAAATTTAAAAAATTTATTAAGACCTAGCCATGCAGATTATCCAGCAAGAATAAAATTTAGAGGTTTTAATGATATTAGAGGTGGAGGACATTTTTCTGGAAGAATAACTTTACCTTTGACTTTTGCAGGTGCTATTGCAATAGATATTTTAGAAGAAAAAGGAGTTAAAATATTTTCCCATATAAAAAGAATTTTAGATATAAAAGATAAAAGTTTTTTAGATTTTAAAGAATTAGATTTGGATAAATTTAAAAATGAAAGATCAAATTTAATAGCTCAAAAACGTGCTCCATCGTATCTCCAAACTCCAAAGCCATTTTTTATAAATACATTAAACTACAATAGTGTTTTATATCGCATAGCTTACAGGTTCAACGATCATGCCTTTTTATCAAAAGTGTATTATCTGAAGCTGGATGGAGATTTTTTTACCTCCAAAGATCAAAGCGGACTATTATTTTATTACGAAGATCTATATGGATTAGATAAATCAAATGCCGAAAATATCGCAGCGCTAAATAGAAATTTAAATGAAGTGCAGGGGCTTTTAGATAGATTCGGCATAAAACTATATTTTATGCCGATGGTAGATAAATACGATCTGTATTACGACCATATTTTGGATAAGAAATATGGGAAGAGCCGCTTTTTTGAACTGCTTCGAGGAGAGAATAAGCGATATGTATTTGTAGACACTAAAGAAATTTTAAACAGGCTAATAAAAAGCGGCGTAAAGGACGTATATTTTTCCGACGATACGCACATGAGCACCATGGCGCTGAAAGAGATCATAGACAATATGGGATTTCGCGTCGCTGAATTTTAAAATTTTATGACCTGTGTATGCGATTCAAGCTATATTTTTAATGATCTATTTTGCTGGCGGCGTCCATAAATTTTTATTCCAAAGCTCCGCGCCCGAAATTCCTTTAATTCTAATCCAAGCGATAAGTTCTAAAATTTCAGATAAAAGGATTACCGCAAGTACCATGTACGCTGTAGTTGCACTACTCATTTCTGGCAGTTTAATAAACGAATTGATGATTTCTACAAGCACTAAACATATAAAATATAACCACGCGTAAGCATAAAAAATTTTACTCTTAGTGGCTTCTCCTAAGTAGCAATATACTATTGCCGGTGCTATGGTGCCGATAATCTTAAACGCTGTAATCGTTACATACCAAATGGTAACAAATTGCGTATCTTTAATCTCCATAGAGTGATTAAGTCCTATAGCCATAGCCGCTAAAATGCAATAGAATGCCTCCACGAAAGAACCGCCTTGCTCGTGTAAGGTATAATCTAGAGTCTCCAAGCTCACAATATTATTATTCATAGAGTATGGTAAAGGCGAAATAAATACGATAGTCCAAAGCACTCGGGCGATAAAGTTAATTAAATACGCCCTAAAGACCTTACTATCGGAGATATCAGAGATCATTTTGGTCGCAGAGAGCTTGAAAATCATCGAAGTAAAAATCACGGCGACGATTGCGGCTGCGGCGGCGAAAAATCCTCTCATCG
>NZ_CALIMW010000101.1 GCF_938045405.1 uncultured Campylobacter sp. | reverse complement strand
TTATAAAATCTTTAAAATATTTAATTAAATTTTCATTTAAAGGTTATTATAATTAAATAATTTTTTTATAAAAACCAAACCATAAAGAAAGGGATCGTATGAGAAAGCTAAATTTCAAAGGAGCCCATGTGCTGTCTGCAGCAGTTTGCGCCGTGCTATTTACAAATGTCTGTGAAGCACAGTATATAGAACCCGGCAAAGTAGGCGATATAAAAAGCTGGGAGACGGACGAGTATAAAGCATACTGGGGTCTAAGTAGCATGAACGCATCGGTAGCCTACGCCAAAGGTGCCACTGGTAGAGATGTAAAACTGGGTGTAGTTGATTCGGGCATGCTTTTAAGTCATCAAGAATTCGCAGGAGGCAGGGTTACGGGAGCGACCGCGAAGGGCGAGTACTCCAAAGACGGCATGCGTTACCCAGATGCAGAATTCGGCAACGCGCCCTTTAAACAAAAAGGCAGTGACGAATATGATAAAACAAATAAAGGCAAATTTAAAAAAGGTCAAAAATTTGAAACTAACGGCGATTGGATAGCCGGGACGAACGACTCGCACGGCACGCACGTAGGAGGCACGATAGGGGCCAACCGCGACGGACGCGGCACGCACGGCGTGGCATGGGAGTCGAGATTATACTCGGGAAATACAGGCGGAAACGACGGCATGACCTACGGCCCAAATCAAGACTACGGATACTTCTACGCCGTATATAACGAGCTTGCTAAATCGGGCGTAAGAGCGATAAATAATAGCTGGGGATCAAATAGAAGAGTAAATTCCTCCTATCCGGGCGCGGAAGGTTACAGCGGGATTCCCGGTACGGCGGCTAATCCTACTAAGCCTAATCATCATCTATACCTCAAAGATATAGATACCGCTAAAAAAGCTTATTATCAATTCGTAGTGGACGGCCGGAAAAGCTTCATAGATGCCGCATACGAAGTCGCTAAAAAATACAGAATAATCCAAGTCTTTA
Organism: uncultured Campylobacter sp.; assembly: GCF_938045405.1. Classification (GTDB taxonomy): domain Bacteria; phylum Campylobacterota; class Campylobacteria; order Campylobacterales; family Campylobacteraceae; genus Campylobacter_B. The sequence goes on along the minus strand of NZ_CALIMW010000101.1, from coordinate 2,128 downwards.
CCGCTGGCATAGAGACGGCATGGAAGAATCCTACACAAGGGCGATGCTGCCGTATTTTCGCCCCGACGTGGAAAAGCTATGGCTAAACGTAACGGGACAAACTGACGGCAATGCCCAAAGATTTAATACCGCGGGAGATTCTAAATGGTGGACCATAGCAGCGCCTGGAGTAAAGATAAAATCCTCTATCGTAGATGTCAAAACAGGCAAGGCGGGATACGCTTCTTGGGGCGGCACGTCTATGGCGGCACCTCACGTAACGGGAGCCTTGGGCGTCATAATGTCCAGATATAACTATATGACGAACGAGCAGGCACGAGATGTCTTACTAACAACGGCGAGACAGACGAAGTATTCGTTCAAAAAGAATGATACTAGCAAGCTTTCGGGCTGAACGAGCGAGCTTGGTGTGCCCGATAAAAGATGGGGCTGGGGCATAGTAGATCTCGGCAAGGCAATGTTCGGACCAGGTCAGTTTCTAGGGAAATTCGACGTAAATATGGACGTAGATGACGTCTGGTCCAACGACATCTCGGACAAGGCGATAAAATTTAGAAAGACCGAGGACGATGCGGATGCGGCGGCTTGGGCGGTGCGCAAAGCACAGCTCGATGCTAAGGGCGGAAATTTGACCGCAGAAGAAAGAGCCGAATACAATGTAGAGCTAGCCAGAGAGCAAGCGCGAGCGCATAGAGCGGCGGAAGGCTATAAAGGAACGCTGATAAAAAGAGGCGGCGGCACGCTAACGCTTGCGGGCGATAACACCTACAGCGGCGATACGATCATAAAAGGCGGGCAGATCACGGCGCTAAATCAGTCTTTAAAAAACAGCAAGGTGACCGTAGAAAACGGCGGCGCCTTGAAGATCAAAAAGAGCCTAACCGTCCAAGAGGTCAAAACCGACGTATTCAATAAGCCGAAAGAATTCGTAAATAAAACCAGAACCGCTACCTCAGATACCGTCACGGCGACGATAAAGCAAGGCGGCAGATACGTCGTATCGCACGCGGGTATAGTCGGCATGTCTTCGGCAGGAGCTACGAATTTGAACCTCACGTTTGAAAAAAATTCCATCGTAGATCTAGAAAATCCTCTTTTCGAAGATGCGCAAAAGATATATAAAGATCCTGCAAAATCAAAGAGATACTGGGTAGAAGGTAGCTTCAGAGGCTACGATCAGACAATTTTAAGAGAATACGCGTTTTTTGATTTAGTTAAAAATTTTAACGACTCCAAGCTAGAGTTCACCTTCAAAAAGGGCAGCGAGGGTATGGTGGATTTCGCAAAGGGTAAAAATCAAAAACTGATCGCCGCCGCAATAGAGGGCTCGAGCAATCAACCCGCCCTAATGAGCGTTTTTAGAAGCAGACCTGCGGTGCGAACGAGCGATCTATATAGAAATTTCATCTTTGCTACGCCGCAGCAGGCCTCCGACACGCTAAAAACGTTCGCGAACGAGGCAAATTTCGCCGCACAAAATGCAGCTGTGATCGATAACGTACTGATCCGAAACGCCGTCTTAAACCGCAAAAGAAATTTTAATGCGTTAAGCATAGATGAGGAAATGGGGATCAACTTCTGGGCGAACACTGCGGGAAACGTCATGAAATTTAACTCGGATGAGGGAAGCGGGGATTTCAAATCCACGTCCGTGACGCAGCTTGTCGGCTTAGACGGCGCGCTGAGCGAGAGTTTAAGACTGGGGGTCGTGCTGGGCACAGGAAAAACTAAAACCAAAGAAGATGGCAGCAAAGAGTTTGATCACACGAACAGACACGCGGGACTTTACGCACAGGTGGGTTTAGAGACCGTTAAATTTGATCTAGGCACCGTATATACGGACATAAAACGCAAAAAAACCGGCAGCTCCACGATAGTGCAATACACCGCCAACAATGGCGTCAAGAGCGACGGAAAGCTTATAAATATGTTTGCTAGCGCGACATACGGCGGCTTTAACGGCGAAAATTTCGAGATAAATCCGTATTTGGGCGTCTCTCGCATCTATGCTAGAACGGGCGGCATGAGCGAAAATGTGGGTCCGTTCGTGATGAGTACGGATAAAAAATCTAGAAACATGAATATCCTAACGGTGGGCATCAGTCCGAGCATGCCGTTTAAAATAGGT
>NZ_CALIMW010000100.1 GCF_938045405.1 uncultured Campylobacter sp. | reverse complement strand
AATTTTGATTTTTTTCACGCCCAGATGCGCTAAAATTTGCGCTCCGATGCCGAAGCTCTTAAAATCAGCGCGATTTTGCGCGGATTTTAGCATCAAAAGCACGCCGCCTTCATTGCGCAAAACGTCCAGATCGCGCATGAAATCGTTAAATTTCGCATCGCTTAAAAATTCCAGATCGCTTGAAATTTTATGAAATTTCACGTTCGTCTGCGCGCCCTTTTCTGGCTCGCCGAAAATATAGGCGCGGTGTTCGTTGCCCTCGTGATCGCTCACGTCGTAAAATTTCGCCGCCTCGCCGCACAGCAAAGCGCTTTTTGGCTCGCTAAATTTAACGAGAGTTTCGTGTTTTAGGCGGTACTGCACGATCTGCGCGACCGAGATCATATTGATGCCGTGCTGCGCGCAGAATTTCTCCAGATCGTCCCTGCGCGCCATATCGCCGTCGTCTTTGACGATCTCGCAGATCACGGCGCTTTGCGAAAGCCCAGCCAAGCGGCACAGATCCGTAGAGCCCTCGGTGTGCCCCGTGCGAGCGAGCACGCCGCCGCTTTTGGCGATGAGCGGGAAGATATGCCCAGGGCGGACGAAATCATCGGCGCGAGCGCCCACGCGCGACATTAGCTCGATCGTCATATTGCGCTCATACGCGCTTACGCCCGTCTTGGCGTCCTTCGCGTCGATCGTGACGGTAAAGGCGGTCTCGTGGCTCGAAGTGTTTTTATCGACCATCAAATTCAGATCTAGCTGCTGCGCAATCTGCGGGCTAAGCGCCACGCACAGCACTCCGCGAGCGTGCGTGATCGCAAAATTTACCTTCTGTGCGCTACTAAAGGTGCTCGCAAACACCAAATCGCCCTCATTCTCGCGATCGACGTCATCGACCATAACGAGCATTTTGCCGTTTTTCAGATCCTCAATCGCCTGCTCTACGCTGATCATCGTCTCTCCTTAATTATAAAATCATCAAAAATTTATTTTAAAATCCAAATTGCTTGGACTTACACTAAATTTCTCCATATATGTCTTAAATATAAACATGCTCATAGCTCCGGCATTCCACACTAAAAACTCAGCATGCCTTTTTTGCGCCTTTTCATAATCTTCAGACCTCCCGTGCCCGTCACCGGCTTTATTTCGAATCTCACCTATACCGCTTACAATTGCACTCATACCGCCCAGAACCCGCTTAAAAGGTTCTTCTTGGCATTTTTCTGGCGCAAAATCTAAAATTTCACTAACTTTTTTATATAGATCATGTAAACTGCTGTCTTTCTCATTAAAATCAATTTTTTGGTTCTTTAAAATGCATTTTAATATGCTTTCCAATAACGTTCTTGATAATTTTATAGCTCCCTCTGGGTCATCAACCAATCTCTCTAGGGCTTTTTGCCATATATCTTGTATGTGCTTATTATCAAAAACTATATTTTCTTTTAAAATGGCCTTTATAGGATCAAATTCCTTATCTATATATTCACATCTTTCTTCGTATCCACCTTTCTCTTTTATAAAGGTATAAAAACTTTCAATATCCTCACAATGCTTTAAAAACCACGGGGCACGATTTTTTAACTCCGGTACGCTAAGAACCTTTTCTCGTGTACATTTATAGCCAATAAATTTTTTGCTTCTAGAAGCGGATTTTAATCCAAATTTTAAATGTTCTATTAATTCCTCATTATTGAATTTGTTAATCCTAGAGCATTCCTGGGATTCTTCTATACTTAAACACATCGTCTCTCCTTTAAATTTAATATATTATTGTGCCGTTTTTATCAACGATCGTTTCGCGACCGTCTAAATTGATCTTGATGTAATCGTCGCTTAGAATTTTAATAACTTCTATCTCATCATAAAATACAGGCTTTAAAATTTCATTATCCTCATCATCGAGCAGCCCCCATTTGCCGTCTTTTTTGACTTTAACGTATCCTTCTCAATATTTGATTTCGTCATAATATCCGCACAAAGTATTGTCAAAATCCCAAACAAGCTCGTATACACAAGAAACTACCTCTGTGCCCGTTTTATCGATAAAGCCCCATTTGCCGTCCTTTTCAATCTTCGCTAAGCATTCGCAAAAACTCCCGGCCCGATCATATATGCAAGGAATAACTTCTTTTCCCGTTTCATCGATATATCCCAAATAACCGTTCTTTTTAACGTCCGCCAAGCCTTCGCGAAAAACGCCAACGTCATCATATATACAAGGAACGATCTCTTTGCCGGTTTTATCGATAAAACCCCAATAGCCGCTTTTTTGAACTTCCGCCAGTCCTTCCTCAAAATTATAAGCATCATCATATATACAAGAAATCACCTCTTTCCCCGTTTTATCGATAAAGCCGAATTTATCGTTCTTATTAACCCACGCTAAGCCCTCACAAAACTCCTCGGTCCGATCATATATGCAGGGGATAACTTCTTTGCCCGTTTTATCGACGAAGCCGAATTTATCGTTCTTTCTAACGCATGCTAGGCCTTCGCTAAAATACGAAACGTCATCATAGATGCAAGAAGCTATCTCCTTTCCAGTTTTATCGATAAAACCCCATTTATCGTTCTTTTTAACCCATGCCAATACCATCTCGATCTTCCGAATTTAAATTTTAATCTCCGCGTAAGCCGCTTTTAGCTTCTCAAAAAGCGGGGCGAATGAAACGCCGTTTACGCGGACGTTTGCGATCGTCGTGATGAAATTCGTATCGCGCTGCCACCGCGGTACGAGATGATAGTGCACGTGCTCGGCTATGCCCGCACCCGCGGCGGCGCCGAGGTTCATGCCGATATTTACGCCGTTTGCGCCCAGAGTGCGCTTTAAGATCCCCACTCCGGCGCGCACGTAGCGGCTCATCTCCGCCCACGCATCGTCGCTAAGGCACTCGATATTATCCGCGTGCTCGTAGGGTATCACCATAAACGCGCCCGGGCTGTAAGGGTAGAGGTTCATCACCCCGAAGCAGTGCTGCGCGCGAAAAAGCACGCCGTTGCGATCGTCGAACGCCGCATCCGCCGCCGCGTCGCAGAAGGGACAGCCGCTTCTTTTTTCGGTAAAATACTCGCTTCGCCAAGGGGCGCAAAGATAATCCATCTCTTTTCCTTTCCGAAATTCCAAAATTCTATGGAATTTTAAAATTTGCGTTTCGCAAAATTCTATGAAATTTGGAATTTAAAACTTCTAAATTTCATAAAATTTTATTTACGCAGCTCGCGCTTGCTCGCACAGCGCAAAGTTATACGCGCGGTGGTACGCGCTCTTTACGAATCTCGTGCTGCGCAAGGCGCTTCGGTGCGACATACGCTTCGCGTATCAAAGCGCACGGCGGGCGATTAAATCCGCGGGCAGTTTGCGTGCGGATTATAACAAAACTTTGAAGCACTCACAGGCACGATACGCGATGCCAAACCTGCGCCGCAATACCCGTCGCGACACGCGATAAAATTTAACGCGGCGCGGTCATAGTGCAGCTATATTATAGCTGCGACTCAATCGCGTCGTATCGCAGGGTATCGCAGCCCTAGCCCCTACGCCGTTCGCTTTTACGATAGCTCGCTTTGCGCAGTTATCGTACGCGCAGCTCCTCTGGGCGGCTTAGGTCGCGAGCTGTGATTAAATTTACGGCGCCATTTAATCGCCAATACCGAAGCGCTGGGCACACAAGACACTACGGCAGACGCGCAATCCTTGGCGCTCAATGCTGCAAGCCCAACCCCACGCGCGAAGCTTCGCAAACGTAAAGCTAAATTTAAACCCACGCTTTTTGCACCAGCTCGTGATGCGACGGAAAGCCATACAAACGAAAGGCGTAAATTTAAACCTCACTCCGTAGCCGCTCGCGTAGCGCGTGATAATAAACTCACGATGCCAAAGCGCAGCGTGAATTCTCGCGCGATGTGCGATATTAAATTGCGGCGCGGCGCTAAATTAAAGAGCTCTTAAATTTTAAAGTCCGCAGAATTTTAAAATTTACTGCCTTAAAATTTCGCTCCGTTCGCTAAATTTAACCGCTCGCTTCGGGTTTAAGCTTGCGCGATCAAGCAAACGGGTTTAAATTTCGCCGCCCGCGCCGAGCTTTATCTCGCGCAGTGCCGCGCCGACGTCATTTTGGCGCATAAAATGCTCGCCGATCAAAAACGCATCGACGCCCGCCTCGTGCAAGCTTAAAAGCTGCTCATGCGAGTGCAGGCCGCTTTCGGCGACGATGATCTTGCCGTTTGGAATCAGCGGGATTAGCCGCTCGCTCAGGCTCGTATCGACCTCGAAAGTCTCTAAATTTCGATGGTTGATGCCGATAATATCAGCGCCTGCAAAGACCACTTTTTTCAGATCGTCCTTATCGTGGATCTCGCACAGCGCCCGAAGCCCCAGCCTGCGGGCAAAATCGAGCAGCTCTCTTAGCTGTTTGCCTTCTAGAGCTTTGGCGATCAGCAGGATAAAATCCGCGCCGTAAACCAGCGCTTCGAGGATCTGATAACGATCGACGATGAAATCCTTGCGCAAAATGGGCGTGCGAGTGTAGCGGCGGATCTGCGGGATGAACTCCAAATCGCCTCTGAAATAATGCGGCTCGGTAAGCACCGAAAAGGCGCTCGCGCCTGCATTTTCGTACTCCACCGCAAGGCTTAGCGGCTCAAAATCCTCGCGAATGATCCCCTTGCTCGGGCTTGCCTTTTTAATCTCGGCGATGATGCGCAGCGGATCCTTCTCATCGCTTCTAAGCGCGCTTATGACATCGCGCGGCTCGTAGGGATTGGCGCTTAGCGAGCGGCCGAGCAGATCCTCGGGCAGTCTTTCTTTACGAAGCGCCAGATCCTCGCGAGTGCGTTTTAAAATTTCATCCAAAATCATCGCTACTGCTTTGGTGTCTGGATTTTAGAGCCGATGGGATCTTTCGACGTAGAATTTTGCTCTGGCATAAAATCCTGCCTCGATACGGAATTTTGTCTTGACGAGGCAGAATTCTGCGCGGCGGAATTTATAGGCGTCGCAAAATTTTCAGAAGCCGCGGAATTTGGTGTCTGGTTTTGAATCGCGGAATTTACAGACCCAGCAGAATTTTGCGAAGCGGAGTCTTTTGGCGTTAAATCACGCGTTGCAGCAGAGCTTGGACGTGCGGAATCTAACGCAGAGCTTTCGGGCGCCGTAGATTTTATGGAATCAGGCGAAGGAGTTTTTATTGCCGGGCTTTGCGGCGCCTGATCTTTCGGCGCGGAGCCTTTTATCGTAGTGGGGTTTTGCGATATAGAATTCTGCGGCGCTACA
>NZ_CALIMW010000099.1 GCF_938045405.1 uncultured Campylobacter sp. | reverse complement strand
TTCTTGCAACGGGTTATTGTCCGAAGCTCAAAAAGTTGCGTTATTTTTACAAAAATATGAAAAAATTAAAACCCATATAAGCGCTATACGCGCTATTTAGCTTAACTTTTATAAAATTTTTCTATACAATGTCGCTAAAAATTTAAGGTGTAATATGGATAGGATTTTTAAAGCTGCCGCAGAAGCCAGCGCGCAAATAAAAGATGAAACTGTAGGCGCGGACGGTATTATAGAGCCGTTTTGCGCTCCGGAACACTTGCTTGGATTATTTTATGCCAATACCTATCACCGTAGAGCGATCCAACTAAAGGCCTCTTTGCTTTCAAACGTGCAAGACGGCGAAGCATTAGAAGGTATGGCAGGCACACCTAAAGACTTTTTATACGCCTTTATCTTAAATTTAGAGATCTTCGGCAATGCTTATTTAGAAATCGCCGGGCGAAATCTTTATATCTTGCCCTCCGTAGAAGCGCGAGTGGACAAAAACAAAGAGGTTTTTCAGGTAAAAAACGGGCGTAAGATCGCGCTAAATGCGAGGCAGTTAGCATATTATTCGCCGATGAGCAGATACTACGGCGAGCCTGATTATTTAGGCGCGCTTTTAGCCATAATGACTAATCAAAAAGCCGATAGCTTCAATAACGCCTTTTTTGAAAACTCAGCTAGAGCTGATACGGCGATCATATTTGAAAACTCCGAACCCGATGAAGCGCAGCTTAATGCCTTTAGAGATTTTTTTGGAGTAAATTTTAAAGGCCATCAGAAGGCCCATAAAACTTTGGTGCTTACGGCAAACGGCGAAAACGCTAAGGTGCGCATAGAAGATCTGAGCAAAGTAGAGGATATAAGTTTTGAAAAGCTTAAAAATTTAAATCGAGACGAGATTATTGCCGCTCATGGCGTACCGCCTCGGATGATGGGCATAATAAACGCTTCTCAACTCGGCGGTGGGGGCGAGGTCGCCCAGCAGCTACATAGCTTTAATGAGCTTACTATTATACCTAAGCAGAAACAGATAGAGTGGTTTTTCGATTCTTTGGGTTTTAAGATCAAACTAAATCCGATCGATGTTAGCAGCTTTAAGGATGACGGCGAGTTGATGAGTTCTTTGGTTGCTAGCGGTATCTTATCGCTCGCCGAGGCCCGTGGAATTTTAGGATACGACAAATAAAAGCGTCTAAGCCACTTAAGGCTTGAGGCGATAAAACATACGGGCAAAAGTTTTGCGGCAAAATTGAAGGCGTTTTGAAGCTTTTTGAAGGGGGTTTTAAATTATGAGTGCAGAGGATAAAAAAAACATGGATGAAATTTTAAACGAAATTCGCAGATACAATAAGCTTAAAATGATAAGCGACGAAGAGATTATCCCATATATCGAGATGGCAGAATATGAGATAAAAAAATATGATATTAGCGGGCTAAACCTGATTAAGGCCAAAGCCTATATGAGCCTTGCTCTTTTGGGGCAAAAGCTTTGGCTAAAGATCCAACAACGTGCGAACGAATACGACGAAAGCCTGGAGACCTTCAAGGACGTAAAGCAATGGGAGGAGTACTGGATGGATAAATTTTATAAGCTAACGACTAAAAAGAATACTAACGGCTACTTTTATGCTGCGGTTTAAGGAGTAAAAATGGATCTAAGTGAAAAAATCACTACCGAAAAAGCGCTTATTGCGCTTTGCGAGGAGCTTATCTTAAAACATGAGGACGATTATAAGGTTTTTGTATCCGAAAGATCGGCACTAAATCTCACGCAATACCGCGCCAATCTTAGCGTAATAGTACCTATCGCAAGCGGAGAGGCGGTGCTAAAAGAGCTGATGCGGCTGACCCCTCTATTAAGCTTTACGGGCTCTAGCGTAGATGCTACGGATGAGCGCGGCGTGGATATACTAAATTTCACCTTTACCCTAGATTTTTTGGCTACGGCTAGCCTGGATGAGTGATGTATAGCAAAAAGACTAAAGAGCTTATCCTAAATCTTTTGCACTCAGGTTATGCCGCCTCCGAGTTAGCTAAATCTTACGGAGTGAATGCCGCTACGATCGCGCGCTGGCGTAAGAAAGGCGCGGAAGAGGGCGGCGCGATGACGATACGCAATCTAAAAGCTCAAATAGCTGCACTTAGCAAGGGCAAAAGCAGCGACTCCAAGGCAAAGCAGATCGCTATGCTTACAGCTTCGCTTTCTAGGCTGCAGGGCGCCAAAGTAAAAGAGCAAAAGGTAAAAAACAAGAAAAAACCCATCGCGCTAATGAACGGAGCATATGAAAGCCTAAAAGAGATAGCGCTTAAAAGCGGCGAGCTATTCGATTATCAAAAAGATTTTTTAAACGACGCTTCGCAATTTCGCATCGTATTAAAATCCCGTCAGATAGGTTTTTCTTATGTTTCAAGCCTCGATGCTCTCCTCGGCGCCGTAGCAGGGCGTAATCAACTGTTTTTAAGCGCCAGCGAAGAGCAGGCTAGAATTTTAATGAATTATTCGCAAATGTGGGCAAAAAAGCTAGGCGTATCTTTTGCCAAGGATAGCGAATATGAAAAAAGCCTTGATAATGGCGCCACTATCCGCGTCATGGCACATAATTTCCGCACGGTGCAAGGCTTTACCGGCGATATTTGGATGGATGAGTTTGCCTGGTATCCTAATCAAAAGCGTATCTGGCACGCTTTCGTGCCCTCTATCGGCGCCGTAGCGGGTAGGCTTACCATCCTCTCCACACCTTTTGAGGAGAATAGTTTTTTTGCCGAGCTGTTTGGCGACGAGCTTAAATTTTATATGTTTAGCCGCCACCGCGTAGATATTTACCGGGCTATGGCGGGGGGATTGAAATTTGATCTTGAGACGATGAGGGCATTATTTGATGCCGATACCTGGGCGAGCGCCTATGAATGTCAATTCGTAGATGATGAAAGCGCGCTTTTAGGTATCGAGCTTATCAAATCTTGCGTGA
>NZ_CALIMW010000098.1 GCF_938045405.1 uncultured Campylobacter sp. | reverse complement strand
ATCAATCTTACAATGCAAAACGGGATAAATTTAGTAGCTCTGCTCTTATGCGATAACGATCTTATTAAATGCGCGCAGTATCCGCTCGCGTGAAATTTTATCACACCGCGGGCTCACTCTTTCTCGTGCTTGCTTGCTTGGGGTATGCAGACGCAGTCTGGATCGGGCTTTGAAAAGGCTACGTTAAATTTAAACCTAGCCGCCAGGCATAAAATGCACGCCGTAATGATCCCCACTACGGCAAAGGCATTTATACCGCTAATAGCCGCGGCTAGCCCCAAGGCGCCGCCTAGGTACATGGCGCACAAAACGAGATCCTTATCGATCTTGCCGCGAAAGATGATGGCGAAAAATAGCGCCGTCGCCACGCCGCTTACGAAGATGTTGCTCGCCGCGAAGAGATAGTTTAAAATTTCGCCGCCGAAGCTTGCTAAAAGTAGCGCGATCGCGCCGAAGCCTAGCGTAGCGATGCGGTAAATTTTTAGATCCTCGCTTCGCAAAATATCGTGCGCGAAGATGCTAGAAGCCGTGATCAAGCAGGTGTCCGCAGAGGATATGATCGCCGCCAATAGCCCCAGCATCAAAACCGAGCCCAACGATGCAGGCAGCGCGTTAAAAAGGCTTACGTTAAGCAGATTTTCGCCGCTCGTGCCGTCGGCCGCAAGGCTCATCGCGCCAAAACCTATAAAAGCGATCATTATGCTACTGATTGCGATTCCAAAAGCACCGAAGATAGAGCCTAGGATCGCCGCGCGCTCGTTCTTTGCGCTTAAAATTCTAGAAAACAGCATCGGATCGATCACGTAGCTAGTACCGATAACCAGCAGATAATATCCGATCTTGTCGTATCCGAAGGCGTCATTTTTGAGCGTAAAATTTACATTTTCAAACACCTGCGGCGAATTAAAATTTAGCCAGAGCAAAACTGCCAAAAACGCCGCGATTACGATAGCGTATTGATATACATCGCTTCTAATGACCGCTCTTTGCCCGCCCAAAATCGTATAAACGATGATGACCGCGCCTCCGATGAGCAGCGAGGGGTTAAAATTTAGATCAAACGCCGAGAGTATGCGCGCGCTAGCGCTAAACTGCGCCGCTAAGATAGCGCACCACGCCACGCAAATGATAACCGCGCTAACGAGCCTGGCTCTTTTGTCGATAAAAATTTCTGCTATCTGCGCGAACGTTAGCGCTTTGCTCGCGCGTAAAATTTTTGCAATAAAAATCGCTAAAATCATTAGTCCGATCGCGCCGCTTAAAAGCCACCAAACCGCGGCAAACCCGTACTTTTGCATATTCGATACCACGCCGATCGTAGCTGCGCCGCCCACGCAGGTAGCTACTATCGAAAATGCGATTTCAAAAGCGCTCGCCTTTCTGTCTGCGACCAAAAACCCCTCAAGAGCGGTCTTTTTGCGAAATTCCAAGAAGCCTAGCAAAAGTAGAAATATGATAAATACGATTAAAATTTGCAATCTTATCCTTTATAAATTTTTAATTTTACCGCATCGCGGATCGCTTCGCAAAGCGCTTGCGTATCGCTTCTGGGCGTGATGAACGGCGGCATGAGATAGATATTTTTGCCAAAGGGTCTGATCCAGACGCCCCTTTTTACGAAAAACTCCTGCAGTGCCTCCACGTCCACCGCCTCCTTCATCTCTACGACGCCGATAGCGCCCAAGGTGCGAACGTCCGCCACGCCGTCTAAGCTCCTGCACTCTTTCAAGCCCTCTTGCAGGTCGGAGTGGATTTGCGCGACTTTTTGCGCTGTGTCCTGCGCGCATAAAATTTCTAAATTTTTAAGCGAAACGGCACAAGCTAGAGGATTTGCCATGAAGGTCGGTCCGTGCATCAAAACGCCGCCGTTTCTGCTCACGCCGTGTGCGATCTTTTCGTTCGTCAAAAC
>NZ_CALIMW010000097.1 GCF_938045405.1 uncultured Campylobacter sp. | reverse complement strand
AAGATGAGAGCTTTTCGAGCGCCGAAGCGGCGGAGTTTGCGAGCAAAGGCGCTAAGGGGGGCGGCAAGGATCCGCGCTTTGATAGCATCGCCGCAACGATAATTTTGCAGAGGTTTTTGGCAAGCAAGGGTTAGGCTCATGCGTAGCAACGTAATTTGCGCGCGGCGGTGAAAGATAAAACCGCCGCTCGTCTGCTTTACCGCTTTATGAATGCTCGTGGATCTTATCTTGCCTCGTAAAACGGATAGGTTTTATTCATGCCAAAAGTCGGTAAAATTTCATCGCCCGCTAAAGCTTGATATAATTTTACTTTGCCCGCAAAGAGTCTGCGGAATTTATTTTGGCGGTAGCCGTAAATGACGCTTTAGGCGGTTAAACCGAGTGGAGATTGACGGCGGTTTGAGCTTTAAGTAGTGAGGCTTATGCATTTTGGGATCTGTGCTCGCGCGCACGGCTGCTATTTTAAGTTTTTTCAAGGTCTATTTAGACGCAAAGAACGCTAAGCAAAATTGCAAAAACGCGGATGCATCATAGAATAGGGCGCAAATTTTGCGATAAATTTCATTTAGGGAGCGGTTATGTTTAAGATCACGATGTTAGTAAAAAAGGCGCCGAACATCACGCAGCAGGAGTTTTTGGCGCACTGGGAGGCGCATTCGCAAAAGGTTTTGGCTAATCAAAAAGAGCTAAATATTATCCGTTACGCAAAAACTATTCCCGTCTTTCCCGAGGGTCAGAGCACCAAGCGTGAGACGGCGGCGTTTGGCTACGACGCGATGGGCGAGCTATGGTATGAGAGCGTGCAGGCGTTTGCGGATGCGCGAAACAGCGAGGTAGGGCGAGCGGTGCTAGCGGAGCTGATGGCGGATGAGGCGAGGTTTTGCGATATGAAAAACTCCGTGATGTGGTTCGGCGAGGAGGAGGCTGTGATAGAGTTTGAGCGCTAGGGAGCGCGGCTTGCAGTGAATAAATTTTGAAGTAAAGCTCTTTAAATGGATAGAATTCTACGTGGCATTTGGGTTTTAAAACTATCAGAATTTTACGAGCTGGGCTTGCGCGGCTGAAATCGTAATCGCAGTCTACATAGATGAAATTTACATGCGCGATACAGATACTGCGCGGCCTAAATTATTTTAAGGCTCATATATCTAAGAATCATGGGTATTGAGCCAAAACGCCTAAAGACGCATTATGCTTACGATTTTAGCATAGGCAAACCTATTTCTAAGATAAAATTTAAAGGCTGGCTGCGTAAAATTTTTTAAAATTTCTAAGCAGCAATGCGAAATTTTCAAAAGTTTTCTAGGGCACGGCAAGATGCTTGTCGCGGGCTTAATATGCAACAAAATATTTTACACACTAGATTATCGCCCTGATAAATTACCATTGTAGAGTCCGTAGGTGTTTCAGACCTCAGGATTAAATGTTTTTTTATAAAAACTGCAGGTGCTGTGGACGCCATATAGACGTGTGAGTAAAAATTGAGGCAAGCCAGCCATAAAAACAATCTTGCAAGTAAAATTTTAATTTGTCTTTTTGAAATTCAGCTCAAAGCTCCGTTTAAAATTTTATTTAAAATTTTGCTTGGGATTTTGATAGGAATTTTACAAGAATTCGCCGGAGATTTCACATCTATTATCAAAAATTAAAATTTTATTCCTCGCTTTTTGCTATAATTATTTTTAAAATTTAAAAGGAGCGAAAATGAAAATTTTAGCGTCGATTGCCGCACTAATCGTAGCAGCCTACTTGCTCGCGCAGATATTTTTCCCGCAAGGGGTCTCGTTTGTCGGATGCGGCGTCGGTAGGGCTAATTCGTGCGAAGACTATGGAGGATATTTGCTTGAGGAGCGCGATTATGAGGCAGCAAAAAAGCCGTTTGAAAAAGCTTGTGAAGCAGGGCTAGAAAATAGCTGTGCTATCGCGGGGGATTTGTATTACGACGAGCAAAATTTATATAAAACTACGAAAGATAAGGGCAAGTCCGCGCGGTTTTATTCCAAAGCGTGCGAGCTGGGAGCCGCCAAAGCTTGCTACAACGCCGCGATAATCTCTTATAAAAATGCCGATAAGAAAAATACATTTGCGTTTTTTGCCAAATCATGCGATTTGGGATTAGGCGAGGGCTGCTTAAACGCTGCGGTCGCTAGCTACGAAGAAAAAGACTATCAGGGCGCTCTTAAGTTTTTCCTCAAATCTTGCGATGCTGCTTTGGCAGAGGGATGCCAAAGGGTTGGGCTAGCGTATTCAAAGAAGGAATTTGGCGAGCCGGATCTGGATAAGGCGATGATCTACTACGACAAGGCTTGCAAACTGGGAGCGGAGTTTAGCTGCAACGTAGTAGCCGCGATGAATAAAATAAATGCAAGCGAGGCTAATGCTACTAAATAGATGGCAGGGCTAGCTAGATGATAACACGGCGAAATCGAAATTAACTTAGAAATTTGACGGAGCTTTATAGGATTTTATGAAATTCCGTGGAATTCCGTCTTTAAATTTTATTGCTGAAATTTCGCATATTGCGATAATATCGATAGATAGTGATTTTAAAATTTCAGTATCTTGGAAGTTTAGAATTTAATCTATGCTATGGATTTTATTGACAGAATTTTGACTTGTCATAGACTTATCCATCGCGATATAGGGATTTCATCATAATCTTAGTGCATCCCTGAAAGAGAAAAAATTGCGCAAACTAGCGAGTAGCTATGTAATCACAGCTGATATGGCAAAAATATCCGAAGAAGATCGCACGGGATAATTAATCTGCGAAGTAAGTAAAATCAATTATCAAGTGGATGAAATCTATCAATAAACAAGTAAAATTATTCATTGCAAGGCAAATAAAATTAATTGCAAAGCAAGCAAAATCGATCTGTAAATGGGTAGATCAAGCTTGAAACTAACTCGAAGTAGCCTTTAAATAAGCTAAATTGCAAGCAAGATAAATTTTAAGTAGGCATATTGTAAGAAAGTAAAATTTTAGATGAGATAAGTGGGATAAATCAATTTCAAATCACCGTAGAAGTTGGATGACGATCCTAATTTAAAGCCCCATTTTTCCGGGATTTAAGATGCCTTTTGGATCGAAAGCCCTTTTGATTGCGCGAAATAGCTCCATCTCTGCCGCGCTAAAAGCTAGTGGCATAAATTCCGCCTTACTTAGTCCGATGCCGTGCTCGCCGCTGAGCGTACCGCCAAGATCAACTGCAGCTTTGAAAATTTCGGTGATTGCGTCATGTCCGCGTCGTACCTGAGCTTCATCT
Organism: uncultured Campylobacter sp.; assembly: GCF_938045405.1. Classification (GTDB taxonomy): domain Bacteria; phylum Campylobacterota; class Campylobacteria; order Campylobacterales; family Campylobacteraceae; genus Campylobacter_B. Next base: position 4,158 of record NZ_CALIMW010000097.1, on the reverse strand, counting down.
TTTTTGTCGGCGACCATGACGTTGGTGTGGACATTGCCGTCGCCCGTGTGCCCGAAGCAGGGCACGCGCACGCCGTATTTATCGCCGATGCGCGCGATACGGCGCAGTAGCTCGGGCAGCTGCGAGCGCGGGACGGTGATGTCCTCATTTAGCTTAAGCGTGCCGTAGATATTGATCGCCTGCGAGCAGTTGCGTCTCGCAAACCAAATGCCCGCACGCTCCTCTTCGCTTTCTGCGATGCGAAAGTCGCTCGCGCCGTTTTGAACGAAAATTTCTTTTATGAGTGCGAGCTCCTCCAAAAGCACTGCTTCTAAATTGCCGTCGGTTTCGCAGATCAAAATCGCGCCCGCGCCCTTCGGCAAGCCTTTATGAAATTTCTCCTCGACCGCGGCTATGCACAGTGCGTCTAAAAATTCCATCGCCACGGGCGTGATACCGGCTGCCATTGTCTTATACACGGCATTCATTGCTGCATCTACGCTAGGAAAGACGCCCATCGCGGTCTTTTTAAGCTTTGGCATCGGGATTAGTTTGAGCGTGATTTCGGTGATGACGGCAAGCGCGCCTTCGCTTGCGATTAAAATTCCTGCCACGTTGAAGCCTGCGACATCTTTGATAGTGCGTTTGCCCGCTCGGATCACCTCACCGTTAGGCAGTACCGCACGCAGTGCCATTACATAGTCTTTGGTGATGCCGTATTTTGCGGCGCGCATGCCACCGGAGTTTTCGGCGACATTGCCTCCTAGCGTGGAATAATCCTGGCTTGCGGGATCGGGCGGATAAAACAGCCCGCGCGCTGCGGCTGCTTTTTGCAGATCGATATTTATGCAGCCGGGTTGGACTACGGCGAGTAGATTTTGCATGTCGATTTCTAGAATTTTATTCATATGTTTTTCAAATGCTAAAATCACTCCGCCGTTTGCGGCTAAAGATCCACCCGTAAAGCCGCTACCTGCGCCTCTTGGAACTACAGGAATTAAATTTTTGTTGCAGAATTTTAAAATTTGACTGACATCGTCCTCACTTCGCGGGAAAAGCACGCCGTCCGGCAGACAGCGTCTTTTCGTCGCGTCGTAGCAGTATGCTGTGCGATGAGCCTCGTCAAAATAGGCATTATCCGCGCCTAATAGATTTGTAAAAAACGCTTGCGCGGCACTATTCATCGCCGTCTAAGCCCAGCAAATAGCGGTAGTGTTTGTCGTAATCGCTGATCGGGCCGTTAGTAAAGTCCCAAATGACGGTCTTTATCTCGCCCACGCGCGAGTAAAATGGCAGCTGATAATAAGCCACGCTGCCGCTAGCGAACGTGCGCAAAGGCTTGAAGCTGCCGCAGTCGGCAAATACGCCTTGTTTATCCATCGCGATAAAAATCAGTCCGGCGCTGTTTTGCGCGCAAATTTTACGAAAATCGTCTCGGCTGGGATTTGGCTTGTGGTTGTAGCTAAGATAGGCGCCGCCAAGATCTGGGTGGATAAAATTTATATTTGGAAAAGCCTTGATAACCTGCTCGTAAATTTCAGCGTTAGGTGCGACGATTATGGCGCGGTCATAGAGGAAATTTAAGATCACTTTATCGCCGCTTGAGGGTAAAATTTTAGGCAGTGGCAGTGCCTCTTGAGCTAACATATCAAAGACCTCAAATCGCACCTTTGCCTTGCCTGCGCTTTTTTGCGTCACGACGGCACGTGCGATGATGGAGCTTGCGCCGCTACCGAAATTATGCATCACCACCCCGCTGCTACCTACGGCAATCGTAGGGCTATCTGTGATCTCGCCCGAACCATCAGTTACGCTAAGTAGGGCGGTTTCGTATCGCGGCATGTTAAATTCCGCTCCTATCGCCACGCTTAAAAATAGGCCTAAAATAAGTAAAGCTTTTTTCAAAATTCTGCTCCTGAATAAAATTTCGGCTAATTATACATAAAACTTTGAAATTAGCGATAAAATTCCACGGTATTTACGAAATATAAGCGTTTTTTCGTTACAATCCCGCCTTAAAATAATATTTCAAAGCGGTTTTATATGACTAGAATTTTTATATTTCTTTTTCTGTGGATAGGCGTAGTTTTTGCGAACAACCCCAGCGTAGAGAAGTTTGCCTGGCCAGATGGCGTGAGTCTGCTGCAATTTATGGAAACTGCGGGCATTCCCGCGTCTGTATATTATGACCTGGATAAAGAGGATCAGGAGCTTGCCGCCGAGGTACGAGCTGGCGTGGAGTGTCAAATTTTGCGTGATCCAGCAGGTCGCGTCTCCCAGCTGCTAATCCCTGTCAGCGAGGAGCTTCAGATCCACATCTACCGCGATAAATTCGGCACTTTTAGATTCGTTTATACTCCGATAGTTTATGAGGAAAACAGCTACTCTTTAGGAATTCAGATCGAAAGCTCGCCCTATCAAGATATCATCAAAGCTACGGGCAATGCGGCTTTAGCGAATGAGTTTATGCTTGTTTTTAAAAATGAGGTAAATTTTAAAAAGCTGCAAAAGGGCGATCGGCTTGTGATTCTATACGAGCAAAAAACGCGCCTTGGCAAACCTTTTGGCGGAGTAAATATCACCGCAGGAATGATCGAGGAAAATAAAAAGCCCAAATCGCTATATTTTTTCGATGATAAATACTACGACCGAAGCGGTAAAAAGGTCGAATCTTTTCTGCTGATTACACCGCTTGTTTATACTAGAATTTCATCGTATTTTACTCCTAAAAGATTTCATCCGATTTTAAAGCGATATCGCGCGCACTTAGGCGTAGATTATGCAGCCCCCAAAGGCACTAGGGTAAATGCCGCAGGGGCGGGCAAGATTAGCTTTGTAGGGCGTAAAAACGGCTACGGCAACACCGTAGAGATCAACCACGGCGGCGGTATCAGTACGCTTTATGCGCATCTTAGCGGCTTTGCTAGCGGCACAAAAGCAGGCGTTAGTGTCAAGCAAGGTCAGTTAATCGCCTACGTAGGCTCGACCGGGCTTAGTTCGGGACCGCATCTGCACTTCGGACTTTATAAAAATAAGCAGGCTATAGATCCGCTTAAGGTAGTCAAGATTGAAAAAACTAACGTCATAAGCGCCGAAGAACTTAAATTTAAAGCTCTCGTCAAAGATATGGACGCCAGAATGGCTGCGGCTAAAGACGGCTCGAAAAACCCTGCTAAATTTGAAAACTACGAGTCGCTTATCACGATAAATTAAGGCTGAAAATGGAAAATAAAGAGCAGCTGGACGACGTCGAGGAAGCTAAGGCGCTTCTTGATGCGCATCTAGGCGATACGCTTGAGCATGAGCTGAGTGCCGCCGATCTTACGGAGCATTTAAAAACTCTAAAAAAGCACGACGAAGAAAAATACGTAGAATTCTTAAAAAAGCTAGATCCTGAGGATCTTGCCGATGCTGCGCTTGAGATGCCCGAGCATATGCTCGAAGACGTCATCGAAACTCTGCCTCACGAAAAGATTGTAAAAGCGATTGAGGAGCTCGAAAGCGACGATCAGGCAGAGCTTTTGCAAAACATCGGCGAAATCGACGAGGACAAGGCCGAGCAGATTTTCTATGGGCTTGACGAGGACGATCGCCACGATATTCTTACTATCTCCAAATATAGTGAAGATGAGGCGGGCGCGTATATGCAGACCGAGGTTTTTAGCGCGAGGCAGGATCAGACCCTGGGGCAGGCGGTCGAGATGCTGCGCGTTATGCGCGAAAAGGACGAGATCGAGAATGTCTTTCAGCTCTTCGTGCTCGATAAAAAGGGGCATCTGCTTACTACCTTTTCGACGTCCGATCTGATTTTATACGATTTTTCACTCACGCTGGAAGAAATTTCACAAAAATTCGGCGCCGAAAACAAAATCCACTTCGCCACCGATACCGACAAGATCGACGACGTAATCAAGGACTTTGAGGAATTTGACCTTAACGTCATCCCTGTTGTCGATGCTAACGGCATACTCATCGGGCGTATCACTGCCGACGATATCCACGATCTCATCCAAGAGCGCGCCACCGAGCAAATTTACAACCTCGCGGGCGTCGATGACGAAGCCGAAGATGATGAGACTACGATCTTTAAGGCGGGTCGCGCGCGCGCCTTGTGGCTGGCGGTAAATTTATGTACGGCGATCGTAAGCTCGACGATCATCGGGCTATTTGACGCCACTA
>NZ_CALIMW010000096.1 GCF_938045405.1 uncultured Campylobacter sp. | reverse complement strand
AGCTGGCGGGGTGCCTATTCTACGCCCATGGTCTGCCGCCGATGAAATTTAATCAAAGGAGCAAAAATGGCGATCATAAAAGTAGATCTACAAAAATCATATCCCAAACCCAGGCGCGACCACGCTCGTATCGGCCAAATACGATGGCGACGTCAATGCGATGGCGATAACGTGGGCGCAGGCGCTTGACTACGACAAGGTTACCATCGTGCCGCACAATGGCTCGTACACGAGGACGCTCATCGAAAGGAGCGGGTATTTCGCCGTGCAGATCCCCACGGCCGCGCAGGCGGAGCCGCTTAGCGAGCTAGGCGCCGAAAACAACTCGCGCTTTGATAACGCGGACAAGATGAAAAACGTGGAAATTTTTTATAAAGATGACTCCCGCGTACCGCTGATCGCGGGCTGCGCCGCATGGCTCGTTTGCAAGCGTATCCCCGAGCCTCATAACGAGCAGAGTTATGATCTTTTCATCGGCGAGGTCGTCGCGGCGTATGCGGACGAGCGGATATTTGACGGCGGACGCTGTCTGTTTGAAAAGATCCCCGACGAGTTAAAGACGCTTCACTACGCCGCAGGCGGTCGGTACTATCTAGACGGCAAAGTGGTAGACACCAAGCGCACGCCCATAAGCGGCGAGTAAACCGCCTTGCAAAATGCCGGCAAATTTGTAAATTTAAGACGAGCGGACGCATGAATACGCGGCGAGCTTCGGTAAAATTTCAAACTGAAAAATCTAAAAAGGATAGAAAATGAAAAAATATATCGTCATCACTGGTGCAAGTTCTGGTATCGGAGCGGCTGCGGCAAAGGCGTTTGCTGGGCGCGGAGAAAATTTGATCCTAATCGCGCGCAGAGCGGAGCTGCTGCAAAGCTTAAAGGACGAGATCGCGCAGATCGCGCCCAAATCGGACGTCGTTATTAAAATTTGCGACCTTGCGCGCAGCGAGAACGTCCTAGCACTTTGGGACGAGCTAAAAAGCTACGAGCTAAAGGCGCTCATCAATAACGCGGGCTTTGGTGACTACGGAGCCGTAGGAGAGCAAAATTTAGATAAAACCGAGCAGATGTTGCAGCTAAACGTCGTCGCGCTTACGCTGCTTTCTAGTCTATTTGCGCGAGATTATAGGTATAAGCCCACTCAACTCATAAATATATCTTCTGCAGGCGGCTACAGCATCGTACCAAACGCCGTGGCCTACTGCGCGAGCAAGTTTTTCGTAAGCGTCTTTACCGAGGGCTTGCACCGCGAGCTGGCGCAGGATAAAGAGGCTAAAATGCAGGCTAAAGTTCTAGCTCCCGCCGCGACTAAAAGCGAGTTTTGCGACGTAGCTTCGGGAAAGCGCGGATTTGATTACGATGCGGCGTTTTCGCAATACCACAGTAGCGAACAAACGGCAGAATTTTTGCTCACGCTTTACGATAGCGATGCATGCATCGGAGAGGTGGATTTGGCTAGCTTCGAATTTAAACTTAGCGAACCGAAATTTAATTATATAGCAGCCGCCAAATAGCGGATCGGGTGAGGCGCAAGCTCACTTATAGCTTGCGCTGTTAAGTTGCTTCTTTACGTGCGAGCAGGACTTGATTAGCTTCGTAGCGACAAGCTGCGCAGGCAGGCGCCTTTGAATTTTACGCATTTATAGAGCGCGCGACGAGCCGTGCCGCACAATACGCTGTATAAAATTTCGCGTATCGTAGCGCCTGAGCTAAATTTGACCCCAAAGCGCGGTAAAATTTAAAGAAATTTAAGGAGCGAAAAATGGGAAAATCCGCCTTGGTGCTTGGCGCTACGGGCGTCGTAGGCAGGGAGCTTGTGCGCGAGCTTTGCGAGAGCCCGGGTTACGATGAGGTAGAGGCGTGGGTGCGCCGCGAGATAGGCTTTTGCCGTCCTAAGCTCCGCGCGCGGATCGTTGATTTTGAGGGTATCTCGGATACTCGCCTGCTAGAACGGCTTGCGGCGGCGGTTTTTAAACTGCTGCCCGCCTGCGTGCTCGGTAAATTTAGACCGCTTAGCGGCGCAAGTATCGCCCGCTGCGAGCGTGATTTTTAGCTCAAAATCCTATAAAAATTCGCTCATTTTT
>NZ_CALIMW010000095.1 GCF_938045405.1 uncultured Campylobacter sp. | reverse complement strand
AAAATTTCGCCGCTTAAATTTTATCGAAATTTTAAAACTCATTTGATTATGTCGCGCTGACCTTTGGCGTTGATCTCGCTTAAAACACCCATCTGCTCAAGCTGCTCGATGATCGTCGCGGCGCGGTTGTATCCGATACGCAAGCGGCGCTGCAGGTAGCTGATCGAGGTCTTCTCCTCCTCCAAAACAATCGCCTTTGCCTCGTCGTAAAGCTCGTCAAGCACGATATTTTGCGGATTGATTATGCCGCCTTCTTGCTTGGCGCCCTCGTTTTCGATCAAAAATCGCTCGTCATAAACGACGCTTTCTTGCGCCTTTAAAAATTCCGCGATCTTGTTGATCTCATTCTCGGTCGTAAACGGCGCGTGCAGGCGGATGAGCCCCGGCGCGGTAGGCGGCGTAAATAGCATATCGCCCCGTCCAAGCAGGCTGTCCGCGCCCATCTGATCCAAAATCACCTTGCTATCGACCTTTGAGCCCACGCGGAAGCTGATGCGGCTAGGCAGATTCGCCTTTATCAGCCCCGTGACGACGTCCACGCTAGGGCGCTGCGTCGCTACGATGAGATGGATGCCGCTGGCGCGCGCCATCTGCGCTAGACGCGCGATGTAATGCTCTACGTCCTTGCCGCTCGTCATCATCAGATCCGCGAGCTCGTCGATAATAACGACGATGTAAGGCAAAATTTCGCCGCCCTCGCGCAACATCTTTTCATTGTAGTTGTCGATGTTTTTCGTCCTGTTTTGTGCCATGAGCGAGTAGCGCTGCTCCATCTCTGAAACGAGATTACTTAGCGCGATGATCGCCTGCTTAGGCTGCGTGATGACGGGCGTTAGCAGGTGCGGGATGTCATTGTAGATGCTAAACTCAAGCATCTTCGGATCGATCATTATAAGGCGCAGACTCTTGGGCGAGTTGCGATACAAAAGGCTAAGCAGCATGGCGTTGATACCCACGCTCTTGCCGCTTCCGGTGGTGCCTGCGATGAGAAGGTGCGGCAGCTTCTTAAGATCGGTGACGAATGGCTGCCCCACAATGTCCTTGCCAAGCACGATGGTAAGCGGGCTGGAGGCACTTTTAAACACGTCGCTTTCTAAAATTTCGCGCAGATAGATCGTATCGATATTTTGATTCGGAATCTCGATACCCACGACGTCTTTGCCCGGAACCGGCGCTTGGATGCGGATGGTCTGCGCCCTAAGAGCCATCGCCAGATCGTCTTGCAGCGTTAGAATTTTACTTACCTTGATGTGCGCGGCGGGGCGAAACTCAAAGGTCGTAACGACCGGGCCCGAGTAGGTCCGCACCACGTCGCCGTCGATCTTAAATTTACGCAGCTTATCGAGCAGGTCGTAAATTTTACGATCGATCTCACTCTCGTCGATATTGCTTTTCTTTTTCGGCGGCAGGTTTAAAAAATCAAGCGGCGGCAGTTTAAAATCCTTGGGCTTAGCCACCCTGCCCTTATCGAGCTGATCCAAAAGCCTTTTATTTTCGGCGACTTCGCTTAGGCGCTCGACCCTTTTTAGCCTGCTCGGCTTTCCCTTCTGCGGCATTTTAAGCTCGCGTTCAGCGGAAGCCTGCGGACCCTGCGCGTCACCAAAATTCTGCTCATTTTCAGGCTCGCGAGCATCGTTTAAATTTTGTAAATTTCGCTCGCCTTCAAAACCACATCCGCTTGCACCCTGCTCCGCAAAATTACCCTGTTTTGCCGAATTGTCCTCTGTGCTCAAAGCGTCATTCAAAGCGTTAAAATTTTCCGTACCTCTCAAGCCCTGCGCAGACGAATACCTTGCAAGCCCGCCCCTTTGCGCTGCATCCGCATCGCTAGCGAAATCATCCCCAATTTCATCCTGCGAGCTTTCATCTCTTGAGCCAATAAAGCAGTTTTTGATGATGTCGGTAAAACGATCTTCAAATATAAGCACTAGCGAAAGCACAAAAATCGTAATATTAAAAATCCACACGCCGACGCTTCCAATCATGCGCCTAAGTCCGTCCACCGCGAAGCTGCCAACTGCTCCGCCGCTAGCGCCAAAGAGACTCGACTGCACCATCAAAATGGTAAAAAACAGCAAAATGGCTCCGATGCTAAACTCAAAAAATCTAAAGTCAAAACCGCGAAAATGCTTATAGGCTACGTATGCCAAGGCGAGCAAAAATAGCGGATAGATGTATGCAAAATAGCCGAATAGCTGGGTATTAAATGAGCGGATGGCGTTGCCTGCGCTGCCTACAAGCGCGGAATCGGGCGCAATAGTAGCAAGCCCAAAAAATATTATGATAGCCGATACGACGATAAAATATACTTCTTTAACTATGATTGATCCTTAAATTTAAAGCGGTATTTTAGCCAAACGAAGGTTAAAATTTTATTTGAAGGATGAAATTTTAATGCTTTGATAAAATTCCGCGCCCTCGCAGGCGCGGAATTAAAGGGGTTAGTTTTTGACGGCTTTGCCCAGATCCCACATAGGCATAAAGATACCAAGAGCCAAAAGAAGAACCATGCCCGCCATAAAAAATAGCATGATCGGCTCGACGTAGCTTGAGATATTATCGATGATATCATCAAATTTCTCTTTATAATAATCCGTGACGTTACCGAGCATCTTATCGAGGTTACCGGCCTGCTCGCCCGCGCTGATCATCTGAATAAGCATACTCTCATAAAGCCCTGTATTGTTAAACGCCTCTGTTAGGCTCACGCCCTGCTGCACGGCAATTTTAACGGTAGAGAGTTTCTCTTTTAAAGTATGATTATCCACCATTAAAACAGATGTATCTAGTGCATCTGCGATAGGAATACCCGCTCGCACAAGCTCTGTAAAAATAAGCATAAATCGCGACATAGTCGAGAAAAATATGATCTTACCAAATAGATAGACCTTTAAAATCGTCTTGTCAAAGCCCTTTTTAAACTCGGGATTATTGCGATATGCCCATCTAAGAGCTATGATAGTGCCTATGATGCCCGCTAAAACAAAAATTCCATAATTATTAAGAGTGCTTTCGATACCAAGTAGAATTCTAGTAGGTAGTGGCAAATCCGCGCCCAAATCCTCAAAAATCTCACGGAATTTCGGCACAACATACATCATCAAAACCGAAAACGCAATCGCCATAACGATCATAAGGATCATCGGATAGCGCATCGCCTTTTTAAATTTACGCTGGTTTTCCCAAAGCTCTTGAAGCATAGCGGCAAGCTTGGCTAAGGATTCTGCCATATTACCGGTTGCTTCACCAAGGCTTACCATCGCAACGACGACATCACCGAGCTGGCCTCTAAATTTCTCCGTAGACTCTGTCAAGCTAAGACCTGCATTAAGGTCATCATTCATCGCGCTGAAAATTTCTTTTAGCGTCTTATCCTCTGCCGCCCTTGCGACCTCTTTGATCGAGTCGTGGATTGAAATTCCCGCATTTGTCATAACCGAAAGCTGACGGATCGACGCTACTAACGGCAGTGTTCTAACTCTTCCGCTACCACCTAGCATGCGCGAAACCTGCGCCTTAAAATCGCCGCCCGTATTGGCTACGACTTGGGTTTCGCCCCTTTTTACGATCGTCCCGCCTACGCGCTGCTTCATGAGGTTGTTTGCTTGCACCTTATCGCTAGCTTGCAAAAACATCTTTCTTCTTGCGCCCTTGGCGTTGTATTCAACTTCTAATTGCTTTTTCATTGTTTAGCCACCCTATAAATTTCTTCTATACTAGTTACTCCGCGCGCAGCACGTATAACACCATCTTCAAACATATCTATAAAACCCTCCTCCTTCGCTAAGGCTCTCATATCGTCCTTTGAGCCACCGTTAGCGATCAAGCTCTGCATTTTATCGGTAATAGGTAAAATTTCACTAATCATCTCACGCCCCATATAGCCCGTCTGACCGCATTGATCGCAACCTACGGCCTTGAAAAATGTGTATTTTTCAGGCAAAAATTCCTTCAGCTGATCAAGCATCGATTTAGGCAGATTCGTAGGCTGCTTGCAGTGCGGGCAAAGCTTTCGCACGAGACGTTGCGCCTCTACTGCAATCAGTGCACCACTTATGAGATAGGCTTCGATACCCATATCTACTATTCGCGGGATCGCACTAACGGCGTCGTTGGTGTGTAGGGTCGAGAAAACCAAGTGTCCCGTAAGAGCAGCCTGGATCGCGATCCTAAGGGTCTCTTGATCACGGATCTCACCGATCATTATGATGTCGGGGTCTTGTCTTAAGATCGAGCGCAATGCTGAAGCAAAGGTAAGACCTGCTTTTTCGTTAACTTGGACTTGTTGGATTAAATTTACTTGATACTCGACCGGATCTTCTACGGTAATGACCTTGGTATCGATATTTTTAATATCATTTAGCGCTGCATATAGCGTCGTAGACTTACCGCTTCCCGTAGGTCCGGTAACCAAGATAATACCATATGGAGCCTTCATAGCGTTATTAAATTTCTTAAAGCTATCAGGGTGCATGCCTAGTTTTTCGAGGCTGATGATAACCTTGGATTTATCGAGGATACGCATAACGGTAGATTCGCCGTTGATGATAGGTAGCGTCGAGATACGAAAGTCGTATTCGCGACCTGAAATTTTCATACTAAACCTGCCGTCTTGCGGCTTGCGACGCTCGGCGATATCCATATTCGAAAGTAGCTTCAATCGGCTTACTAGCGGCGGATAGATATCTTTATCAAAGATAAAAATTTCAGCGAGCATTCCGTCGATTCTGGTACGCACGACGCAGTTATTCTCGGTCGGCTCGATGTGAATATCGCTACCGCGCATCTTAATAGACTGACTGATTATCATCTCAATGAGCTTCAAAATCGCCGAGGTATCATCGCTGCTTCCGCTACCGCCAGTGTTGGCGAGCTCTTTGCGGATCTCCGCTACGAGCCCTTTAATGCTCTCTGAAAGCTCAAGCTTAGATAGATATTTATTTACCTGATTTGGATCGGCTACTACGATTTTAAGCAGCTGTTTGCTAAACATAGCCTGCGCTTTATCTTGCGACTCAAGATTAAACGGATCAGAAAAAGCAACGTAAATATTCAGATCATCCGCTTTAACCGGTATCACGCCGTATCTTTTAAGCTGTGCGGTAGGAGTGCGTTCCGATAGCCTAAAATCTATGTCGATATCGTCTAAATTCATATACGACAGGTTCATTTTTTTAGCTAGAATTTGCAAAAATTCCTTCGGATCCATCGAAAATTTTTCGCTTATATCGTCAAATTCTATCTGACGGCGCTTGTACAGCTCAACTAAAATCGAGCAAAAATCATCCTGGCTTAGATAGTTATCTCCGACTAAAACCTCGCCTAGCGTCAAGCCAATATCCATCTTGTCCTTGATTTCCGGAACAACGGTGCTAGTAAGGATATTGTTTCGTATTAAAATCGCAACAATCTGCTCTTCAATCTTTGTCATCGCGATCACCAATAAATTTTAATAGAGCTAAGCTTATCGCCAGCATAAATTGCAATTACCATCTTTTTTACCTCTTCCTCTTCTTTGATAAAAAGCTCGGCACGCTCGCCGTTTTCTAGGGTAAAGACATACGTATCACTCTTTTTTACGTATGCTCTCTCCGTAAATTTATCAAAAATTTCAGACAAAATGTAATTGATCTTAGGCGTGCGTATATAGCTAATATCCACGCCATCACAAAGTGCCAAATAAAGCATCTTTTTTTGAAAAATTATGGTCGAATAAAGAGAAGCATTCTCGCGAGCCTCTTTCGTCTTATAAAGCATCACCGTAGGCACTACAAGCTCGTTTACTTTGTCCATCTTCAGACACGCCTTGGCATACATATTTGCAAGTGCCTCGCTTTGTTCTTCAATGAATAAATTTCGCACGCTTTCTTGGCAGATACGGTTATACTGACCGATCTGATCCCAGTTGCGCACGTCATCGGCGCTAACTGCAAATAACGACGCGATCGCAAAAGCTAAAATATATAAAATTTTCATAGTTTGTCGCTTCTTATCTTTGAAATGAGGTTAGAAATTTCACTATTTTTCGCCTTTGCGTTAAAGGTCTCAAGAGCGTAAAGCGCGTCTTCCTTACGACCTTTTTTATAATTGGCTTTAGCAAAAATTATCCAGCTGGCGACGTTGTCCTTATCAAGCTCATTTGACGTAAGAGCCCATTTGATCGCATTATCGTAGTCTTTCTTATTATACGCTTCTTCAGCTAGCGATAGCGAATACTCAATCTTATTCGTCGCGTAAAATTTACTCTCCAAGCTCTGCTTATCTTCGCTTAAATTTGAAGTTTTTATCTCAATTCTAGAACTTAGCGGAGCGCTACTTGCGGTATTTGTAGAACCTCCAGAGAAATTTGATTTAGGCGGCAATGGAGCACGCCCAAAATCTATAACCTCGTTTTTAGGCGGCTGATTTGCAAAAGCTGCGTTATTGGTATTAGGCACATTAAATGTAGGAGCATTTTGATTGCCAAAATTCTGATTGCCAAAATTTTGACCGCCGAAATTTTGCGCCTGAGCCTGCCCGCCATAGTTTCCGCCATTTTCGTAATTATTAGTTATCTTAAACCCACCGGAATCCTCGCTGGATAGTACACCCACGTCGTTTAAATTTAAGCTTGGACGTTCCTTTTCGTGCTTAGAGGCGCGGGCAACTTTCGGCGCGCTGATATTATAATCTTCTTTGGAGATATTATTTTGCACTGCAAGATCTGCCGCCTGCTGCTCGGCATCACTAGCAGAATTTGTAGCACCGCCCTTGTCCTCGATATTTTGATTGATACTTGCCATACTGACGCTATCACTATCTTTAAGCAGCCAAAATATCGCTCCGATCGCAACCGAGATCAATATCAAAAGCCCCAAAATCGTCTTGTCGAATCTCAATACGAAATTCGGCTTAGATTTCAGGAAAGAAAACTGCTTTCTATTTTTGTTATACTCTTCCCATTTTTTTTCAAGTTCGTTTACTTCGTAAAATTCAAGCATTTATTATCCCCGAGCCTATCGCTGCCATCTCTATAATTTTATTATTAATCTGCGAAAAACTAATTTCCGTAGGTTTATTTATCTCGTAATACTCAAAAAGCTCATACATCTTATACATAAGCTTGTTGATATTCCTCATATTGCCGTCCGTTAAATTTAAAATCAAATCGAAATTATCGTCGCTAAACATAAAATAGTATTGTTGAAAGCCATGAAGCACAAGCTTTTTTTCAATATACAGCTTGACTTCGCCTAAATTTGAATTAGGAAGCTCAATGCTCTCCCAAATTCTGGTTTTAAAATAATCCTTTGCGAGGCGATCTTCCTCGTCAGTCTTATGCACCGTAAATAAAAATTTAAATAGTCTAGTATCTGCCATAAGACGAATTTTTTCTATTAAATTCCCAGGATACAGCTGAGCCTCATCAAGCAAAATAACGACCTGCTCTACCGCCCCTACGTTAGTAGAAATTCCAAATCTCTCTCTGTAAACCCGCATAAAATTCTCGTAATTATCAATCGGCTCGCTAGGAGTTGAATGAAAAATCTGCGAATAAAGCTCTAAGAAAAATTCTTTCTCATCAAAAAACGGCTGCGGCACAAATACGACTCTTACCTTTTTTTCAAGATCGACCTTGATCTTATTAAGCAAAAATGTCTTGCCGCAACCCGGTTTGCCGTAAAAAAGTATAAGTTTTAACGGCTTTTGCAAAGCATTTAAAATTTTATGATAAGCAAGGGTTGATTTATCGAGATTAACGAAGTCCGAGACTTCGTTATCCTCGATAAAAATCTCCTTGATCGCCGTATAATTATTACTCATTTTCGTAGATGGATTTTGAGTAACCTAGCTCTTTAAGAGAGGTAGCAAGCGGCGCGCCGGTATTGTCGATGATATGTGGAGTTACTACGAAGATTAGCTCTGACGTGCTCAAAACATCGGCAGTACTTTTGAAAAGATTTCCGATTAATGGAATTTCAGCTAGCACAGGCACCCTAGTGTTATCTTTCGACTTAGTTGCACCAATCAAACCGCCTAAAATTACAGTATCGCCATCATCTACCCAAACTACACTAGAGAGTTTCTTTTGCAAGGTATCAGGTGCGATATCTCTTCTACCGTTTTCTTTTCTTACATTATCTTCCGCATATTTAAGAGAACTTAAAGATGGATTGATTCGTAGCATAATCCTATTATCATCTGAAATTTCAGGCAAGATATTCAAAAGAATACCTACAAATATCGAATACTGATCATCTGACTGAGTATCTCCGCCTTGATAATCACCTGTAGTAGTGGATTTTAATACATAGTTAATAGTATCACCTACAGAGATAATAGCAGGCTGATTATTCATCGTAGTTACCTTAGGGCTTGAAATAACCTTAGTTTTACCTTTAGTCTCTAGGAAGTTAATTAAACCGTCGATATTAAAATTTAGATTAGCCCCTATCGTCCAAGTTCCGTGAGTATCGCTAGCCTTTCCTCTATTTCCGTTATCTATGTGATATCCTGAAAGCTTAGTCGGATCTCCACCTACATAGGTATTAAATCCTAGTTGAAATTTACTCCAATCTATACCGGTGGTGTATTCGTTATTTAGCTCGACAGATATGATATTTACATCTAGCAAGACTTGACGACTAAGGCGTTTTTGCATACCGCTTAGATATCTATCGACACGAGCTATCTGAGACTTCATAGCAGTAACGGTTACTAAACCGGCATTTTGATTTATAATAGGAGCGACTGCGACGTATTTTTCGGTACCGTTATTTAGAACAGAGGTGATTTCCTCGCTAATCTTCTCCCAAAAATCAAATTTCTCTTTGGTAGTGATCTTATTATCTTCTTTATTTTCTTTATCGTCGCTATCATCCACTTTCGTAGGTGCGGAATCGACAGAAGATTTAGTAACAGCAGTGCCTTCTCTAATAGAAGTGATGTAATCCACTTTAAAAGTCCTAGTCTCTAGCGCTGAAATTTTTAATATGCCATGAGAATACTCATAGCTTAGATTATTCTCTTTTATGAGTAGATCTAAAACTTCGCGTAAAGAAAGGTCTTTGATGCTTACGCCTTGCAGTGGCTTACTCATCTCCTCTTGAGCGATAGCATCTTTTGCTACCACTGAAAAGCGGCACATATCGGATAGCTGAGTTAGCATCTCGTTTAGCGTAACGGTATCGTTAATCTTAATATTTAGCGCCTTCCTATCGCAGTTACCTGCAGTTGCGGGAGCGGCATATAGACTAGTAGCCGTAACAGACAAAGCAAGCATAGCAGCTATGCTAAGCTTTTTACTTATATGTAATAATGACATTTTGACTTCCTTGTTTTAGTGTTAGTTCGACTTTATTTTCATCGTCGTTGGTAATAATAACGCTATTGCCCGTTATTTGCACGATCTTATATGAGCCTACATATTCGCCCAAACCATACCACTTATCGTTTAGCTTAACCTTATCGCCCATAATACCTACTAGCTGATAACCTAGATCCACCTGCTGATTAGCTTCTCTAGGCGCATTAGCTTCTTTAGGATAAAACGGATCTTGCAAAGAAGCTATCTGCTCATCGCTAAGACCTACTCTAGGCTTACTAAGATCATCGAATATCGCATCGTACTTAGCTTTATAGGCTCCATTACTAGGCGCCACCGTCTGATTATTATCTACAGCAAATAGAGCAGTAGAAAGTAGCAAAGAGCATAAAATTAACTTTTTCATTAGTAATTTACTCCCCAGATAGATATACCGATGCTTCCACCGATTTTGCCATTTTTAGTGGCATTGATATCCATCTTATTTACATCTACGATCATCTCCGATTGTTCTATAAGGTTGATATACCTAAGGACATTCGAAAATGCTCCTTCAAATTTCACATCTATATCCAGCAAAGCTTCAGGCTGAAAAATTTGTTTGATGCTAGGCTCTCTTCTATCGCTGTGAATAGCATAAATTTTAATATTGTTATTCTCTGCGATCGTTGAGAGGCTATCCATAAATTTAGCCCAGTTCTTTTCATTATAGGTAAGCTTCGAAATTTCTTTTAGCTTACCGTCTAGATACCCACGCTCTTCAATAATATTGTTAAGGTTGGTCCTAGCACCATTGAGGATATTGCGTTTATTATTAACAAAAGCATCAGGATCACCGCCAAAAAACTCGTTATACTCTCTTTGTGCGCCTTCAAGCTTAGTCGTGGCAGTACTTAGATTTGTCTCGCTCTCTTCTAAATACGGATCCGCATAGTTACTCAAAATAAAGTAAGCTACCACACCTACAAACAATAAAGCTATGTAAAAATAGTTATTTGCACTATTTCCCTTGGAGGCAAACCATTGATCAAGTTGATCTAATGAACTTTTCTTTTTCATTATCTAACCTCCACACTGATATTGCTATCGTAAAAGATGGTTTTATTACCCTCTTGTAGCGCGATTGTTTTAGTATCCACGCCATACACCTCTTTTTTACTGATATCCTCTAAAAGCTCGGTCATCTGCTTATCGTTTTTGGTGCGCACCTGAACAGTTAGAGTCCTATTCTCATCACCGATCCTAACCATATTGCCCTTATTTTTAACGACCATATTGGTTAGCTCAAAAATAGAAACACCCTTCATAGCGTAATTATTTTTCTTATCTAAGATGGCATTAATTAGATCGCGCCTGTCATTAAGCTCCTTGCCACTCTTAGCAGCCTGGGCATTTACCTCTTTAGTCTCTTTATCCAAACGCGCACTTTCAGTTCTAGCGGGACCCATCTTTTCCTCTAAACCTTTATATTCGCTAGTTTTATCATCAGCTACCATATTATTATAATAGCCGTAGCCAAAATTATACGCAGGATATGCAGCCCCAAGTAAGCAGCCTAGCAGCATATAGCCTATCAGCTTGCCGGTTGATCTTTGGGTCAAAGGCGGAGGTCTCATAAACGGTGAGTAGTTGTGATCATCGTCTTTGGTAATCAAATAATCTTGACCCACCAAGAACATCAAAATATCTAGCTGAGTGAGCGGATAATCTTTTGCGTTGATTGCAACGTTAAAATTAAAATCCTTGTATCTTAGCTTTAGATTGTTTTCTACAAAAACCTCTATCGCAGGAATTTTACCGATATCCGTTCCGATATAGACGTTTTGGATATTGACGTTGTAAATTTTACTAATACCGTTCAATACGTCGTTGATGTAGTAAAACATATCGTCAAAAATTTGGATCATATAATCGCGTTCGGTCGGATTTTCTAAATTTACTCCCTGTTTGGAGAGCAATCTATAAAAGCTCTCTTCATCGACTCTACTGCCGACTAGCTCAACATATTTTTCATGCAAGAATTTTAGGTTGTATCTTACTTGACGAGATTGAAAATATTCGCCGTTTTGATACACTACCAAAAACGCATCGTCGCGCTGCAAGTAGATGAAGCAATCGATTCCGTCGCGAGTTAGGACGCCTCTATTATACAAGCCCTCGTATAAAAACGGAGCCATAGCCACATAGTCGATGTAGTTCGTCCTAGCGGCGATCGCATCGAATTCTGAAGTGAGTTTGGCATTATCTACGACAAAGACGTTGAAAATTCTATCATCGCCGCCAGCGCCTATTACCTCACTATAGGTGATTTTGTAATCCAAAGCGGTGTCAAGCCCCAGCTCCTCATACACCTTAACGACGATCGCATCTAAAAGATCCGCGTCCTCTACCGATCTGCTTATCTCGACCGTCGCAGTCATTATATCCTTATACGGAATATATGAGACGTAAGTTTCCTTCGCACGATTCGCTTTTGAGAAGTCGTGCTCGAAAACTTCATTCTCACTTAGACCGAATATGGTTTGCGTGACTTTGTTAATCGCAACAATCGAACTAGCATTTTTACTATTCTTTGCCATAACACTCCACTTCCAAATGAAATTTTCTACGCTGCTAATACTAATAGAAATAAAATAAAATGTCAATAGATAAAATCGGTTTTTACCCTAAATTCGTCATTTTTCCAGCTTTTTTTTACAAAAACTGTTAATTTTAAGTAAATTTTGACCTTAGAAAAATTTGAAATTAACTTTTTGGCTCGAATTCCGATCCGCTTGATCGCCTCGCCGTTTTTGCCGATCAACATCTCTTTGTGTGAATTGGTGTCCGTTATGATCCGCGCATATACCGAGGTTAGACCCGGTTTTTCCACTATTTTTTCCATCACGACGTCGCTGCAATACGGGATCTCGTCGCTCATACTCTCAAAGATCGCCTCAAGTATGAAGTCGCGATAAATTTCGCGCTCGTTGGTCGCGCTTAAAATTTCAGGATCGTAAAAATACTCATGCTCGGGCAAAATTTTACAAATTTCGTCCAAAACCTGCTTTTTATAGACCTTTTTTTTGATGCTAACGGGGATTATCGCTTCGAATTTATCGGTAAATTTTTGATATTGCAGCAGCTTTTGCACGATCTTTTCGTCGTTTGCTTCGTCAATTTTAGTTAAAATCACAATGTGTTTCGTGCCTGCGTTTAAATTTAAAAATTTTTCGTATTCCGCGGTATCGTCGTGCACGGGCGCCAAAAACAGCACCAAATCGCAACCCTCAATCGCCCCGAGCGCCACTTCAACCATCAGCTTATTCATCAGCTTGGCGCTTTCATGCAGCCCCGGCGTATCCGTAAAAATCACCTGATCCGCGCCATTCATCGCGATGCCGCTAATCTTGCGGCGCGTGGCATTGATTTTATGCGAAACGAGCGAAATTTTCTCGCCGCAGAGATAGTTTAACAGCGAGCTCTTGCCCGCATTCGTCCGCCCGATGAGCGTTACAAATCCGCTTTTCATATTTTCCTTAAATTTATAAAATTTTATTCTGCTCACGGCCGCAACGTTAAGCTCTAGGAAGCAAATTCTAAAATCTCGTTTTGTGCAGGCCGGCTCTTGCACGAGCGGCTGAAATTTGAAATTCCGCCATCATATAAGCGGGTAAAATTTAAAATTTCAAGCCGCGCGGTAGCGATAAATTTTACCCGCCTCGGCGCAAAATTTTATCTATCCCAAATTCTACTAGCCGCAAATTCCGCAACTTCATAAATTGATCGCGAAATTTTAAATTCTATCCCACGACAACATTATATATAGTCGGCACTGCATAGAATTTAGATCGTTCTTGAAATTTTACAGACTTAAAATTTTAAAGCATCGTCAAATTTAAAAAGATAAAATTTCTGCGCATTTTAAAATTTCGCTAAATTTCATACCTAAGATTCTAGCACTTTGTAAATTTAAAAACTGCAAAATTCCGCGACTCTGCAGAATTCTAAGAGCAGCTACCGCGCCGCCTTATAAAATGTATTTCGCTAGATCCTCGTCGCTTGCGATGTCTGCGAGCTTTTCGCTTACGAGCTTTTCATCCACGACGATCTTTTGCCCTTTAAACTTATCCGCTTCGAAGCTGATATCCTCAAGCACCTTTTCCATTATCGTATGTAGCCTTCTAGCGCCGATGTCTTCGACTTTTTCGTTCGTACTCGCCGCAAATTTCGCGATCGCCTTGACCCCGTCCTCGCTAAATTCCAACTCCACGCCCTCGGTCTTTAAAAGCGCCGAGTACTGCTTAAGAAGCGAATTTTTTGGCTTCGTTAAAATTTCACACAGCGCCGCCTCGTCCAAGCTGTCAAGCTCGACGCGAAGCGGGAAGCGCCCCTGAAGTTCGGGTATGAGATCGCTCGGCTTGCTGATATGAAAGGCGCCCGCGGCGATAAAAAGGATGTGATCGGTGTCGATATTGCCGAATTTCGTGCTTACGCTACTGCCCTCCACGATCGGAAGCAGATCGCGCTGCACGCCCTCTTTGCTCGGATCCTGCCTGCCGCTATTTCCGCTTGAGACCGCCACCTTATCGATCTCATCGATAAAGATAATGCCCTCGTTTTGCGCGCGCCTAACGGCTTCGGCCTTGATGCTCTCCATATCGAGGACCTTCTCGCTAGCCTCGCTTTTAAGGGCAACTTTGGCGTCTTTTACCTTCATCTCTTTTTTGCTTTTGCGCGTCGAAATTCCGATTACTTTGATGAAGCTTTCCTGCATATTCGCCATCTCGGGCGGCAAATTTGGATTTGACTCAAGCGCGTTTTCGCTCACTTCAATCTCGATGCTAAGATCATCCAGATCGCCGCGCTCGAGCTTGGTCGCCATCTTTTCGTAGCTCTTTTCGTAATCTGCGACCTTCTCCTCGCTCGCTCCGCGCGGAAGCGGCGGAAGGACTTTTTCTAAAATTTTACGCTTGATGTAATCATCGATCTTGTCTTTGTTTTTTTCAAATTCCTCGCCGCGCACTAAATTTACCGACGCGGCAGCCAGATCGCGCACCATGCTCTCCACGTCGCGCCCCACGAAGCCTACTTCAGTATATTTGCTCGCCTCGACCTTGATAAAAGGAAGCCCGAACATCTTCGAAAGCCTGCGAGCGATCTCGGTCTTGCCCACGCCGGTAGATCCGATCATTAGGATGTTTTTGGGCATCACCTCGTTTTTCATCTCATCTTCAAGCGCCATTCTGCGGTAGCGATTTCGCAAAGCCACCGCTATCGTGCGTTTTGCGCTATTTTGTCCGATTATATATTCGTCTAGTTTCTCTACGATCTGCTTTGGCGTCATCATCTCTTTTCGTCCCAAATTACGTATGTTTTGATGTTTTCATTCGTGTAAATGCAAATCTCGCCCGCGATCTTAAGGCTCTGCTTTACGAGCTCCTCTTCGTCTAGGCTTGCAAATTTATCCAAAGCTCGCGCCGCGCTAAGAGCGTAATTTCCGCCGCTTCCGATCGCTGCGATCTTGCCGTCGTCCGGCTCTACCACATCGCCCGTACCGCTAAGCAGAAAGATATTTTTGCGGTCCAGCACCAGCATCATCGCTTCGAGCTTTCGCAGATACTTATCCTTGCGCCACTGCTTGCTAAATTCTATCACCGCCCTTAAAAGATCGCCCTTTGCGCCATCTAAGCACTTCTCAAACATATCAAAAAGATTAAACGCATCGGCGGTGCTGCCCGCAAAGCCCGCTAGGACGCCCCCATCTTTGCCGATCTTTCGAATTTTAGTCGCGTTGCCCTTTAGGACGGTGTTTCCGAACGTCACCTGCCCGTCACCGCCGATGACAGAGGCCTTCGCGCCTTTGTAGGCTAAAATGGTAGTCGCTTCAAACACTAGCCACCTCTATCTCAAATTTAGCGCTTATACCGTGCTTTAGCTTGGCATTTACGTCGTAGATCCCGGTCGTTTTGATAGCCTCGGTCTCTAAAATTTTCTTATCGATTTCGATCCCCTTTTGCTCTTTTAGCGCGGTTGCGATCTCATCTTTGGTCACCGAGCCGAAAAGCGCGCCGCTCTCGCCCGTCTGCTTTACGATCTTTACGCGGATCTTAGCTAGCTCCTCGGCTAGTTTTTGCAAGCTTGCGACCTCGTATTTTTCTAGCTCGGCTTGCTTTTTCTTATCCGCTTCAAATTTACGCAAAACCTCAGTCGTAGCGGCTTTGGCGTAACCTTTGCCGATTAGGAAGTTGTTGCCGTAGCCGTCCTTGACCTCCTTTACCTCGCCCGCCTTTCCGAGCCCCTTAACGTCTTTGATCAATAATACTTTCATCCATTATCCTTTTAAATTTAGCCTTAAATTTATAAAATTTTATAAGCGGCGCGGACGGATCTAAAATTTCGTGAAATTTTATGAAATTTGCCCGCAGCCGCTCGCGCTTTTCCGATAATTTTAAAATTTCGTTTTGCGAAATTTGCCCGTCCGCCCTGCGGCAAAATTTCAGCTAAAGCTTGCGTCCGTTCTTGCCTGCGATGATAAATCTTAGCGCGCTTAGCTTGATAAATCCGTCGCCGTCTTTTTGATTGAAAACCTTGTCCTCTTCGAACGTCACAAAATCTGTATTAAACAAGCTATCACTCTTGCTCTCCCTGCCCAGCACGGTCACGTTGCCCTTATAAAGCTCTAGCTTAACCTTGCCGTTTACGTGCTCTTGGGATTTATTTATCAGTTCTTGAAGCAGCAAGCGCTCCGGGCTGAACCAAAAGCCGTTGTAGATAAGCTCGGCGTAGCGCGGCATTAGATCGTCTTTTAGATGCGCCGCGCCGCGATCTAGCGTGATACTCTCGATCGCGCGGTGAGCCTTTAGCATGATCGTGCCGCCCGGAGTTTCGTAGCAGCCGCGGCTCTTCATGCCGACGTAGCGATTTTCTACTAGATCGAGCCTGCCGATGCCGTTTTTAGCGCCAAGCTCGTTAAGCGCTGCTAGCATCTCGTGCGGTTTAAGCGTCTTGCCGTTTAGCTTTACGGGATCGCCCTGCTTGTATTCGATCTCGATGATCTCGCTCTTATCTGGCGCATTTTTAGGGCTTACGGTCCATCGCCACATATCCTCCTCAGGCGCATGGGCAGGATCTTCCAGCACCAAGCCCTCGTAGGAGATGTGAAGGATATTCGCATCCATCGAATACGGCGACTTGCCGGGCTTTGAAGCGATATCGATGCCGTTTTTCTTAGCGTAAGCAAGCAGCTTCTCGCGAGAGTTCAGATCCCACAGCCTCCACGGCGCAATCACCTTAATATCGGGATTTAGCGCATATGCGCCAAGCTCGAAGCGAACTTGGTCGTTACCCTTACCGGTCGCACCGTGGCTTATGGCGTCCGCACCGGTTTTTTTAGCAATTTCAACTAGCTTTTTAGCGATCAACGGGCGCGCGATCGATGTGCCTAAAAGATACTCGCCCTCATAAACTGCGTTTGCGCGAAACATCGGAAATACGTAATCGCGCACAAATTCCTCGCGCAGATCCTCTACGAAGATATTTTCCTTTTTGATGCCCAGTTTCACAGCTTTGTTTTTGATCGGCTCCAAATCCTCGTTCTGGCCGATATCTGCGGTGAAAGTCACCACATCGCAGCCGTAAGTATCGCCGAGCCACTTTAAAATAATGCTAGTATCAAGTCCTCCAGAATACGCCAAAACGACCTTTTTTACATCTTTTTTTGCCATCTCAAATCCTTTACGTAAAATTTGGCGAAATTCTACCAAAAATAGTTTAATAGTTGCTTTTAAGGCAAATATCGCTAAACTCACGCCTATGAGAATCGATAAATTTTTAAACGCAGTAAATATCACTAAGCGGCGCGCCATCAGCGAAGATATGTGCAAAAGCGGCGTCGTAGCCGTAAACGGCGTCGTAGCAAAGCCCGCCAAAGAGCTTAAAATCGGCGACATAATCACGATAAGCTTTTTGGATAGAAAACAAAGCTTTAAAGTCCTAGCCTTTCCTAGCGCGAAAAATACGCCCAAAAGCGAGCAAGCAAAGTATGCCCAAGAGCTTTGAACTCGTCTGCGGCGAGGATGAAATTTCACGCCTCGTGCAAGCTCTGCCAAAAAGCGGCATAATCTTGCTAATAGGCGATCTTGCCAGCGGCAAAACGACGCTTGCGCGCGCGATCGTGCGGGCTCACGGGTTAGACGAGCACGTGAGCTCGCCTACATTTTCGATCATGCAAAACTACGGACAAATTTATCATTACGACATCTACAACGGCGGCTGCGAGGGGATTTTAAAAAACGGACTATTTGAAAATTTATTTGAAGAGGGGCTTCATCTGATCGAATGGGCGGATGAAAATTTGATAAATTTACTTAAAAAATATGAGCTTGATTTTTGCGTAGTGAGGATCACGCCGCACGCGCAAGGGCGAAAATACGAGGTAAGCTATGCATAAACTGGAAGTCAGGGGTCTTAAAAAAACCATAAAAGGCACGCCGATCATTAAGGGCATCTCGCTGGAGCTTTACAACGGCGAGATTGTGGGGCTGCTAGGACCCAACGGAGCGGGCAAAACCACGACGTTTTATATGATCTGCGGGCTGATAAGCGCTAGCGGCGGCGATATATTGCTTGATGAGTGCAGCATCGCAAAGGTTCCGCTTCACAAGCGCGCCAAGCTCGGCATAGGCTACCTACCGCAGGAAAGTAGCGTTTTTAAGGAGCTTAGCGTAGAGGAAAATTTAATGCTCGCCGCGGAGATCACCTACAAAAACAAGGCTGAAGCCTCGCAAAAAGTCGATGAGATGCTAAATCTACTCAATATCGAGCCGATCCGCCAACGCAAAGGCGTAAGCCTAAGCGGCGGCGAGCGCAGACGCTGCGAGATCGCGCGAAGCCTGATGATAACGCCGAAATTTCTGCTTTTGGACGAGCCGTTTGCAGGCGTCGATCCGATCGCCGTTAACGACATCCAAAGCATCGTGCGCGATTTAAGCGATCTTGGCATCGGAGTGCTCATAACCGATCACAATGTCCGCGAAACGCTTGCGATCTGCGACCGCGCCTACGTCATCAAAGACGGCGAGCTGTTCGCCGGCGGCACCGCAAAAGAGATAGCTAGCGATCCGAATGTGCGCAAATTCTACCTCGGCGAGGATTTTAGCATCTAAGTCAGCCAGAGCGCTTTAGATTTTCACTTCCCGCTTCGGCGCGCGCGTTAAATTCTATAATTTAAGTTTTGCGATTTAAAATTCAAGCAAACGGTTGCGATTAGTCCGTGCACTTGAATTTCGTGTATTAAATTTTTGAAAAGTACCTAGGTTCGTTTTAAAATTTTTAAATTTCAAAGGGCGTTTTGTGCACTGCAAATTTTAAATAATTTTTGCGGCAGGTTCTCTTTTCGCGACCGCAATTTACACCCGTGGTACATAAAATTTAAATCGCATTTTAATCACACTTTGTTTAAATTAAATCAAATTTTAAAGCGGAGGCGTCTTTAAACGTAACGCTTTCATCTGCGAATCAAAATCACGCCCACAATTTGCAAAAGAATATCCGCTCGTAGAATTAAAATTTTAAAGAAACTGCCTAAATAAATTACGTATGCGAAACTTACGGTCCGCGCGATGTGGCTAAATTTTACAGCGTAATTCCACGAGTGGCGGCGTAAACCAAAGCGTACAAAACCTACTCACTTTGGCTTCGACGCATCAAATTAAAAACGACGCGCGAAGCAAGGCCTTCCGACCCGCTAGAATTTTGCCGATTAAGCCGCTTTGTTTAATTAAAATTGCGCTTTTATTTGCTCTGCGGGTTTAAATTTCGCTCATATTAAAGCTCGCTGCGAATTTTAAAATTTTAACCCAGCACTCGTCGCTTCCCTTAAAATTTTAAAATTCTTAAAATTTTGGCGAGATCAAGGAGAGATTATGAAAAAAGTTCTACTTTCGTGCGCCTTGGCGGGCGCGCTTTTCGGCTTGGAGCTCGATGGATTCAGTGCGCCCGAGGGCTCGCTCATTACTGAGGACGCTTTTTACATCGCAAATCGCGGCAAAAACGAAGATTCGCTAGGCAGGAGCGGCTTTATAAGCAGGATCGTAAAAAATTCCAATGTCGTTGAGACAAATTTTATAGACGATCTGGTAAATCCCGGCGGGATGGCGCAGATCGGCGACGTGCTATACGTATGCGATCTGGACGCGATCAGAGGCTTTAGCAAAGGTCAGGAGGTTTTCAATCTAAAAATCGAGGGAGCGCAGGCTTTAAACGACATCGTAGCGCTCGGCAGCGAGGTTTTGCTCGCAAGCGATAATGCGCGCAGCGTGATTTACAGCATAAATTTAAACGCAAAAAGCTACGATGAGTTCGCACGCATCGACCCATCGCTCGGCAATGCGGGCGCGCTTTTGCTCAAAGGCGACAAGCTTCTGATCACTACCTTCGATCTTAGCGGAAAGGTCCCGGGGCGCGTGCTAAGCATGGATCTGAAATCTCGCGAAATTTCGATCTTTGCCGATATGAAGGGGGTTTTCTACGGCATAGCGCGCGGAAAAAACGGCGAAATTTTAGTTAGCGACTGGGGTGAGGACCTTTTAAGCGGTAAAATTTGGCGTATCGATGCAAACGGACAGATACGCAAAATAAACCTCGGCGCGATGCAAAGGCCCGCGGACATCTCAAGCGACGGCAAGGTTTTATTGATCCCAAAATCGCTGGAAAACAAAGTCGAACTGATAAATTTACCCTGAATCAGCCGCTTTCTTTTCGCTCCGCCGCTTACGCGGCGGTGTCTGCTAAAGAACCGAAGCTAGTTGCTGCAGCGCCGAAACTAATCGCCCTTTTTCGCGCGCACTCAAGAGCCAAGTACGCCCAAAAGTCGCGTGTGTCGTCTTGCAATATGCAAATGCCGAGCCTGCCGTAAAATTTGCAAATCCATCTGCCCTCATTTTAAATTCCATCGCCTTAAATTTCCTCGCCGCGGATATTTTCGCAGGCCGAGCGGTGCTAAATTTCAGCGCAAAATTTAACGCCTGCCGTGACTCAAAAGCCTTGAAGACTCATAGCGCGCGAAATTTCAGCGCGAGATTTGACGCCGAGGCGCTTTTAACATACCGCGTCTTATCTGCGCGCGAGCGAATTTTGCGCGGCGGCATGACCTCTACCGCACGCCGTATTTATAGACTGCGGGGGCGAGCGGAGCTTATCCTTCCACGTACCGCACAGCGCGTATGTCTGTCTAGGCTGCTCGGGGTACCCGCGCGCAGAACCTTATCTCTGTACGCGCCTCTCCCACACAGCGGGGACGTCTAGCTCTGTGTATGAGTTTAAAATTTCATACGGCTCGTAGCTAAATTTATACGCCAGGCTCGGGCACTGCTTCACCGCGTAGCCCAAATATATCCAGCGCAGCCCCAGATCTTGGGCGAACTCGATCTGTTTTAAAAGCGAAAATTTACCCAGACTTAGATGCGGCAGATACGGATCGTAGTAGCAATACACCGAGCTAATGCCGTCATCCACGATATCGATGAGATCGACGCAGATAAGCCGTCCGTCCTCGCCGTAGTAAGAGATTTCTTTGCCGAAGTCGCCGTGGCCCTGGACGTAAATTTCATCATATCGCTCAAAATCGATCTCTTGCAGAGGCCAGCCCTTTTTTAGATGCATGTAGTCGTGATAGAGCGCGAAAAGCTCCAAACGCGCATCGTTTAAAAGCGGGCGAGATTGCCATACATAGGCGGTCGTGCGATTATTTTTATAGACGCGACGGTGCGATCTGCTAAACTTAAAATTTGCGGCATCGACGCGTAGACTTTTGCACTCCGCACATCCCGCACAAATGGGCTTTTGAAAATACCTGCCGAAGCGGCGATAGCCGTGTTGCACTAAGCTTGAATTATACTCGAAGTCGCAGTCTTTTATGTAGAGATACTCGCTGCGCGCGGCTCTGCCGTCCAGATAAGGACAAGAAAAATCCAGCGTACAAAATGGAATTTCAGTCATTCAGCTTTTTGATATTTGCCGCGTCCACGTATTTTAAAAACTCGTCTTTGAGGCGCTTTTCGCGTGCGGCGATGCTCTCTTTGGCTACGTCAAACTCTTCCGTCGCGACGCCGTCTAAGCCGCTTTCGCTTTGCAAGCTTGAATCATCATCTCTGAAAATATCTTTAAACTCGTCGCGATTTGAATTCGGTTTTTTGGGCTTTTTGGGCGCGGAGCTTGCCGCCTTGTCCTTAAGCATATCCTTTTTTATATCTTTTAGGCTATCTAAAAAATCCATGCTCTTTCCTAAATCCGCGCCGATTTGCGCATCGCAGCAGCGATAGCGGCGATCGCTTCGTTTTTATTCGGCTGCATATCGTCGATGGTGTTTTCTAAAATTTTGTCTAAATTTTTCTCTACATAGCTTGTATCGAAAAAGCCGAGTCGAAACTCACGCGACTTGCTGATGCTGAGCAAAAACGGAATGATCGTACGCACTCCCTCGATGCGAAACTCCTTCAGCGCGCGCTCTAGCTTATTGACGGCCAGGTCGTAGTCGGTGGTTTTGATGATTAGCTTGGCTAGAAGCGAGTCGTAAAACGGCGGAATTTTATAGCCCTTGTAGATATGGCTATCGACGCGCACGGAGGGACCTAGCGCGGGATAATAATCGCTAACGGTGCCGGGAACGGGGGTGAAATTTTTCCAGACGTTTTCGGAGGTGATTCTAGCCTCGATCGCGTAGCCGTGCGGCTTAATATCGCTTTGCTCAAGCTCTAAAATTTCGCCGTTTGCGATGCGGATCTGGCGTACGACAAGATCGACGCCCGTAACTTCCTCGGTAATGCCGTGCTCGACCTGGATGCGGGTATTCATCTCCATAAAATAGAAGTTGTTGTAATCATCAAGTAGAAATTCTACCGTGCCGACGTTGGTATAATTCACCGCCTTCGCCGCGGCTACCGCAGTCGTACCCATCGTCTTACGTAGATGCTCGCTTATCGAGGGACACGGCGCAATCTCGATAATCTTTTGGTGGCGGCGCTGGATCGAGCAATCGCGCTCGCAGAGGTGAATGATGTTGCCGTAATTGTCGCCGATGATCTGAAACTCGATATGGCGCGGCTTGACGACGAGTTTTTCCATAAAAATTTCATCGTTGTTAAAAAATGTTTTCGCCTCCCTCGTGCACGAGTCGTAGGCGCTCTGCATATCTTTTTCGTCCCACACCTCGCGGATACCGCGTCCGCCGCCGCCGCCGCTAGCCTTTAAAATCACAGGATAGCCGATCTCGCGCGCATATTTTTTGATCGTATCCATGCTCTCGTGATTGAGCTTTTCAGTACCTGGTACGATCGGGATACCGTTTTTGCGCATCAAATAGCGAGCGATGTTTTTGTTGCCCATTTTGCGGATAACGTCGGGCTTTGGACCGATAAAGATAATGCCCGCGTCCTCGACCTCTCTTGCAAAGTCAAAATTCTCGCTCAAAAAGCCGTATCCAGGATGTATCGCATCAGCGCCACACTCCTTGGCGACTTCGACGATCTTTTTGGCGTCCAGATAGCCTTTTAGCGCGTCCGCGCTTACTTCGTAGGCCTCATCGGCGATTTTTACGTGCAAGCAATCGATATCGGGTTTGGTGTAGATCGCGACGCTTTTAATATGCAGATCTCTGCAAGCTCTAATGATGCGAACCGCGATCTCGCCGCGATTAGCGATAAGAATTTTACGTATCATAAATAATTGCCTCTTTTAAAGAAATACCGCGGTAATAATAGTATAAAAAATTTTATAGCAAGTTGAAATTCATAAAAGGCGGTTGAAATTCCGGACAAAATTTAAAGAAGATTTATGGTGCCCGAGGTCGGAATCGAACCGACACGAGGTCGCCCTCGCCAGATTTTGAGTCTGGTGCGTCTACCAATTTCACCACTCGGGCATTTTAAAAAAGTTTTGATTGTATAAATTTAAAAAAGATAAGCCCCGAAGACGGGGCTTGGAGCAAGAAAATTATTTTTTCTTCTTGCCTTTTGCAGCTGCAACAGCCTCTTTTAGCTGTTTGCCAACTTTAAATTTTACTACTTTAGTAGCAGGAGATTTGTAAGTTCTGTTTGTGCCAGGAACTTTACCCTCGCGAGCTGCACGCTCTGCAATACCGAAAGATCCGAAGCCAATGAAGCTTATGTCATCACCTTTTACCAAAAGCTCTTTGATAGCCTCAAGTGCAGAATCTACTACCTTAACGGTATCTTTTTTAGAAAGACCTGCCTTCTCGGCAACTACTTGGATAAAATCAGCTTTTTTCATGCTAATCCTTTAAAATAAAGTGGTTTGGGCGGTATTCTACAATAGTTTCGCAAAAAATACAATAGTTTTTTAAGAAAAAAACGCAAAAATCGGCAAAATTTAGCCGAATTTAGCCCAAATTCGTCAATTTTTCAGATTTTGCTTCTTTAAATTTTAAAATCTCGCCATATTTTTGGGGCTGATTTTTGAAATTTCGCCCGGTTTCGAAAAATTTCAAAATTTTACCCCTCCGCGCTTCATTTTTATAAAATTTCGCCCAAATTTGCCGCTTTAAAATATATAAACTATATTTTGTTATAATCCGCGCAAAATTTCAAAGGTTTTTTATGACTAAAATTTTAATGATAGAGGACGATTTAGAACTCGCCGAAATTTTAAGCGAATATCTGCAACAATACGATATTGATATCACCGTTGCGGACGATCCGTTTTTGGGGCTTTCCAAGCTAAATTTAGAAAATTTCAACCTCGTGATTTTAGACCTCACACTTCCTGGGATGGACGGACTTGAGGTCTGCAAAGAGATCCGCAAAAATACCGATATACCGATCATAATCTCAAGCGCTCGCCACGATCTGACCGATAAGATCAACGCTTTTGATTTCGGCGCGGACGATTATCTGCCAAAGCCCTATAATCCGCAAGAGCTTTTGGCGCGCATCAAACGCCACATCGAGCGCTACGACATAAACTCGCTTCAGCGCGCCGCCAAGCCCAAAAAAGACCTCGAAGTGGACGATTTCCGCCACGTCATCAGCTTCAAAGGACAGCCTCTGTCGCTCACCATCGCCGAATACGACGTGCTTTCGTATCTCATCAAAAAGGAAGGCGGCGCGATCACCCGCGAGGAGCTCATCTACAACTGCAGCTCCATAAGCGAGGAATCCTCGAGCAAAAGCATCGACGTCATTATCGGCCGCATCCGCCTAAAACTCGGCGAAACGTCCAAGGCGCCCAGCTACATCCATGCCATCCGCGGCGTAGGCTATAAGCTGATACAATGAGCAAGCTTGCGCTGGGCTGGCGGCGCGATGAAATTTAAATGCCCGTAGTTTTAAAGCTTTAAATTTAATCGGTCTTGGTGCGGCGAAATTTAAGGCGCAAGTGCAAAATCCGCGCGGTTTTGCCGTTCAAATTTAAGTCGCCGTATCTGAAGCGTTAAAATTTTACGATAAAATTTTATAGTTATATTTAGCACGCGATTAGATGCGCACGGAATTTTATTGTTATAAATTTCGGCAAAATTCGGCGCTGTAGACGATGACGAGCCGTAAAAAACAGAGCCGAGGGCAGCGAAAAGGCAAAATTTTAAAATTTAAAGTAACAGAACTGCTAAAATTTAAAAGCGCTCTGCTTTGCGATGAAATTTTAAAATTTACGCGCTGTGCCTTTAAGACGCGTTGCAAATTTAAAGCTGGGCACGCCGGTCCGCGCGCCAAAGCAAAGCAAGCCCGCGCTTCAAAGCAAAGCAAGCCCGCGCTTCAAAGCAAAGCAAGCCCGCAGCTTCAAAGCTTTGAAATTTTAAAAATTTAAGGATCATATAAATTTAATGAAAGTAAGATCGTCGATTTTTTACACCATCACGTTCATCTTCGCGCTCGCTGCTGTGGGCGTTTCGCTCGCCCTACTCTGGCTCATCGGCTACGATCAGCAAAACTACACCCGCGAGCTAAACTCCAAATACTCCATCGTCGCGCGCGCGAACCTCTATGAGATGAGCAAGCTCATCAGCGAAGCCGAATATGACCGTCAGGTCGCAAATTTCGAGTTTTCGACCATCCGAGATGAAGCTAAGCGCGATGAGATCATCAAAGGCGCCGAAATTTTAGATAGCATCTCCGCAGACATCGGCTCTGCTGATATCCTGCTTTTTAAACGTAAGCACTATCTAAAAATCACTCACGCTGGCGAGACGCGGCTTTTAAACGACAAGGAGTATCAGCCTTACCGCTACGATATTTTCAAAGCGATCTACGGCGTCATTTTGGTGATTATCCTGCTTGCGTATATCTTCATCATCCGCAAAATTCGCCCCCTTCGCAAGCTCAAACGCCAGATCGATAAATTTGCTAAAGGCGATCTTCAGATCAAGGACGTAAGCGTAGGAAACGACGAAATTTCCGAGGTTTCGCACGCATTTTACGAAGCGGTCACGCAGATAAATAAGCTTAACGAATCGCGCCATCTGTTTTTGCGAAACATAATGCACGAGCTCAAAACTCCCATCACAAAGGGTCGCATCGCCGTCGAGATGATTGAGCGCGGTAAAAATCAGGAGCGCCTCATCTCGGTCTTTGAGCGGCTAGAGAGCCTAATCAACGAATTTGCGGCGGTCGAGCGCGCGACTGCGGGCACGGCGCTAGGCGAATGCGGAATTTTTTCAATGGATGAAATTTTAAAAGAGGCGCTCGGCATCGCGATGATCGAGCCCGGCTGCGTCACGCTGCAAAATCCGCTAGGCCTGAGCTTAAACGTCGATCTGAAGCTCTTTTGCGTCGCGGTGAAAAATTTAATCGACAACGCCGTCAAATACGCCTCAGACGGTAAAATTTTAATCCGCCTAAATGCCGAGGCGATGGACTTCATAACACTCGGCGAGCCACTACAGAAGGACTTTAGCTACTACAAAGAAGCCTTCGTCAAGGGCACGAACGCCAAGCAAAGCTTCGGTCTCGGGCTTTACATCGTCGATAATATCGCCAAGGCGCACGGGCTAAAATTCCTCTACCGCAGGGAGGATGAGCTAAACGTCTTTTATTTCGAGGGGATAGAGAAGATAGCTGCGTTATGAAATTTAAGCACATTTTTTATATTATTGCGCCAAAAATTCGAAAAGAGAAGATGCGAAATTTCATATTTTTAGCGCTATTTTTAAACGCGGCCATATTTTTTCTACCTCGCGGCGCACAAGCCGAGAGCTTTATCACCGATGAGGAGTACGGCGCGATGCTGTATAAAAACCCCCGCGGCATCGGCTGCAACAAGTGCCACGGCGAGAGGGGCGAGGGCTCGCTGATCGCGACGTATAAAGAATTTAACCGCACCTCGGGCGCCTACTATGAGCGCGCCCTAAACGCACCGCCGATCAACAATCTCTCGCTTCAGGAGCTCGCCGACGGGATCAGCAGCTCGCGCGACGTGATGCCTAGCTACTTCCTGACGCAAAACGAGATCATCATCATCTACAAATATATAAAATCGATAAATCAACCCAAAAAGAAGGAGAAAAAATGAATAATCACGATGAATTTTTAGCAGCACAAAAACTTATCCCAGGAGGCGTCGATTCGCCGGTGCGAGCATTCGGTAACGTCGGCAGCGAGCCTTTTATGGTGGATCGCGGCGAGGGCTCGTACATCTACGACGTCGAGGGCAAAAAATATCTCGACTTCGTGCAGAGCTGGGGGCCGCTCATCTTCGGTCACGCAGATGCCGACATTGAGCGCGCCGTCGTGCAGACCGCCAAAAAAGGGCTAAGCTTCGGCGCATCCAGCCCGCTTGAGACGCAGCTTGCCTCGCTCGTGCTAAAAAATTTCGATTTCCTAGATAAGATCCGCTTTACCAGCAGCGGCACGGAAGCCACGATGAGCGCGATCCGTCTTGCGCGCGCCTTTAGCGGACGGGATAAAATTTTAAAATTTGAGGGCTGCTATCACGGCCACAGCGACAGCCTGCTCGTCAAAGCAGGCAGCGGCGCAAGCACCTTCGGTAACGCAAGCAGCGCGGGCGTACCGGAGGATATCGCAAAAAATACCTACCTAGCCAGATACAACGACATACAAAGCGTTAAAGACGTCCTAGCGCAAAACGACATCGGCACTATCATCATCGAGCCGATCGCGGGGAATATGGGCCTAGTACCCGCTGATCCAGAATTTTTAACCGAGCTTCGCGCGCTGTGCGACGAGAAAAAGATCGTGCTGATAATCGACGAGGTAATGAGCGGCTTTCGCGCGAGCGAGCTAGGCAGCTACGGCATCTACGGCGTCCGCGGCGATCTGGTAACCTTCGGCAAGGTCATCGGCGGCGGTATGAGCGTGGCGGCGTTTGCGGGTAAGCGCGAAATCATGGATATGATAAGCCCGCTAGGAGCGGTGTATCAAGCGGGCACGCTAAGCGGAAACCCCGTCGCAATGGCCGCGGGCATCGCCAGTCTAAGTAAAATTTACGCTAGCAGCGGCCTTTACGAAAGGCTTGGTGAGCTTGCCCGCAGGCTTACGGACGGGCTTTGCGCCATAGCACAGCGCCGCGGTATCGCACTGCAAACCGCCTGCGTAGGCTCGATGTTCGGCTACTTTTTCGCAGACGAAGAGGTGCGCGACTACGACGGCGCCTTGCGGGCAGACACGGCGCGCTTTGCGAAATTTCACGGCGAGATGATTAAGCACGGCGTATTTTTGGCGCCTAGTCAGTTTGAGACGGGCTTTATCTGCACCACGATGGACGAAGCGCAGATCGACTTTGCGCTAAACGCCGCGGACGAAGCGATGGCGGCGCTTTGAGGGCTGCATTTTAAAATTTTACGGATTTTAGATGAGAGTAACGAAAAATTTAAACAAAATCGTAAAGGGCGCCTGCGACATCAGCCTAGGCATCTCAATCGTCGT
>NZ_CALIMW010000094.1 GCF_938045405.1 uncultured Campylobacter sp. | reverse complement strand
GGATGATGCTTTTTCGCACGATAATCTTTTTCACACGCTGCTTGGAATTTTCGAGGTAAAAACGGAAATTTACCGCAAAGATATGGATATGCTCTATGACACCAGGCTTCATCAATAAACAAATTTGCCTCAGCGTCGCGGCGTTAATCGCGGTAATCACGCTTTTTTATTTCAGCGATTTGGATCTGGCGATAAGCGCTAAGCTGTATGATCCGCTGACGCATTCTTGGCCGATACGCATCGATGAGCCGATCAAAAGGCTGCTCCTGTACGACGGCTTTAAGCGGGTATTTATCTGCGGCTGCGGCTGCGTCCTGATCGCGTGTGCGATACTGTATAAGAGTGCTTTCGTGCAGGCGCGCAAAAAAAGGCTCATAGTCTTTTTTCTCTCGGTTGCCCTCGTGCCGTCGCTCGTCGGAGCGCTTAAAAATTTAACCGAGGTTCCCTGTCCGTGCGAGATCGTAAATTTCGGCGGAATCTACCCTGATATTAAGGTCTTTGACGCATATCCTGCCGATTTTACGCCGCCGAATAAGGCCAAATGCTGGCCCGCGGGGCATGCCAGTATGGGCTTTTCGCTGATGAGCTTATATTTCGTCTGCCGCGGCACTCGCACGCGCAAAATCTCGCTCGCTACGGCAATTGCGATCGGCTGGATTACGGGCGTATACAAGATGCTGCTGGGCGATCATTTTTTCAGCCATACGCTCGTTACAATGATCTTAGCGTGGCTTGTGATCTTGCTGATCGCGAAGTTAAACCGATATGCGAGCTCGTAAATTTAAAATTTGAAACTTCCTTGCCTTCAATGTACCGTTTTGTAATTTCGCTCGCCTGTAAAGTGCGGTACATGAAACGAAACATCCTCGTTAAATTTAAAGCCGAATTTTAATAACTCATTTCAAGCTCGCAAATTTAGGGGATAGAATTAATATTTCTTTGTAATTTTATGACGAAATTTCAGCTTAATGAATTATAAATTATTGTAGAATTACCCGTAAAAAAACATCAATGCCAAAGGAGAAATAATGGTAAATTTAGCGCAAATCGGCGCCAGACTCAAGGAGCTCGAGCGTTTGCCGCGACTTAAAGCGGACAAAAGTATCGCACAGAGGCTGCAAGAAGGAGGGTTTTCACGTCGCGATTTTATGAAATGGAGCGGAGCGATGACCGCGATGCTCGGGCTTCCGGCCGCATTTGCGCCTAGCGTGGCGCGAGCTGCGGAGCTTGCGGATCGCCTGCCGGTGATCTGGCTTCATATGGCGGAGTGCACGGGCTGTAGCGAGAGCTTGCTACGCACAGAGACGCCTAGCATCGACAGCCTCATATTTGATTACATCAGCCTAGAATACCACGAGACGATAATGGCTGCCGCAGGCT
>NZ_CALIMW010000093.1 GCF_938045405.1 uncultured Campylobacter sp. | reverse complement strand
TTAATCTAGGGCATGGAATTTTGCCCGACGTAAGCGTGCAAAACGCCAAATATCTGGTGGATCTGGTGCACGAGCTAAGCGCGCGCTAAAACCTGATTTTGCGATAGCCTGCTTGCGGCGCGCCACTGTGAAATTTCATAGAGCCGTAGTTTAAAATTTTGCTAGCCCAGGTTACTTGATTTGCTTCCGCGCGATTTTTTCCGCTGCCCATAAATTTTAAATTTTGCACCGCTTTCACGCCGCTAAAACAGCTCGCGGAACGCAAAGCTTGAAAATTTTAAAATTCTACGCCGTTTTATCGTGGTGGTATCGCTAAATTTTAAAATTTAGCCGAAATTTGAAATTTTATGTTGCTTTTACATCGAGCGAGGCTTAAAATTTTACGCGCTATGTATGCGGCGGCGTAAAAATACCGCAAGCTTGCGAGTTTAAATTTAGCTCGCGCCTTAAATTTATAGCTCTCACGTCCTAGATTTAAGGATAAATTCAAAGCTCTAAGTTTAAAATTTCGCCGTAGTGGGACGGCGCGCGGAAGTGAAATTTGTATAAAGCGGCGCCGAATTTTGGTGCGCGGAAGCAAAATTTAAAGCGCAATTTAAAGCAAAATTCTGCGCGCAAGCAAACTCCCGCAAATCAAACCATGGAGCAAAAATGAGATATATTTTCGGGCCCGTGACCTCGCGTAGGTTCGGGCGCAGCCTCGGCATCGACCTGAGCCCGCAGCGCAAGCAGTGCAACTTCAACTGCGTATATTGCGAGTTGGGCGCGGGCAAGCCGGTAAGCGCGATGAGCGAGCCCTGTGAGATCGGCCCGGTCATCGCTGAGTTGAAAACTGCGCTGCAAAGCCACGCGGGCATTGACGTCATTACGATCACGGCAAACGGCGAGCCTACGCTACATCCGCGCTTTGCAGAGCTCGTGGACGCACTAAAGGCGTTGTGCCTGCCGCAGAAGCTGCTCGTTTTATCAAACGGCTCACTCGTGCGCGAAAACAGCGCTGCTTTAATGAAGCTTGATATTTGCAAATTTTCGCTAGATAGCGTGCTTGCAAAAAGCTTTCGCAAGGTGGACGGCCCGCATGCAGGCATCAGCGCCGAGGATATCGTAAGCGCGATCGCGGATTTCGCGCGTGAGTTTCGCGGCGAGCTTGATATCGAAATCCTAGTCGTGCGCGGGCTAAACGATACGCAGGAGGATTTCGCAGCGCTGAATGCGGCTTTAGCTCGCATCAATCCGCACCGCGTCGATCTCGGCACGATCGATCGCCCGCCCGCATACCGCGTGCAGGGGGTGAGCGAGGCGCAGC
>NZ_CALIMW010000092.1 GCF_938045405.1 uncultured Campylobacter sp. | reverse complement strand
GAGCCGGCGTATGCGTTACACATAATCCGTAAGGGGGCGGCGCTCAGAGTTGCGAGGCGCGCCCGCCCCCTTACCAACCCCCACCCGCGCGACGCTAGCGGTGCGAGCTACGCTCGCGTTAATTCTTTATATTGCGACTACGTCGCATAAAATTCCACCAATCCTAAAAGATCTGATAATAAAATTCTTTCGTGCTTAAAATTTTAAAATTCCAAGCGTAAAAGAATTTTGAAATTCCAAATACGGTAAAATTTAAGTGGCGGCAAAATTTCGGAATTCTTATAGGCAGCAGAATTTCAAAATTCTGATCGGCAGCGGAATTCTGAAATTTCGTAAATTTAAAACGATTGAATAAGGAGGTCTCATTGAACCCGATTACCGAAAAGCGCAGCGTTTCGGGCTACTACTACGCCGAGGATCGCGAGTATGTGTACTTCGTGACGGACGCGCCGCGCGAGCAAAACTACCGCTTTATTTTCGACGCAGGCGCGATCTATTTGCAGGAGGGTACCGCCGAGGTGCGGCTTAGCAGCGAGGCGGAGTTTTTCGCGGTCGTAAAAAAGATCCTCGCGCAGTACCGCGATAAAATTTTAGAGCACTCCGCAGAGCTTGAGAATTATGAAAAAATTTACACGCGCCGCGGCGATTTTTCGAAATTTATGAAAAGGCATTCGATCCTAAAATATGAAATCCGCAAATTTCAAAACAAAATTTCGCATTTCTACGAGGCGCTGCT
Organism: uncultured Campylobacter sp.; assembly: GCF_938045405.1. Classification (GTDB taxonomy): domain Bacteria; phylum Campylobacterota; class Campylobacteria; order Campylobacterales; family Campylobacteraceae; genus Campylobacter_B. Next base: position 1,146 of record NZ_CALIMW010000092.1, on the reverse strand, counting down.
CATCTGCGCAAACGAGCAGCCGGCGCTGAAAAAGCAGCTGAAAAACTACGCCTACGAAGCGGGCGTTTTCAAGGGCGTGATGAGCGAATACGCCGTCAGGATCGAGGATATCTATCAATTTATCCAAGGCCTCAAAAACGACAAAATTAGCCGCAACATCTACATTCTCACGATCATCTCGTCGCTGCTGATGCCGCTAAATTTCATCACGAGCTTTTTCGGGATGAACACGACGGGGCTGTTTTTAAGCGGCTCGGCGCACGGCACGCTCATCGTGACGCTTGCGATGTGCGTGATTTTCGCGGCGATGGTTGGCTTTCTTATGCTCTACGCCAAAAGACGAAGCTAAAGCGAAGGGGTTAAATTTTGAACAAAAACGAGCTAAAAAATATCCTAGGCGGATACTTCGGAAGGGAGATTGCGGGCGATTTTAGAGTGCTGAAAGAGTATGAGATCGCACGCTGCAACGACGCGGCAAAATTTCCTTTTGAGGGCGATAGCGGGCTGCTGCGCGAGTTTTGTATCTTTGCAGACGGCGGCAGCGGCGATCTTTGGCTGCTAAGCTCTGGCGGCGAGATCGCGTTTTACGACCATGATTTGGAGTTTTTGTCCGAGGCAAATTTGAAAAAATTCGATCTAAATCTTGCGGGCTGGCTAAAGATCGCCGAGCTTTTTTGCAAATTTGAAACCCTTGGCAACCCGAGTAGCACGCAAAAGGCGGAGTTTGAACAAAGCGTAGCTAAAATCTGTCCGCAAATTTTAGAAATTTGGGAAATTTAAGCGCTGCTTGCGGCGCCTAAATTTAATTGCAAAACAGGAGCAACGATGAAATTTATCGCATATTACGACTCGCCGCTTGGTAAAATCACGCTCGCGGGCGATGAGGCGGGGCTTTGCGGGCTGTGGTTCGAGGGCGAGAAATACTACGCGCACGCTCTCGCGGCAAGCGGCGCGGATAAAAAGCGGGGCTACGACGATCTGCTCGCAAAAGTGCGGCACGCCGCGAGCGAAACGCAGCGCGATTTTGCGGCTCAGGATGCGAGCAAAAAATCTCACGCATCCAATCTTTCGGTGCAAGGCGGGAGCAAAAAATTCTGCGTAAACGAGCAAGGCGGCTACTTCGAGGAGAAAAATCTGGCTGTTTTC
>NZ_CALIMW010000091.1 GCF_938045405.1 uncultured Campylobacter sp. | reverse complement strand
TTAGCTCAAACTCGAAATCCTGCGCGTTTTTGCGCTGCGTCTCGCGCTCTTTGCGCGCCTTAAGGGCGGGATCCTCCGCAGTAAACCCGCCCCTTCGCTCAGCAAAATTTCCTCCGCCAAAGCTGCCACCTCGTTCGCCACCAAAGTTTCTGCTGGAGCCGAAATTGCTGCCGCTAAAGCCCTCACGCTCCCTACCACCGAAGCCTCGCACCTTGCTAGGTGCGTAGCCGTCGATATTCTGCGCGGCATCTAGGGTTAAAATTTCATCCAGATAAATTTGATATTTCCCGCCGTAAGGGGATGTATTTTTGCTAAGCCGCGCCAAAAACGCCATCGGGCGCTCCAGCTCCGCGTCCGTTAGCGTAGTGACCGCATCACAAATATCGCCGAACGCACTCATCTCGAAGCTGCCCGCAAGATCGAGCACCGTGAGATTTGCCATCTGCTTGCCCGATTTGGTCGTGCGGGTGTGGACGTTTTCGATCTTGCCGACGCACAAAATTTTAACGCTCGCGTCCTCATCGCCCACCAGTTCGTCAAATTCGTTCGATTTGGTATGCGCGATCGCACCAAGCTGCGCGGCGTAGGCTTTGAGTGGATTCTCGCTCAAAAATACTCCCGCGTGCGGGCGAAAGCTCGGATCTCGAGCGTTTTGCAGGCTCATCATCGAAAGAAACGACAGCTGATACGCCGCGCCGCCGACCGCGCTTTTTGAAATTTTAATCATAAAGGCGTACGGGCGCTCCCGCTCCTGCGGGCTTAAGTTTTCGATCGCCTTTAGCGCGTTATCGAACACCGCGAGCTCGAAGCTGCCGTGCAGATCAAGCACGTTTAAAATCCCCATTTTTTTGCCCGTTTTCGTCATGCGCGTGGACAGATCCTCGATCCGCCCCACGCTAAGCACCTCGGCGCTATCGCCCTCGATCTCGCTAAACGCCGAGGATAGCGTATAGTCGATGCCCTCCATCTCCTCTTTATAATCATCCAGCGGATGCCCCGAGAGATACACGCCCACGGTCTGCTGCTCAAATTTTAAAATTTCGCCCTGCGGAAATTCCTTGTCGGTATCTACGAAGCTTACGCTCATGCCGCTCGTCATATCCTCATCCTCGCCAAAAAGCGAGCTTGCGGCGTCCTTTTTAATCTCGGTGATCTTTTTCATCACGTCTAGGATATTTTCCATATTCTGAATCATCGCTAATCGACTCTTGCCCAGACAATCCATCGCGCCTGCGTAGATCAGCGACTCGATGACCTTTTTATTGACGCGGAAATTATCCACGCGCGAAGCAAAATCGTCGATGCTTTGAAATTTAGCCTCGCTTTGAAGCTCTAAGATATTCTCGATCGCGGCACCGCCCACGCCCTTAATCGCGCCGAGGCCGTAGATGATCGAGGTGCCCGATTTGGAGTTTTCGTCGTCCACGACGCTAAAGCCCCTTAAACTTTGATTGATCGACGGCGGCAAAAGCCCGATGCCTAGACGGCTTGCCTCGTCGATATACTTTGAAATTTTATCGGTATTGCCCTCCTCCGAAGTAAGCAGCGCCGCCATAAACTCCGCCGGATAGTAGGTCTTAAGATAGGCTGTTTGAAAGGTGATCATCGAATACGCCGCGGCATGGGATTTGTTAAAGCCGTAGGAGGCAAATTTCATAATCAGATCAAATAGCTCATCTGCTTTTGCTACGTCAAAGCCCAGTTCTTTAGCGCCGCTTAGATACTGCTCGCGCATGTGAGCGAGCTTCTTCTCATCCTTCTTACCCATCGCGCGACGCACCAGATCGGCATCGCCCAAGCTAAAGCCGCCTACCTTCTGCACGATCTGCATGACCTGCTCTTGATAGACGATGATGCCATATGTTGGCTCTAAAATTTCTCTTATCTCGGGGAAAATATAGCTTGCTTTTAGCTCGCCGTGTTTGATCCTGATAAAATCGGGGATTAAATCCATCGGCCCAGGGCGGTAGAGCGAGATCATCGCGATGATATCCTCGAAGCGATCCGGGCGCAGGTTCATCGCCAGATCCTGCATGCCCGCGCCCTCGATTTGGAAAATCCCCAGCGTGTTGCCGCTTTGAATCGTTTTGTAAGTTTGCGGATCGTTAAAGTCTATCTCCTCCCAAACTATGTCGCGATTATAGCGGCGCTTGACGAGCTTGATGGCGTTATCGATCACATCGAGGTTTTTTAGACCTAAAAAGTCAAATTTTATCAGATCGACGTCCTCGAGATAGTTTTTGGTGTATTGCGTTACTAGGCGCGCATCCTCGCCCTTATCCTGCTTAAATAGCGGCGCTTTGTTCCACAGCGGCTCGTTTGAGATCACCACTCCCGCGGCATGCATACCTGCGTTGCGATTGAGCCCTTCAAGATCCAGCGCAAACTCCCAAACCTGCTGTGCGATCGGATCTGCGTCGATAAATTCTTTCAGCTTCGGCTCGGCGTCGTAAGCCTGCTTGAGCGTGATGCCGAGCTTGTCGGGGATCAGCTTCGCCATCTTATCGGCTTGCGAAAGCGGCATATCGCAGACGCGAGCCACGTCGCGGATGACGCCGCGCGCGAGCAGCTTACCGAAGGTCGCCACCTGCGCGACGTTAAATTTGCCGTACTGATCGATGACGTAGTCGATCACCTCGCCTCTGCGCGCCTGGCAAAAATCCACGTCGATGTCGGGCATCGAGATACGCGACGGGTTTAAAAATCGCTCGAAAAGCAGATTATACGGGATCGGATCGAGGTCGGTAATGCGAAGCGCATACGCGCAGATGCTGCCCGCCGCAGAGCCGCGACCGGGGCCAACCGGGATGTCGTGATCCTTCGCCCAGTTGATGAAATCCTGCACGATGACCATATAGCCCGAAAAATGCATGTTTTTGATGATGGCAAGCTCCTTTTCCAGGCGCTCGCGATAAATCTCGTGCTTGGCGGGATCGATAAATTTAAGGCGCTCTTTAAGCCCCTCGCGGCAGAGATGATCGAATAAAAAATCATCGTTTGCAAAGCTATAGCGCTCCGAGGGCTGCGGCAGCGAAAGCCCGAGCCTAGCGGCGTATTCGATCGTAAATTTAAAATTCGGCGGCGTCGGCGCGTAGTCCTTCTTGTCGAAAGCAAATTTCAGATTGCATTTTTCTACGATCTCGGCGGTGTTTTCGATCACTTCAGGGATATCCGCAAAAAGCCGCCTCATCTCCTCATCGCTTTTTACGTAAAATTCCGAAACGACGTGTTTTAGGCGGTCGCCATCGTTGATCGTCTTGCCCATCGAGATGCACTGATAGACGTCGTGAGCCTTGGCGCGGTCCTTGCGCGAGTAGTGAGCGTCGTTCGTGGCGATGATCTTGACGCCGATTTCGCGCGAGAGGCGGATGAGGTCTTTATCGACGTTTAACTGCTCGCCAATGCCGTGACGCATGATCTCGAGATAAAAATCCTCGCCGAAAATTTCCTTATACTCAAGCGCCGCTTTTTTCGCCGCTTCGTAGCCGCCCGCGCCGCGCTTTAAATTTCGCTCGCTTCTATTTAGATGAAATTCCACCTCGCCCGCTAGGCATGCCGAGGAGCAGATGAGCCCCTCGCTGTGCTCTTTTAAAATTTTTTTGTTGATCCTCGGGTAGTAATAGAAGCCGTCCAAAAACGCGCGCGAACTAAGATACATTAGATTTTTATAGCCCGTCTCATTTTTGGCAAGCAGTATCAAGTGGTAGCGCTGGCGGTCGCTTTTATCGCCGATATCGTCGTGGTTGTGCAGGTAGGTCTCGATGCCGATGATCGGCTTAATGCCGTGCTTTTTCATCGTCTGATAAAAGTCTATCGCGCCGAACATATTGCCGTGGTCGGTGATTGCGCACGCCTTGGTGCCGCGGCTTTGTAAGAGCTCGGCGAGCTCGCTTACTTTATTCGCGCCGTCTAGCAGCGAATACTCGGTGTGAAGGTGCAGGTGGGTGTAGTCGCTCATTTTGATCCTTTTTTGATTTGGAGATTATATTAAATTCGGGCTTTAGAAACGGTCAAATTTAATGGAATTTTAGCTTAAATTTCAGCGTGAAATTTTACGAGTAAATTTTGTTACGGAATTTTACTTCGGAGGTTTTACATTCTGGATCTTACGGATTAAATTTTGACAAAATTTTAAGCTTAAAATGCTTTGATGAAATTCCACTATCATAAAATTCCGCCTCGATGGAATTTTGAGCTAACGCAATTCCGCAAAATTCTATAACTTAAATCATCGTAAAATTTTGCGGTTTAAAATTCCACTTGCAAAGCCTTTTACGGCTCTACGATCTTGAGAATTCCACGATCGCTTTAGCAAGCTCTCTAGTAGGATCGACGAAAATTTTATCGCTTTTGATTAACGGCAAAAATAGCGGCAGCTCGGTGCAGGCAACGACATAAATATCAGCATCGATTTTGCCTAGCAAATTCTCAAAAGCCCCCACGTATTCGGCAGTCTTGCCCGCCTTAACGCCTTTGTAGATGCAATCCATCAAAACCGCTTGATTTTCTTCGCCGAGATCCACGCTGATTAGCCCCGCTTCTTTGAGCGGATCGTCGTAAATTTTAGCTTTTTTTGTACCAATAGTGGCTAGCACAGCTATTTTATGGGCTTTTGGATAATTTTTGCGGATCGCTTTTACGGTGACCTCGGCGATATGAATTAGCGGGATTTCCGCCGCAGCTTCTACATCGTCTGCGAAAAAATGCGCCGTGTTGCACGCCATCGCAAACGCCTTGCAGCCTGCATTTTTGAGCCTAACAGCGCTCTCGCTTAGGCGCGGAAGCGGATTTTCACCTTTGCCTAAGATAAACGCCGTGCGATCTTCGATCTGCGGATAGCTATCGATTACAAGCGGAATATTTTCTTGATCGCTGCTCGCCGCAGTCTCTTCTATGATCTTCATATACAGATCCGCACTCGCTAAAGGTCCCATTCCGCCGATAATTCCAACTCTTTTCATAGCTCGTCCTTTCTAAATTTTACTTGGGTTAATTCTCCCACTTACTCATATCCATTTCGTTTTCGCTCTTTGCGACGTAGATCGACGCGACAACATCGCCCGTTACGTTCATCGAGGTTCGCCCCATATCCAAAATCGCATCAATGCCCAAAATCATTCCATAAGCGATCGCTACGTTACCACTTACCTTGACGCCGATAGATTCGAGCACTAAAAGCAGCATCAGCGCACCAGCTCCCGGAACTCCGGCAGTTCCGATTGCCGCAAGCATCGAAGTGATGATGATCGTGAGGTAGTGGCTGCTGTTTAGATCGATACCGCAAGCATTAGCGATAAAGAGCGTGCACACGCCCAAATACACGGTCGTGCCGTTCATATTCACCGTAGCACCCACGGGCAAAACAAAGCCGTAGATCGCCTTTGGAATTCCCATATCTTCGGCGGTTTGCATCGTAATCGGAAGCGTGCCGTTGGAGCTGCGGGTAACAAAAGCCGTAAGCATCGGCGGACGCACTTTTTTAAGGAATTTAATCGGGCTAACTCCGATAAGCATACAAATAACGCAATAAACCGCAAATACTTGAATCGCAAGTCCCACGTATAGGGTAATCGTGACATTTAATAGCGAGCTGAAAGCCTCGATACCGCTTTTATTAAACACTACAAACATTAGCGCAAAAACGCCGATTGGTGCGTATTGCATCACCCAATGCACGACCTTAAACATAATCTCGCTCATTCCATCGAAAAAATTATAAACCGTATCAGCGGAATTTTTAATACGAGCATCACTACTGTCGCGGCAAAACGCAAGCCCTACGCCGAAAAATAAGCAAAACGCGATAATCGGCAAAATTTCGCCCTTGGCTATGGAATCAAAAGGATTTGTAGGAATTATATTAAGCAAAATTTTACTCATACTAGGCGCGTTCGCTGCCTTTTCGACAGCCTTGGACGCATCGCTTAGATCAAGTCCGCTACCTGGAGAAAATACAAACGCACACGCTAGGCCGATGACGATCGCAAAAAGCGTAGTTATAGCGTAAAATATGATCGCCTTAACGCCTACTTTGCCCAGGTGCGCGGGCGAGATACTGCTCGTGCCTACGATGAGCGAGCAGATAATGATCGGCACCATGATCATCTTTAAAAGTCTCACAAAAAGATCTCCCAAAGGCGTTAAAATCGCCACCCACGTGGTATCGCCCACCGGCATATTTTTAGGTAGTAACATACCGATCGCAGAGCCCAACACTAAAGCGATAATGATGCGCCAAAGCAAGCTTGAGTTAAAATAAAAAGCTAAGACTCCGCCTTTTTTCGTTTGATTTTCTGACATGGACATCTCCCTGCACTAAGAATTTTAATGGAATTCTACCGCAACTTGCCATAAAATAAAATTTAATCGGTCGCCAAATGAAAGTTAAATTTGAAAATTCAATCGCGAGCTTAACCATAAAGCTGAAATTATGCGGCAAGCTTTGTCTTTTGAAGTTATGAAGCGGAATTTCAAAGGAAAAACGACGCATGAAATTTATAGAATTTTGCGGATTTTGATGTAGTGAAAAGCAAAAAATTTTGTGGTGGTGGGCTCACTAGGACTTGAACCTAGGACCATCCGGTTATGAGCCGGATGCTCTAACCAACTGAGCTATGAGCCCGCCAGCGGTAAAAAAGAAATGTGATTTTACAAAAATAATCTTAAAACGGCGTTAAAATTCTAACCGCAGAATTTTATGAAACTTAGGCCCGCCCAAATAGTGGCTAAATTTCACGCCAAAGTGCGCAACTTTATCTGATTTCCGAGTAGATCACTTTCGTGCGCACAAGGCGACGTAAATTTAAGACGAAATTTTATATAAAATTTCAGGGCTCTTAAATCCGCCGCCATAATCTAATTCGCCCTTAAATCGTGTGAATTAATAGCTTTTTTTCACGCTAATAGGCTCCGATAACATTTTAGGGACGCCCGGTAATTCATACGTTCCCCGGCAGATGTTATTTTCGGTATCAGGGCCTTTTGCGATAGTGATCGTTTTCTTTTCGCCATCCACGCTGATTAGGAAGCATTTATCCCCCTTTGTGCTTTTAAGATATGCGGAATTTTCTCCGTTAGGCTCTAGCGGAACATTCGTCATAACCGAAAAATCGGATGCGAATTTGCCCTGAGAGATATAGTAAGCGTCTAGATCGTATTTAACAGTACTTAAATTTGTCGCCAACTTAGAGATCTCCGCATCATCTCTAGTAGTCAGCCCCGGTTCTGCAATCGCTACTGCGGGCAAAGCAATCGCTACGATACAAACCGTAGCTATTACCTTCGCTACGGATACTTTTTGGGGAGTTACGTCATATTCGCAGTTTTGCAGCGACTTTGCGGCGACGATAAGCGAGCTTTTATTTTTGCGCAACATATCGCTAGTAAAGGGCAAAAATAGAAATTTGCCGTATTCCATAAGACCTAACCCCACGGGAGCAGTCCGACTAAAATGGTTAAGGACTAAACCCGACAAATAAGTTAAGATAGCCAAGATCCAACCGCC
>NZ_CALIMW010000090.1 GCF_938045405.1 uncultured Campylobacter sp. | reverse complement strand
TTAGCGGCTTTTAAGCGCCGCTTTGCGATAATTTTTAAAACTAATCCGCAGGAGCGAAAATGAAAAATTTGATAAATTTAAGCGGCGGCGACCGATTAAATTTGCGCGTGCAGGGTCAAATTTTAGCTAGCGAGAGCGTCAAAAACGGCAAAACGAGGCTGACGCAAAAGGAGTTTGCCGGCATAGACGAAGCGCAAAAAGCCTGCGTGAAAAAGGAGTGGGAGAGCCTAAAGAAGGGCTATGTCCTGCAAAACGCGGGCGCCAAAGCGGGCGAGGCGAGTTTGCACATCTATATCGGCGGCGGATACACGGGGGCGCTGGCCTTTGCAGGTGCGGAAAGTGAGCTTTTCGTCTATAAATGCGGCGGCTACAAAGAGGGCGGCGCGCTAGATGACTTTCTCATCAGGCTGGACGCGAGCGGCGCCGTAAAGCAGCAGACCCTCTTGCCAAAGCCGCTTGCATGGCAGGCGGAGCGCACGGGTGAGGTTTTGCTTTTGGATCTGGATCACTTTATCTTTAAATTTGATCCCGCAAGCGGCGAATTTAGCGATCTCTCTCAATGGTTGAGATTTAAAAATAGCAAAGAATTTACGAGTTTTGTTTGCGCTGCGAAAGATACGGCGGCGTTTGCGATGTTTGGTCAAATTTTTACTCTGCGCGTCGGCGAGATTTCGCCTCTGACCGAATACAGATCCGAAATAAAAAACTATACGCCGATTCTTTGTGCCGCGCTCGATGGTGACGGCACGCGGCTAGCGCTTCATTGCAAGCAAAATGAGATCAAAATTTTAAGCACGCTAAACGGCGAAAATTTAAACGAGATAAAAGGCGACTTCGGCATTTTTGATAAAATTTGCTTTTTAGCGGACGGCTCGGTGTTAGGCAAGGAGCGCTACACCAGCAAGCTAGTTTGCCTTGACGCTACGAGCGGCGAGCGGTCGAAGCCCGCGTGGCTACACGGCGAATGCGCCGAAGCGGACGAGTTTTGCGTTAGCGCGGACGGTTCGAGGCTCGCGCTAATTAGCTACGACAAAGCCCACATCATCGATCTAAAAAGCGGAAATTTGCGTCTTAGCTTTGAGCTCTCGCACGTCGTAAAGCGCTGCGAGGCGAAATTTGAGCGCATAAATGGCGAGGAGTTTTTAGCCGTACGCACCGACTACGGCTGCTTTAGCCTATATCGCGTTTAAATTTAAAATAGCACGGGGCCATTAAATTTACAATGCGGATTTACGAATAAAACCCGCAAAATTAAAATTTATCGGGGGGTTTTGTCCGCGCAAATTTACCCGCCGATCAGAAATACAAAAATTTAAGCCGCCTTAATCTCTCGTAGCCTATACCAAGCGATGATTTGTAAGATAAACGCCGCCAGAAGTATAAAATATCCGATAGCTATAGCGACCGTTAGCGCACCGACGACCGTGCAAATGAAGTAATAGAGGAAAAATTTATCGCCCGATATTCTTGAAAGCTCATTATAAACTTGGAATTCTTTAAAAAACGCATAGATCATACCGATTATGCCGGCGATGAAGAAAATGACGCCAATGGCTATGCCGATACCGCTGGCACCGCCATATTTAGCGCTAGCGCCTATCAGTGCGAATACCCCCATAGTCGCACCTATAAAGATAAGTATGGTCGCTACGACGGTGGCTACTAAATAAATGATGTAGTTTTTCTTAAGCGTAGGGCTGGCAGCTTTATTTGAAAGCTTGATGATAGCGAGCAATATACATATAAAACCTGCGATGACGAAAACTAAACCGATAAACGGAATAACGCCTAAAATCGGTAGCGCCGATCCCGCTAGTCCAAGCGTTCTGATGGTTGATAAATTATCATCCCCAAGAGAAAAATTAGAGAAATCTACGTTAATGAGCTTTGTTTTTGTAAGGTATATCTCCTTTGCAGTTTGACCTTCTGCGATAAAATCAACTTCATCGCCTTGACTCAAAACGACTGGTTTGCCTTCCTCGTTTGCCGATTTCACATCCTCTTGCTGGTATGAGTAGCGGCTCTCATCTGCGGCAAGGATAATGCCCTTAGCCAAAATAGTTCCTTTCACAGTTTCTCCTTTGAGATTAAATAAAATATGGATTATATATTTTTTAAACAAAAGCTTATCTTAAAGATAGTAGTTCAGCATCAAATCCGCTTTATCCGCGGTCAAATTTACCCGAAGGATCGTCTTACTCACTGCTCTTTCGCAGCGTGAAATTTTAATCTTATCATAGCGTAGCTCTACGCCCGAACTCACGCTGTACCGCACGCTCAAAAACATAAAATTTCAAAATTTAAAAGCGAAATTTCATAAAAGCGATCGGCCTTAAATTTAAATCCGTCGCCTAGGAATTCTAAATTAACTCAAATTTCAAAATTTACAAAGGCTTTTCATTTTCTACCCACCAGAAGCTTTGAGCTGCCCAGCATCAGCCATTTGGCTTCGCGCGGGCCCATAAAAAGCCCCTGCGTCGTATCTATAAGCTCGAGCTGCTCATAGCCCTGCTCCTTAAGCCGCGCGACGAAAGCATCCATGTCGCCGTAGTTTCCGCGCGAGAAAAGATCGTGTATCGCGAAGCTGCCGCCCTTTTTAAGCACGCGGAGCGTCTCTAAAAGCAGCGCCTGGCGGTCCTTGCGCATGATGTTGTGATAGACGTAGTTGCTTGTAACCGCATCGAAGCTGCCGTCCTCAAAGGGCAGCTGCGTGGCGTCGGCTTGCTCGAAGCTAGTGTTTTGCACCCCTTCGGCGCGCGCGTTGGATTCGCACAGCTGCTTGTTAAAAGACGCATACTCAAAGCCCCAGCGATCGACGCCCAGCACCGATGCGTGCGGGTTGCGCTTGGCGACGGCGATCGTTAGAGCGCCGCTGCCGCAGCCTACGTCCAGCCCGCGCCCGCCCTCTGGCAGATCCACGTATTTCGCCGTGCCCTCTACGATCGCGCGAGAGAGCTGACGCTTGCCGCCGTAATCAAACGCGCGGTACCATACGACGCAGTAGATCGTAAAGCCGATCAAAAACAGCGTCGCTGCGCCGAAAAGCCCAGCTAGTACGCCTCTTAGCGCACCACTAACACCCAAACCGCAAACGCCGAAAATCAAAAACAAAACTAACGCTACGCCCGCACCCGCGGCAAAGCTCGCGATCATGCCCTTAGGCACCCAGTTTTTATAGTCCGGTTTCATCTTCGCTCCTTTTATTAAATTTAATCCCGCGGCGGCAAAGTGCGCAGTAAAATTTTAAATTTGCCCGTAAATTTTAAATTTCGCAGCTCAAACCTCGCTTAAATTTAAACGCACGCTAATAGGTGTATTTAAACTCCACGTAATAGTTGCGCCCTGGAGCCGGAGTATAGATGTCCGAGCGTAAATTTTGGTTGTAATTATACTCCTCGTCAAAGACGTTTTTGACTCCCGCGCTTATCAAAAATCCGTTTGTGAAGCGGTACGCAGCGCCCAGATCTACGATAGTGCGCGAGTCGATTCTATCGTGGTTGCCGTCGTGCGATGATGAGAAATATTTAAAATCGCTCATCAGCGTTAAATTTCTAATCGGCTCATAATCGACGCCCAAAACGAACTTCGAGCGCTCCACCAACGGAACCTGCTTGCCTTTATTCGCGCCGGATTGGATCTTGGCGTCGACGTATGAAAAGGTCTCGCTGAGCTTTAAATTTGAAAGCAGACTTTGCTCCGCATACAGCTCCACGCCCTTGCGGCGCGTCTCGTCGATATTGATAAAATGCCAACCGTCGGTGATCGAGCTGCCCAAAGTTTCGTTTATGATCTCGTTTTTCGTATCGGTCCAAAAGATCGTAGCGCTTACGTATTGCCCGTAGATCAGATCTTTAAGACCGATCTCGTAGGTTTTAAAGGTTTCGGATTTGAGGTTATTAAGCACATAAGGACCGTTGCGACCGAGCTTGTCGATGAGCTGATTAGGGCCTGGGGAGATATAGCCGCGCTCAAATTTAAAATATAGATTGCCATCCTTGGAATAATTAAAATTCGGCGTGATCTCAAAAGCGTAGTTGTTCTTATGATCGCTTACTCGGGTGCTGTTTTGCGTCTGCGAGATTATGTTTCCCATCATTTTCATAGTCGTTAAAACCCTGCGATTTACTTTGTATTCGGCGCGCTCAAACCGCCCGCCCGCACTAAGCGAAAACAGATCGGTGAAATTGTGCTTTTCTAAAGCATAGACCGAGTGGGTAAGCTTTTGCATATCAAAGATCGTAAGCTGCGAAAGGCTCATCATAGGATTCATCGCGTCGTCAAAATTTATCCTGCGAAAGCCCTTGTTTTTGAGATAATCATATCCCGCTATGAACTCGCCGCTGTCGTAGTCGAGCTTGCCTTTTAAATTTGCCCCCTCTTTGCGGTCTTTCATCACAAATCCCTGCTGTACGCTCCTGATATCTTGATAATAAGGATGCAAATTTGCTTCGATTTTATCGCCGAATTTTACCGTGTAGCCGAAATCGAAATTTGCCCGCGTGCTTTTGGTAAAAGTCCTCTCGCCTCCCTGCTGGCGGCGATCCGCCTTAAGCTCGGCAAGCCCTAAGCTCGGCACCGAATAGGTTCGCGCCTGATAATAGCTCGGATCAAAAGAGATGCTTTGATCGTCCGAAATTTTATAATACATCCCAAGCGAGCCGTAATAGCCGCTCTCTTTCTCGCCCTTGCGGTATCCGCGCTGCTTAAAGCCCTTTACGGCGGTTTTTAGAAACAAATTCTCGCTCACGTTGCCACCGAGCCCTAAATTTAGATCATTGTAATTATACGACGCGATCTTGGTGGAGACATTGGCGTATGGGTATCTGGCGCCCTTTTTCGTGATGATATTTATCACGCCGCCGCTGGTGCCGCTGCCGTATAGCACGCTACCGCCGCCGGGGATGATCTCCACGCGCTCGATATCTTCGATCGGAACTAGATCGATCGGAATGCTCGTCGGCGTCGTGTCGATCATATTGAGCGCGACTCCGTTAAGAAGGACCTTTACGGAGGTATTTGCCTTCTGACCCTGTCCGCGCAGATCAACCGTATCGCCGTGAAAGCTAACCCCCGGCGCCTTTTCTAAAATTTCGCGCAGATCGCGGTAGCCGCGGTTTTCCATATCCTCCGCGGTGATGACCGAGACGTTGCGAACCTCGTTTTTAAGCATATCCTCAAAGCCCGTTGCGGTAACTACGATGGTGCCCAGCCTCGTGGCGTTCGCGCCGGAAGCGTTTTTAGGAGCTGCGGAATTTACGGCTCCCGCGCCGGGCGCACCGATATTTGCAGACGTAGCGTTGTTTTCGGCTCCGTTTAGTTGCAATGTGGCGCACAAACTTAGCGCGATTGCGGCATTTGAAAGATAAAATTTCTTAAACATCACTCTCCCCTAGTCAAAATTAGAATTTTGCGAATGATTTGCAAATGCTATATTATAATTTCTCTTGATTAAATAATAATAAATTTCAAAGATTAAAGATAGATTTTTTAAAATTTAGGCGTAGTTCGGATGAAATTTTGATTTTGAGCGTTTTACTGGGCGCGATAAAATTTCGATTTTAAATTTAGACTCTTTGGCGACTTTCGCTTCTTAAAGCAGCGAGTTTAGCGAGTTTATGGAACAAATTCGGATCGGAATTTTAAAATTTAAACCTTGCATTCGCCCGCCTTGCCGAATTTCGCCTCGATCAAAAGCACCAAGATGAAGAAAATTTTTTCGTCGTTAAACTTCGCAAGCTCGCGCAGGCCTTGATCTGCGCTTACAAGCTTGATGCCGTTTGATTTCAAAATCTCAGCGAGCTCGTCCGGCTCAAAGCCCATTTTATTAGCGATTTCTCTGATATTATAGCGCTCGATCGCGCCGATTATGCGATCCATATTACAAAAGCCGGGATTTTTGCGGCTCAAAACCACGTCCAAAAACTCGCTCCAGAGCTTTACGAGCTTCTTTCGCCTTGTGATTATATGCAAGATCGCGACGCAAAGCAGGCCAAATCCCGCGATCTTATGCAGGCTCATCCACGTCTCGTCGTACTCGCCGCGCGCAAAGTAGGCGCCCGAAAAGCCCAAAATGCAAAGCGTGCAGCCTAGCAACACGATGAGCGCAAATTTATAAACAATCCTCGCTTTAAGCATAAAATCTCCTTGCTTCGTTTTAAAATTTAGCGGCTTAGGCGTAGCGCACGCGAACGCTACGGCGGCGTTACGTCTCGTCGGTCGCCGCTATCGTATCGCCTCGGCGTTATTGCGCCACCCGCACCGCTGCTTGCCTATACGCTCCGCGGGTCGCCATTGTCGTATCGCGACATTTGCGCTACCTGCACTGCGCTTTTCCTACATACGCATCCTGTCGATCGCGGTTGCCATATTGCGGCATTTTATGCCGTCGCCGCCGCAATCACGCCGCGCCGCTTTGTGCTATCGATCCCCTGCCACGGCAACGTTGCTTGCTTCGATCGTCGCGCCGTTACGATGATGATTTGCCCGAGCGAAGGTTATGTCATACGGCGCCGAGTAGGTACGTATCGCCGCGTCTCTCCTCAGCCGCGGCGCTCCGCCCGTGCCGCCGATGTGTTACGCGCCATCCGACGCGCTACCGACTTATTGCGATGCCCACGCATCGTGCCTCTGACGCAGCCCGCTCATTTAGCAGGCCGTTACGCTACCGATCGCGGCTCGGTCTAAAATTTTATCTAGGCGCCGTCTCCTCGGCAGATCATCTTGCGTTTAAATTTTACCGACTTAATTTCGCGCAAAATCGCGATCGCGCACTGCTGACCAACTTCCGAGCTACTCGTTGCGCCGCAAATACTTACCTACGGCGGTGCTATGCCACCGACTGCGTGCGAGCACCTAGCCACGCGGATGCCGATGCCCATGTATGCGAACACCGAGCGCTTCGGCTAAATTTTATCGCCGCTTAATATAAATGAGTAATTTTAATAAATCTGGATTTAAAAAGATATGAATTTAAAGGCAAAATCCCTGCCGCGTGAAATTTAAACTATAAAATTTAAAGCTCTATCGTCCGCTCGAATATGTCCTCAAGCCCCGTTTGATGCACGATAGCTAGCATTCCTAGCCTTGGTAGAGCCGCGCGCAGACCAAGTAGCAGCTCGCGCGCCGAGGCAGGATCTAGCGCGGACGTGATCTCGTCGGCAAAAACAAAGCTCGGCTTGTGGTAATGAATGCGTGCGAAACTAAGCCGCTGCGCCTCTCCGCCGCTTAAAATTTTAACGTAATCGGCGCGTGAGTTTAGCATGCGGGCAAATTTCTTAAGCCCTACGCGGCGTAAAATTTCTAAAAATTCCGCGTCGTCTGCGCGCGACGGCTGCGGATAGGAAATGAGCTCTTTTAGGCTAAGCGGCGCTAGATAGGGCTTTTGCGGGATAAACATCACGCCCGTGCGCGGCAGACTGATCTCGCCGCGACCGTATCTCCAAAGACCCGCCGCGTAGCGCAGAGCTGTGCTTTTGCCCGCACCGCTCTTGCCTCGCAGCATTATAAACTGCGCGGGCGCAAGCTCAAAGCGTAGATCCTCGATCAGCGGCTCGCCCGCAGGCGTAAAGACCGACAAGCCCTCGCAACGAGCGGAATTTTCGTTGCTTTGTTTGACGCAAGCACGCAGATTTGCGCTCTCGCCGTCCATGCGCGAAATGAACTCATAGATCCTCTGCACGCTCGCCGCCCACTCCATAATCTGCTTGTAATAGTCCATAAACCACGCAAATCCGTCCTGCACGCTGTAAAACGCCGAGCGCGCCTGCATCATGTCGCCAAAGCTCATCGCGCGCGACAAATACAGCGGCAAGCAGGCAAAGATCGGGATTAAATTCGTGATTTTTAGGTAGCTTGCCGAAAAGCATTCGAGGCGAAATTCCGTATTCATGATGCTGCGCCAGTTTCTCATGATCTCGCCGAAGCTCGCGCGGAAGCGGCCGCGCTCGGCATCCTCTCCGCGCATAAACGCTACGGCTTCCGCATTTTCGCGCACGAGCAGCAAATCCGAGCGGTAATCGGCTTCAGCACGCTGCTTAGCAAAATTTAGCCCCCTAAGCCTGCGCCCGATGAGATGCGTGATCAGCGAGCAAAGCAGCGTATAAAGGAGCGCTACGTATAGCAAAAAGCCTTCGATCTCAAAGCGCATGCCGAAAATTTCAAATTTCAGCACCTTCGAGACCTGCCACAAGATCGTAACGAAGGCGATGAGCTTGGCGAGATTATAGACGAGCGATTTTACGAGATCGACGCTTTTTTGCACGAGCAGCAGGCTATCCTCGGCGATACGCTGATCGGGGTTGTCTAGCTTCGAGACCCTTTTTGAAATTTCACGATCTGCGCGAGTTTTAGATGAAATTTCATTCTCGCTTGCGCCGCTTTGCCCTGTTGCATTTTGCTTCGCCGTGCTCGGTAAAATTTCAAGCTCGTTTACATCTCTATGCAAAGCTGCGCTGTCCGCCTCGGCTGCGGAATACTCTGCGCGCTCGTTTAAATTTGCGTCGCCAGGTTTTTCTAAATTTGAACCGCCCCCGGCGCTAAAATTTCCATCAAGGCTCGTGCGGTAGAAGTTTGCGTTATGTAGCCATTTGCGCTCCATCATCGCGCTTAGCCGCTCGCGCCAGACGATTACGAGCAGTTTGCGAAGCCAGCTACCGCAGACGATGAAAAGCACGATGAGCGCCGTGTAGAGCAAAAACTCGCCCACGAGCGCGGGAACGAGCTCGCCTTTAAGCTCGCTTAGCGCGTCGTAAAAGCGCTTATCCCACGCGTTCATCAACACGCTGATTTTGATGATAGCGAGGCTAAAACCAAGCGCGAGCAGCAGCAGCGCCCACAGCTTCGCCGCGCCCTTGCCGAACCAGTGCGGACGTAGAATTTCAAAAAA
>NZ_CALIMW010000089.1 GCF_938045405.1 uncultured Campylobacter sp. | reverse complement strand
AAGCATACTTTTATAACGCTAATCGTTGTTTGCGTTTCATTTATCGCACCGATACTTCTCTTGTACTCCTACTCTATCGTACCAAGTACTCAAAGCATAAGAGATCCATTCGTATTTTCCGGTACTATAAAAGAACTTAAAAGGCACAAAGGACATTATCGTACGAAAGCCAATTGTGTAGTGTCAATCCAAAATAATAATAAAATCATCACTAGACGCTTTGTAGATGTAAAAATTTCAGAAGGAACATATATTTGTGATATATTTTTTAAAGAATATGTATTTAATCGATGTATAATCATAAATATGTCTGATTTTGTATTGAATAAGCTGAGCCGCTGCGATGATGGTTTGGTTTTATTTAAAGATACGACAAACATGAGCTATCTCTACAAAGGAAGAAAAACTAGCGTTATAGCTGGTATAATTTTAGTTTTAATAGCTTTTATATTTACTTTCAAGCTTCATAAAGACTATAAAAAATCCAAACTAAAAGATTAAATTTAATCTCTAAATTTACAGCGCTTGCGCGAGTATAAATTTTGCAAAATCCTCGCGGGAGTTCGGGCATTTGCACACTTCGTAGTATTCGTAACCTAGCTCGCGCGCGCTAGCCCTATAAAAAATATCCAGCTCAAAATCGGTCTCGGAGTTATCCACGCAAAACGCGATCGGAAATATGAGCGCTTTTTTGCTCTGCAGATCTCGCAAAACGTCCGCGACATTGGGCTCTAGCCACTTCACGGGGCCCAGGCGCGATTGATACGCCAAAATGATCTCTTTAAATTTAATCCCGCGCGCAGCCAGCAGATCTTTTAAAATTTCCACGTGCGCCTTTACCTGCGCCTCGTATGGATCGCCCGCGGCGACCATTTTTACAGGCAGTGAATGCGCGGAAAATATGAGCGAAATTTGAGAAATTTCATCTGCGCTAAATTCCGCGACGCACTCTGCGATTAAATTTAGTAAAATTTCGTTGTAAACGGCGCTATCGTAGAAAATATCAACTATCTTATAATTTTTTATCCCGAGCCGCTTAAGCGCCGCTTCGGCAGAGCACAGACTCGATTGCACCGTAGTTTTTGAGAAGTGCGGATACAAAGGCATCAAAATTATCTCATCAAAATCCGCGTATTTTTTAAACACATCCTCTGCAAATGGCGGCGTGTAATTCATCGCATAATCGCAAATTAGCTCGTCTATCGGTTTTTCATCCTGCGGCGCCTCGTTTTGCAGCGGCTCGCCCTGTGTCGGGACATCCTGCGGCGGCTGATTTTGTAATAGAGTGTCTTGCGCTGGCTCATTCGCAGCGCTTGCATCCGCCGCGCCTTCAAATTTTAACCCCGCGCTTAATTCGGCTCGCGCTAGTTCATTTACTCGCTCGCAAAGTGCCTCGGTGATGGAGCATATAGGCGAGCGTCCGCCCAGTTTTTCGTAGTTGCTACGCGCCGATGCGGTTCTGCTTTTTACGATGAGCGCAGCCAAAACGCTGCGCCAAAAATCACTCTTAACGCCCAAAATAAAGGGGTCGTTAAACATATTTTTTAAAAAAACTTCAACCTCGCTCAGATTGTTCGGACCGCCCATGTTGAGTAAAATTAGGGCTTTTTTCATGAGATGATTTCTCTGATTTTTATCGCATCCTCGACGCTTGCAAGACCCGCGTTAGTACTGCTGTCACACATCGCGCAAAATGCTTCGTGTTCGCGGCGCAGCGAAAAGTCATCGCGATCGACGCGCAGATTTACGCGCCCGTCAGGCGTAATTTTAAAAAGAGTTATTGAGATTAGATCGCCGAAATACACACCGCTGTCGGTGCAAATCTCGATACCGTGGCGCCTGATCGGATAGAGATTGGACTGCATTAGCGTGCAATAGCAGCCGCTTTTTGTGTGAAGCGTCGCGCATGCGGCTAGAGTGCGCTCTTTAGAGATATTTTTGCTAAGTTCTATGCAGGCGATCTCGCTGTGAGAAAGCAGCCGCACAAGATCGATATCTCTAAAAAGGGCATTGGCGACGATATCTGCTCTATCATCGTTTGCAAAACCGCTTACGAAGCTCATTGAAAAAATTTTATCCCCCTTGGCAAGCTCGCGTAGCAAGGATACGATTACTGGATTGTAGCGGTCGGAGTAGCCTACGGCTAGGCGCGTGCCGTTAGTAGTGACTGCGTAATTTATCTCTCTGGCTTCGGCTAGGCTTTGCGCGAGCGGAGATTCTACGAAGATATTTTTGGTAAACGGCAGGCATTTTAAAATCAGCTCTTTATGCGATGGCGGGGGAGCCGTGATGACTACGGCATCGGGCTTGGCGACGTTAAAAAGATCGGTTAGATTATCAAAGATCGGATAGCGCGGGCCGAAATTTTCACTGCTGCCCTTATGATAAAGCGCTACAAGCTCGAAATAATCGCTCCTTCTTAGCTCGCTGAAGTGCTTTTGACCAAGCTCGCCCATGCCTATGATCGCTATCTTTTTTTTCATCGCCATGCCCTAAATTTAATCTTTCGCGCCATTATAACTAAGAATGGTTAAAATTTATAATTTTTAAAATCTAATTTAGCTAAAATGCGCCTTTAAAATTTAACTTGAAATCAGGACAAATCATGGATATTAGAAGCGAATATTTAAATTTCTTTGCAAGCAAGGGGCATCAGATCATCCCCAGCGCGCCGCTGGTACCAGATGATGACAGCTTACTTTTTACAAATGCGGGCATGGTGCCGTTTAAAAGTATATTTACAGGAGCCGTTCCGCGTCCGACGCCGCCTATCCGCACGAGCTGTCAGACCTGCATCCGCGCCGGCGGCAAGCACAATGACCTAGACAACGTCGGCTACACCGCGCGCCACCATACGTTTTTTGAGATGCTTGGCAATTTCAGCTTCGGCGAGTATTTTAAAGAGCAGGCAATCGCCTATGCGTGGGAGTTTATCACTGAAATTTTAAAGCTTCCAAAAGATAAACTCTACGTCACCGTGCACGAAAAGGACGACGAAGCGCTTGGATTCTGGGCGCGCCACATAGCGCAGGAGCGTATATATCGCTTCGGCGATCACGATAACTTTTGGGCGATGGGCGATACCGGACCGTGCGGACCGTGCAGCGAAATTTTTTATGATCAGGGCGAGGAGCATTTTCACTCATCCGAGGATTATATGGGCGGCGACGGCGACCGCTTTTTAGAGATTTGGAATTTAGTTTTCATGCAGTATGAGCGCAGCAAAGACGGCAAGCTTAGCCCGCTTCCAAAGCCTAGCATCGACACGGGCATGGGCCTTGAGCGCGTCACGGCGATTAAAGAAGGCAAGTTTAGCAACTACGACAGCTCGCTTTTTATGCCGCTAATTGATGAGGTTGCAAAGCTTTGCGGCAAACCTTACGTTTATGAAAGCGGCGCGAGCTATCGCGTCATCGCCGATCATATCCGCTCGGTTACGTTTTTGCTAGCGCAGGGAACAAATTTTAACCGCGAGGGCAGGGGATATGTTTTGCGTAGAATTCTGCGCCGTGCCGTTCGCCACGGCTATCTGCTCGGCATCAAAGAGCCATTTATGTATCGCCTCGTGGATAAAGTATGCGAGCTGATGGGCGGGCACTATGCCTATCTGAACGAGAAAAAGCAAGCCGTAAAGGAGCAGATCAAACTCGAAGAGGAGCGGTTTTTCGCCACTTTGGCAAACGGCATCGAGCTTTTTAACGAGGAGCTTGCGCGCACTAAAGAAATTTTTAGCGGCGAGGTCGCGTTTAAGTTATATGATACCTACGGCTTTCCGCTCGATCTGACCGCCGATATGCTGCGCGAGAAAAATTTGCGCGTGGATGAGGCTAAATTTGACGCGCTTATGAGCGAGCAAAGGCAGATAGCTAAAGCCGCATGGAAGGGCAGTGGCGATAAAAACGTCCGTGGCGATTTCAAGGCACTGCTAGAGAAATTTGGTGAGAATAAATTTAGCGGTTACGAAGAGCTTAGCCGCACGAGCAAGGTTTTAGCGCTACTTAACGAGGATTTTGCGGAAGTGGATGAGCTCAAAGCCGGCGATATCGGCTGGGCGATGTTTGATATCACTCCGTTTTATGCACAAAGTGGCGGTCAGACGGGCGATAGCGGCGAAGTGGAGTCCATAGCCGATGTGTTTGATACTCAGAAATTTTATGGGTTAAATTTATCCCACTTGTGCCTTAATCGTAATCTGAAAATCGGCGATATCGTCGGGCTCAAGGTTTCTGAGGAGCGTGAGCAGATTGCACGTCATCACAGCGCGACGCACCTTTTGCACGCGGCGCTTCGTGCGGTGCTAGGGGCTCATATCGCTCAAGCAGGAAGCTTAGTTGAAGCGGACCGCTTAAGATTTGACTTCTCGCATCCTAAGGCACTTAGCGACGAGGAGCTAGCTAAAATCGAGGAATTTGTAAATAACGCCGTTTGCAAGGGCTGTGCGGCAAAAACTGAGATTATGGATATAGATGACGCTAAAAACAGCGGCGCGATTGCGCTTTTTGGCGAAAAATACGGCTCAAAAGTGCGCGTTGTGAGCTTTGGAGAGATTAGTAAGGAGCTTTGCGGCGGAATTCACGTGCGTAATTTAAGCGAGATAGGACCGTTTTTTATCGTCAAAGAAAGCGGCGTAAGTGCGGGTGTTAGGCGTATCGAGGCAGTTTGTTCGCGCGCGGCTTTAAATTTGGCGCTTCAAAATCGCGCTAAGCTTGCTGAAATTTCTGCGGAGCTAAAAGGGATTGAGCCTCTCCATGCGATTGAGAAATTAAAAGATGAGATCAGATCGCTAAAAGATCAGATCAAGCATGCAAGCAGTTCTCATGCACTGGCTTTTCTAAATGTCGGTGATACCAAACTTTGCGTAGCCTCGGTCGAAAGCGGTGATATAAAAACTATGATAGATGAGTTTAAAAATAGCCACGAAAAGGCGGCGATAATGCTGATGCAAGTAGGCACCGACGGCAAAATTTCAATCGCAGCAGGTGTTAAAAACGCGCCGATCAAAGCTGGCGAGTGGGTTAAGCTAGCAGCGCAAATTTTAGGCGGCGGTGGCGGCGGACGCAATGATTTTGCGACCGCAGGCGGCAAGGACGTGCTAAAAATCGAAGAAGCGATCAAAGAGGCGATCTCTTACGCAAAAGGTAAAATTTGAACGAAATCGATACCGGCTTCATCAAAGCCTCGCAAATTTTGCCGCTGATTCACATTTTAAGCGTGATTTTTTTGATCTGCGCGCAGATCTGCGTATTTTTGATCGCGCGGATTTTTATGAATTTAAGCAGTAAAAGTCAAGCGGATGCGAAGGATGTAAAATTTGCAGAAATTTTACGATATATGAAACGCTATGAGCAGTTCTTTGCGCTATTTTTGGTGATCGTTTGCGTAAGTGGATTTTTTCTTGCGGACGGCGGAAGTTTTAAATTTTCAGATCCTATGGTAAAAGGTGCGATTGCGACGCTATGGGCTGGCGCCGGCTTTATACTACTAAATTTTATCTACATGCATTATAAAATTTCATCTTTGAAGCGAGCTTTGGATGCAGGAGATGAGCTTGAGGCGAATGAGCATTTAATCATCGTCGTTAAATATTTCATCCCGTTAAATATCGTAGTTACGCTGATTTGCGTTTATCTAGGCGTGACTGTGGGCGAGTTTTGATGATCTATTTAGCCTCCAGCTCGCCTACTAGAGCGCAAATTCTAAAGGATAACGGCGTAGAATTTACGCAAATTCCTTTTAATTTCGACGAAAGCGGCGTTAGTAAGGACGATGCACGCACCTATGCCTACCGCATTGTCTTGGCCAAGAAAACGCAGTTTTTTAAAATTTATAAAAATTATGATAGAGTGCTGTTTGCCGATAGCTCTGTGCTTGCCGGCGGCGAAATTTTAGGCAAGGCGCGGGATGAAGCGGACGCGTTAAGGATGCTGCGAGCCCAAAGCGGTGCTAGCTGCGCCGTTTATACTGCGATGATTTTTTGCAGTAAGGCGTTAGAGCTTTCGGCACTTAGCGTCGCAAGCTTTGAATTTGCGGAATTTACTGAAGCGGATTTAAAAGGCTATATCGCTAGCGGCGATTGGCGCGGCAAGGCGGGTGCGATGAGTATCGAAGGCTTTAACGAAAAATATATCAAAAGCTCGCGTGGGTCAAAATTCACGGCGATGGGGCTTGATCTGGAAATTTTAAAGAGGTTTATATGGTAAGAGTTTTATTTAGTTTTATTACGGTTTGCGCGTTCGCAGCAGGCGGCATCTTTTTGTATTTTTATTCGCAGATCCGCTTGGAATCGGACTCCATAATCAATTATCATCCAGAGCTCACGACTAAAATTTACGATCGCAACGGCAATTTGATAGCCAATGTTTTTAATGAACAAAATAGAATTTACGTAAAATTTGACGAGATCCCAGGCCGCGTGATCGAGGCGCTCGTAGCTATCGAGGATACGGCGTTTTTCGAACACGGCGGTGTGAATGTCGAGGCGATTTTTAGGGCGATTATTAAGGACGTCAAAGCGATGAAATTCGTCGAAGGGGCTTCCACGATTACGCAGCAGATCACGCGAAATTTAGTTCTTTCGAGCGAAAAGAAGCTTGATCGCAAGATCAAAGAAGCGATCCTATCGCTTAAAATAGAAAACGCCCTAAGCAAGGAACAAATTCTAGAGCGTTACTTCAACGAAGTGTATTTTGGACACGGATATTACGGCATCCGCACGGCGGCTTTGGGATATTTCAAAAAGGATTTGCAAGATTTGAGCCTTAAAGAGATCGCGATTTTAGTGGGCTTGCCGAAAGCTCCTAGCAGCTTTGATCCTACTAAGCACCTGGATTTGTCGCTTTCGCGTGCCAATAACGTGATTTATAGGATGCATGAGCTCGGCTGGATAAATAAGACCGAATATGAGCTTGCGATGAACGAGCAGCCTACGATCTACAACGAAACGCTCACGCAAAATGTAGCGCCGTATGCCGTAGATGAGATTATAAAAGAAGCCGAAAAAATTCTACCGGACGTCCGCACGGGCGGATACCGCATAGATACGAGCCTTGATCTAAAGGCGCAGGCGATGGCGCAAGAGGCATTAGTTTTCGGCTACAATGAAATTTTAAAGCGCAACAAAGACGCCAATGCAAGCAACGTAAACGGCGCTATGGTCGTCACGCATCCGCAAAATGGCGAAATTTTAGCCTTAGTAGGTGGCGTGGATTACGCGAAATCAAATTTCAATCGTGCCAGCCAATCCCAGCGCCAAACCGGCTCCAGCTTCAAGCCTTTCGTCTATCAAATCGCCCTTGATATGGGCTACTCGACGATGACCGAAGTACCCGATATAGCTAGAGAATTCGACGACGGCAGCGATAAAACGTGGAAGCCTAAAAATTACGACAAGACTTACAGCGGCTACATCACGATCAAAGAAGCTTTAACACGCTCGCGTAACCTTGCCTCGATCAATCTGATGCAATCTATCGGCGTTGATCGCGCGGTAAAAAAGCTGGGCGAGTTCGGCTTTAAAAACGTCCCGCCCGCCCTGTCAGTGGCTATCGGCAGCTACGGAATTTCGCCGCTTGAATACTCCACGATGTATTCGATGTTTCCGGGACTTGGGATTACTGCAAAATCAAAATTTATCGTTTCGATTACCGATAAGGACGGCAAAACTCGCTTTATAGAGCCTGAGCGCCGCCGCGTGCTGCGCCCTGAACAGGCATATCTGATGACTACGCTACTAAAAAATATCGTGCAGCGCGGCACCGGCACTCGCGCGCGCGTGCAGGGCATCGACATAGCGGGCAAAACAGGCACCTCAAATGATAGCATAGATGCGTGGTTTTGCGGCTTTACGCCCGATTTGCAGATCATCATCTGGTACGGCAACGACGATTATAAACCTATGCGAAAGGTCGAGGGCGGCGGTCGTACCGCAGCACCGGTGTTTGCAAAATTTTTAGATGCCTATTTAAAAGAATATCCGCAAACCAAGCGCAACTTCACCGTCCCGGACGGCGTTTTCAGTCGCCCATACAACGGCAAGGAGGAATATTACACTAAAATTTCGCCACTTCCTAAACCCCGCGAAAGTAGTAGCGACGGATCGCTTTAAATTTGGATGCAAATCTAAATTTTAATCCGTTTTCGGAAGCCTTGCATGAATTGCGTTTATTACACAAACATAAATATGCTAATTTTTATAGTTTGTTTAAGGTTGTAGGCGCTAAAATGCGTAATCATTTTATTTAGGGGTTAAGATTGCAGAATTTAGATTTTGAAAGCAAAAAGATAAGAATAAAAAATACTCGTGTAAAATTCGGCAAATTTTTTACGAAATTATGTTTTATATATTTTTTATATTCTCTTAGCGCCTTTATAATTCCTAAAAATATTTTAGATATTTCTCCTGCGTGCTTGAATTTCGTAAATTTTATGAAAAGTTATTTTCCAAATATCGAAATTATCGGTAGTATTAGCCCATACACCCAACTTTCGGAATTTTACGTTAGTATTATGTGGATATACGGGATTATTATTTTTGCGGTTTCTAGCTTATATTCATTGGTTTATTATATTTACTTTTGCAGATATGATGATGATTTTATATTGCTTTCAAAAAAGAAGCGGGAAAACGATTGCCCGTTTTTGTTGCTTCCGTTTATGTTTGGTCTTGGTATTTTTATGTTTGAGGTTTATTATACCGGATATTTTGCAAGCAGCGGTATAAGCATAAGAACAAGCCATTTTATGCCGGAATTTCAAAGTAGATTTTCAATTTTTGGATATAT
>NZ_CALIMW010000088.1 GCF_938045405.1 uncultured Campylobacter sp. | reverse complement strand
ATAACGCAAATGCGATTTTTGTGATTTTGATAGATGAATGCAAAAGGCTCATAGGCTTTTTTAAAATGCTAGACGCGGCTTTTAGTCTTAATGGTCGCAAATACCGGTTTCTAGCATAACCGGAGTAGTTTCGCGCTCCGTCTGAAATCCATAAATTTTGATTTTAAAATTTTAGATTTAAAATTCCGAATTCCGCCGTGCTTGGAGCTCGGAATTTTTATAATTTTATTTTATCGCGTGTTTTTGGCGTTCTATTTTCACGCGGGAGCCCTTTGCTATGCCAGATCGCGCTGCTTGCGATGTTAAAGCTATTACGCCAAAGCTTCTGCCTGCTTGCGGATGAGATTTATGAACTGGGCTCTGATATTGAAGCTATTGTGCTAAAGCTGCTGCGGCAGAATTCCATTTACTTTATGCAAAAATAGTTAAAATTTCTGCCGCTTGTCGCTCCTGAGCTACTTATTGTGCCAGATCTGTTCGTCGCACCTTATTTTTATCGCTCGCAGCGCCCGCTTTACTTTGTCGCGCCTAAATTTTTGCTGTCAGTCGCGTTAGAATCGCTCGCAGCGCCGTGATTTTCGCTGCTTGCAGAATCTGAGCTCGTCGCACCGCTAGAGCCTGCGGAGATTGGATTTGCTGCACTTTCGCCTGCGATGCCGCTTACGTTATTTATGTAGGCTACGGTGCTTATTTTATTCCATTCTCTGCCGATTTTCAAAAATGCGCGCTGGCTGTCTAGGATCTCTTTAAACATCGGATCTTTCGCCGCTTCCTCGTCTAAGATTTCATTCGTTGCTTTTTTAAGCGCGGCTATCACGTCTGCAGGGAAGTCACGCACCTGCACATCCGGAAACTGCGCTTTTAGCTCCGCCCAAATGCGAGCGTTTTCATAAAAGCCCTTATTTTGGAAGTTCTCTCCGGCAAGTCTTGCTGCAGCCTCTAAGATCGCTTGAAGATCCGCAGGCAGCTTCTCTAGCGCCTTTTGATTTACCAGCAGCTGGCAGTCTCCCATAGGCTCTTGCCAGCCTGTGTAGTAGTATTTAGCCACTTTGTGAAATCCAAGTGGCATATCATAGACAGGGCTTACCCACTCGACCGCGTCGATCGTACCCATCTCTAACGCCATAAATAGCTCGCCCGTAGGCACCGTGTTTATAGTGGCACCCAGCTTGCTCATCACCTCTCCGCCTAGCCCTGGTATGCGGAATTTAAGCCCTTGCAAATCTGCAACCGAGTTGATCTCTTTTTTAAACCAGCCGCCCATTTGCATGCCGGTAGATCCCATCAAAAAGGTCTTCATGCCGTATTGTGCGAACATCTTATCATTAAGCTCTCGCCCACCACCATAGTAATACCACGCGTGCTGCTCATCAGTAGTCATACCGAAAGGCACCGCCGTCCAGAGCATAGTTTTAGCATCTTTGCCTTTATAATAATAAAGCGAAGTATATCCTAGATCGTATTGACCGCTTTTGACGAAGTCGAATATGCCAAAGCTTGCCTTGTGCTTGCTCGGCGTATCGATGCGGATCTGAAGCCTACCACCACTAAGGCTTTCGGCATAGTTTTTAAAATCCTCGGCGGCAGCGCCCAAAACGGGCGTAGTCGCCTCCCACGTACTAGCAAGTCTTAGGCGATAGACCTTATCGTCGCCGAAAAGCTGCGAGCCCAAAAGCATGAGACATGCAAACAAAAAAATCTTTTTCATTTCTATCCTTTCATAAAGTTTTAAATTCATAAAATTTCAAAATTTAGCGCGCCGCCGGCTTAAAATTTAATCGCGCTCTGCGTCACTGCTACGAAGTTCTGCTTCACGGTGCCTATTTTATCGACACGTTGCTTTGCTATTCTATTTTACGACGCTTCATCTTATAGGCACCTTGCTCTGCAAATGTCTTATTCCGCGACATTTTACTTCTTAGCGCCCTGCCCAAGCTTTTTATTTTACTATGCCTGGCTTTGCGACGATAGAGTGCCGCGTTCGTTTAATTTCGCTACGTTCGGATGTTACCACACCTGCACCATATCTAGCGATAATATTTTATCAAGCGCGCTTGCTTAAAAGCCTCTGGCAGCAGACCTATTTTGCTTAGAAACAACAAAAGTATCTTAAAATGCTATCTTTGCGCCTTTGCAGATAAAATTCTCTTTTTCTTTCAAAGCGAGCTTTGTCATTATCGGCAAGCTTAGACGCTATGCCATTTTTTGATCTTAGACGGCAGAATCGTGCTTTTAAATTTAAAATTCCGCAATCTGCGTGATCTTCGCGCCACACTGGCAAGCAAAGATTTAGCCTTTATATTTAAATTTTGCGCCTTAGTTGAGCGCAAAATTCCGCGCGAAGCCTAGATTAGAATTTTACGCAGAGCTGCCCCGCGTTGTCTAAAATTTCTTATAAAATTCCGTGCCGCAAAATGCACTTAAAATTTTAAATTTGCTATTGCGCGGAATTTCTTAGCGTAAATTCTAAGCCTTGAAATTTTGCTCTTGTTTGACAGCATAAAATTTTAAAACAAAATTCTACAGCCCCATGCCTTAAAATTTTATTCGCAAAGCTTGTTTGCTAAATTTTAAAATTTTAAGTCTAAACCCGTAAAATTCCGTATTTTGCGTTTTAAAATTCTATTTCGCAAAATTTTATCTCGCAGATTTCGCTCTATAAATTTCCGCGCTAAATGAAATTTTACTCCGCATAGTTTGCGCTTCGTAAAATTCTAGCTCGCAAAATTTTGCTTAAAATTCCGCGAGCTAGCCCTTATTTTCAAATAACTCCGCGTGTTTGCCGCGTAAAAACTCGACCACGGCGATCACCTCGTCCGCACCGCTGGCATCCGAGTTCGCAAGCACCGTGTCGATGTTTTCGATATACAGCTGCGCCGCGTCGGCGAGCCGCTCGCGCTTCACGCCAGCATAAAGCAGCATCGCGT
This sequence comes from uncultured Campylobacter sp., assembly GCF_938045405.1. Taxonomy (GTDB): domain Bacteria; phylum Campylobacterota; class Campylobacteria; order Campylobacterales; family Campylobacteraceae; genus Campylobacter_B. Next base: position 1,909 of record NZ_CALIMW010000088.1, on the reverse strand, counting down.
CAAGCAGGATATTGATCTCGTAGATGAGGTCTTGCTCAGCGATTTTTTCGTCATTAGTTTTCATCTTCTTCCTTTGAAATTTGAGTTTTTTTCTCGATTAGACCCACGATTTGCGCCTTTACGGCTTCGTACGAGCTCGCGTCTTTAAAGCCTGCAAACATCCCGCCGCTCGCGTTTACGTGTCCGCCGCCGCCGAGGAGCAGCTTTGCCATTTCGCTAACGTCGGTTTTGCCGTCGGCGCGGAAGCTGAGCGTTTTTTTGCTCGTTACGTCGATGAAAAAATCAATGTCCGGGTTTTGCGTCAAAAAATCGTTGCCGATGACGCTTACGTTGCCGATATTGTAGGTCAAAATGCCCTTTTTACCGAGGTAGCTGATCTCAAAGCGCTGCTTTTGCGTGCTTAGGCGGGCGACTACGAAATGCGAGACGAGATTGCTTAGCGTATCGTCGCGCTCGCTTTTAAAAAATTCCTTTTTTATGCCGTGCAACGCGCTATCTAGCGCTATGTGCGCGTTTGGTTCGTCTTGAAATTTAAAAATTTTTTCTAACAGGAAAAAGATATAATCCCTGCTCTCCCGCTCAAACATGATCTTATTGATCTCTTTTGCGCCCGAGACCATACCGAGGCAGACCTTGCCGAGCTCAAACTCGCTCTCGTCTTTTAGCCAGATATCCACGGCGTTTACGACGCGCACGAGTTTATCCAGCCGCGGCGAGCCGCCGAACATCGCACTGAAAAAATCATAGGTGATCTTCGTAGCGCAGCGCGAAGAGTCTAGGAAATACCACGGGAATTTTTTCGCGCACTCAAGTCCGCTTTGATGATGATCCAGAAGGATCACGCGAGCGTTGCGACATGCCAGCTCGCTGCTAAATTTCTCGCACTGCGCGGGCAGTAAATTTAGATCGGTGATTAAAACCAGGCTTTTCTCGTCCGCGTCTGCAGCGAGCCGCTCGTCGATACTAGCGAGGATGAGATCAAATTTTTCGTTTATCTCCTTGCCGTAGTTGGCGTTGAAAAATTCCACGTCGGTCAAATAGTGCGCCGCGACGAACTGCGCGCCGTAGCCGTCCAGATCGGTGTGGCTTAGGTGATATATTTTCATTTGCGTTCTTTGCCGATGATGTCTGCTAGCGTGATCGTATCCATATACTCATCGACTTTCTCTTGAAGCTCGCCGAACATTAGATTGACGCGGCACAGCGTGCGACCGTTCGGGCAGGCGTCGATCCCCTCGGCGGTGCAGTCAAATACCGTCGCCTTGCGTCTTTCGGCGCTTTTGATGATCTCGCTTAGCGTGATCTCGTCCGCATTGCGCGCGAGCACAAAGCCGCCCTTAGCGCCTTTGAAGGAATTCAAAAGTTTCGCGCGAGCTAAATTTTGTAAAATTTTAGCCAAAAAGCTGCGTGAAATTCCAAGCTCGCTAGAGATCGAATCGACATCCATCGACTCCTCCTTGCCCGCGATGCAGATCATTGAAAGCAGGGCGTATTCGCTTGCTTTTGTAAAAAGCATTTATTCTCTCCTTTGGTCTGAAAGCGTGCATTTTACACAAAGAAAGCAAAAATTTAGGTTAATTAAGTATAATCGCTTCCTATTTTACCGATCAGGAGGTCATCATGGCTTTAGACACGGCTCAAAAGGCACAGATAGTTGCGAAATTCGCTAGAAGAGAGAAAGATACAGGTTCTGCAGAGGTGCAAATCGCGCTTCTTACCGAGAGGATCACGCTTCTTACCACTCATTTGCAAGCAAATCCGAAAGATTTTTCATCTCGTTTAGGACTACTAAAGCTAGTAGGTCAGCGCAAAAGAATGATGAAATATCTTAAAAACAAAGACTACGCAGTTTACTCCAAGCTCGTTAGCGAGTTAAATTTAAGAGATAAATAAGCTCCTTTGCTCGCGG
>NZ_CALIMW010000087.1 GCF_938045405.1 uncultured Campylobacter sp. | reverse complement strand
AGATTATGAAATACCGCACCTCTCATTATATTAGCTGTTATCGCCGAGCTTCGATCGCCGAATTTGGCGTAGGCGTTGTTTAGGTTGGCTTGGTTTATACCACCGCTCGCGCTTACGTCGTTTACTACGCCCGCGTTGTTGCCGATAGCTCCGACAAGCGCGGAAATAGCGGTGTTTAACATATCGCTTATCAAAGCCTCGCTCATATTGCGCGAGATCACTTCAATCGCGTTAGACGGGTCTTTTAATATCCAAGTCATCTGGCTAGGCTCAAACACCACAGGCCCGAAACCTCCCGCTACTTTTACGGCGTTATCCTGCTCTTGTTTTAGCGCCGTAGCCGTAGCCGCCGCGTTCGCCGCGTATCTATCCACCCTGCGCTGTGCGGAGTGGATGCCCTTAAAAAAGCTCTCCTGCATAAAATCGCCGTCGATGCCCTTGGAGTTTAAAACTATCGTGCCTCCGCTTGCCGCATTAAATTTTTCGATATCTTGATCCAGCGTTTCTATCGTCGCGCGGGTTATATACTCGGAAAATACTTTCATATCACTTAGTGCCATTTTTTATTCCTTTAAGTTAAATTTCTCGTTTATCGCGGCTATTCGCTCCTCGCGGTTGCCGCCCCATTTCGCGCCCGCGCCCGCGGCGTTATTGCTTCCGCCTGCGCCTCCGCCTTGCCCTTGCGGCGCGGCTATAAAAGCCTTGCCATCTTTTTGCGCCCATTCGCTTACGAATTCGCTTATAGGCTTATCCGCGATGTATGCCTTTAGCTCGCCTTTTTCATCTTTTAGGCTAGCCTGCCCGCGCAAAAGTGCTTTGGCTGCTTCTAAAAACTCCGCCTTTACGCCCGCTTTTGCGAGATTATCGCTTAGCCCCGCGTCTATGAGATATCTATTCAACGAGCCATTGGCCAGATCCGCATTCAATTTTTTGACGTCGGCGTCATACTTTTTGACAAGCTTGTCGTTTTCGGACTTGAGCTCGTCAAATTTAGTCTCAAGCTCGGCGTATTTCTCAGCATCTACTGCGTCGTTGTTTTTGGCTTTTAGCCTTTTGATTTCGCCCAAAAGCTCTTTATTTTTGGCGCTCATCGCTTCTTTTTCGGCCTGCAAGTCACCGACTTGCTTTTCTAGCTCCTCAATTGTCATTTCTACACTCCCATTAGGAAATTAAGGCACTGCCTTTAAAAGAATGATAGCTGAAATTTGAATTTGGGTTGGTTTTGGTGTGTTTGTTTAGAAGGCGGCGGACAGAAGCCCGCCGAGGCCATGAATTAGTTTATTTGTTTTTCGGCTCGTCGCCAATAGATAGGTTTGTTTGCGCGATCTCGCTTTTGCAGGTCGCCGTATTTACGAATTCCAGTTTTGGATGCCCTACGAAAAAGCCTATCCCTACACTGCCTTTTACACAATATACTTCGTTTGGTTTGGTTTGCAAATTTAAAGAGCTTTTGGCTTCGGTTTTAGCCCAAATCTCATAATTCTTATTTGCGTCTAGCATTGTCTCTAAATATCCCTTAGGGCGAAGCGTGCCGATAGTGGCGTTTTTATCTTTGTTATCTACGTGAATATCGTAAGAGATAGCGCTACCACCAAATCCGCCCTCTCGATAAACATATAATAAAGCCTTGCCTTGTTCCGCCTGCTTAAATTCTTTGAAGCTCGGACCTTTGGCAGAGCACCCCGCAAGCATAAAGGCCGCAACCGCTGCGGTCAACACAAATGAAACTTTTTTCATTTTCTACTCCTTATTATAAAAATTTGCTACTTCGATGATTTTCTGTGAATGTTTGTATATGTCGTCTATGCTATTTATGAGAATTTTATCCTCATTCTTATTTTTATCCATAATCCCGATATATTTTTTATTTTCCGAGAGATAAAGCCTGCATATGGTCTTTCGATTATTATCGTCGAATAGGATTGCGAAGTATGATTGGGCGTCGCGGTAAAATACCCT
>NZ_CALIMW010000086.1 GCF_938045405.1 uncultured Campylobacter sp. | reverse complement strand
CAAAAGCGTGATCCTCGTACACACCTCCGTTCAAATGAGGCAGCATGGGACTTTTGGAGCTTAAGCCCTGAGAGTATGCATCAAGTAACCATCCTGATGAGTGACCGCGGTATTCCGGCAAGTTACCGCCATATGCACGGATTTGGCAGCCACACCTACAGCCTTATAAATGACAAAAACGAAAGATTTTGGGTTAAATTTCACTTCAAAACTCGCCAAGGCATTAAAAATTTAACCAACGCTCAGGCCTCACAGATCATTGCAAAAGATCGAGAGAGCAATCAACGCGACCTTTTTGAGAGCATAGAAAAGGGCGACTTTCCAAGCTGGGATTTTAAAATTCAAATAATGACTCTACAGCAGGCAAAAGAGGTCAAATTTAACCCCTTTGATCTAACCAAAACTTGGCCTCATAAGGAGTTCCCACTCATCGACGTGGGCGTCATGACGCTAAACGAAAATCCGAAAAATTATTTCAATGAGGTTGAGCAGGCCGCATTTAGCCCGTCAAATATAGTGCCTGGTATCAGCTTTAGTCCCGATAAGATGCTGCAAGCAAGGATATTTAGCTACCCCGACGCTCAAAGATATCGTATCGGCACGCACTACGCGCAGCTAGATGTTAATCGTCCTGTAAGCGAGGTCAATACATACGTTGTGGGCGGCGCGATGAATAACGGAATGTATGAGCTTGACGATAAGGCTTACTATGAGCCTAACAGCTTTGGCGGCGCCAAAGAGGATCGTGCTTTGTTGGAGCCTGATATAAGCATAGAAGGCGCGATGCAAAGATACGATCACAGAGCCGAAGATCAGGATTATTATTCGCAACCTAGAGCGCTTTTTGAGCTAATGAGCGACGAACAAAAATCGCAGCTTTTTAGTAATATCGCAGATAGCATGGAGGGTGTGAGCGAAGCGATAAAAGAGCGCGCGATAGGACATTTTGAAAAAATTTCCGCTGACTATGCAAATGGTGTAAGAGCCGCTTTGAAAGCAAAAAATTGACGAGCTTAACGCAGGCCGAGGAGCAAAGATATGGTGAGCTTTGCGCTATAGCGCTTGATTTCGCTAGGCGAGATGATGTTGAGGAGCTGGAAAAGATGATAAAAGCCGGTCTTAGCGTAAATTTAAAATCCGCCAAAGGCGACACACTTTTAATGCTAGCTAGCTACAATAACGCGCTAAAGACTGTAAATATGCTGCTCTCAAACGGCGCCAGAGTCGATGAGCGTAACGACCGCGAGCAAACTCCGCTCGCGGGTGCGGCCTTTAAAGGACATTTGGAAGTAGTCAAAGCTCTCGTAAATGCAGGTGCAGACGTAGAGGCTACGAGTGGTCTTGGTATGACACCCTATGCCTTTGCCATAATGTTTGGTAGGAGTGAAACGGCAAAATTTTTACTAAGAAAGCGTAAAAAGCAGGGATTGCTACAAAAACTGGCGGTTAAATTTTTAGAAATTTTCACCAAAAAGAGCGCGCGAGCGGTTTAAATTTTTATGCGCCTTGATATTTGGCGGTTTAAAATTTACGCGCTTTAGCGCTTATACACGGTTTAAAATTTGACGTATGTTTTGCTGTGCCTCCCATTTTTTCTGAATTTAGCAGATCTTGTGGCTTTGCTCATGGGCTCAATTTTTGCGATGAAATTCGGTATGATCTATTGCGATCCTTGTGGCAAGACTATAAATTTTCCTTTGAATCTTTGCAGAGTTTGTAAATTTTTAAGATTTTTCAGCACGCTTGGAATTTTATTGATTTTTGGATCGAGCTTGTCTTGTAGCTGGATTTGGCTGAGTACTGCGGCTAAACTTTACCATTTTAGGTTCATCGATTAAGCCTTTTA
>NZ_CALIMW010000085.1 GCF_938045405.1 uncultured Campylobacter sp. | reverse complement strand
AAAATTAGGGATATTTTTTTCTTTATTAATTATATTAATAAAGTCCGCATAAGACCTATAAGCCCTTTCTATAAGCATATTATATTTTATAACCTCTATATTATAACTTTTAAACACCTCCATGTCGTCTTTTCTGAATTCAATGGTATTAGCACCATTAACACCAGCGTCTTCTGAAATAATAAAGTATACTTTTATATCTCTGGAGTCTATCATTTTTAAGCTGCTATCGCTTTGCATTACAGCATCTTTATATTTTCGTATTTGATCTATCATTACTCCAGTAGTAACATTGGCGTGTCCTGTTGGTGTATTCTTTTTTAGTTCTACTATTATAGGATATGGTTCTTCTGCGACCTTTATTAATAGATCAATATAGTTTTTCTTAAGTTTATTGTTCTTATCAATAGCCTTTAAATATCTATTTTTAGTAATTTCAAAGCTTGTACTGGCATTTAAGTCCTGATTCCAGTGCGGGTTTATAAGCCAAGGATGTTTATGCAAATGGTTATTAAAAAAACTTTCTAATGTATTGTTTTCTTCCATCATTCTTTTTAATTCATTAATAGCAGCGATTCTCTCTTTGACTAGTTCAAAAATATTTATTTCTTCGGAGCGCCCTATTTTAGACATAAGCTTATTTATAAGTTTGACATAATTTTTATCAATCATGTCTATTGAGGATAGGCTTTTTTGTATTTCTGAAAATTCTATATTATCCACAGTTCTAACTATAGAAGACACGATATTTTGGATTTCATTCTTCTGTATACCCTCGCTTTGATCTGCAAAAGACTTATTAATAAGCAACGCAAGCATTTTTTCATTCATCTCTCTTTTATCGTCACTTAACCCATCAAGCCATTTTTTATAGCTTTCGTTTTCTCTTATAAAATCTGGTAATTTTAAAACGGCTTCTTTTTGTCTAAAATTCGTCCAAAGTTCAGCAAATTTGTTTCTTATTTTTCCTAGTATCTCTATAAATTCTTCAACATATTCATTTGACTGATCTAGTCCATCCCTGCTTGATGTTATCGGAACCTGCAAAATATCTAACAAAAAATCCGCATGAACTTCACCAACCAAGTATTGATTTGCCATTCTTGCACTACCGCTATTTTTAAAAATATTTTCATCGGCTATTTTCTTGTTTATATATACGACAGTTGAATTGAAATTATAGTCTTTTGTTTGAAGTTGTCCGGGAGTTAGAACACTGCCAAACCAGCCTTTTAGTCCTTTGTTCTTCTCAAAATAGTCTTTTAAATCTTTGCTATTCGTATCATATTTTACTTTTTTGGTTTTATCTATATTTGGGAACATATCGTTGATTTCTTCTTCGTTATATCCAAAATAAACAAGGAATTCTATATTTTTATAGTATTCGTGTGTTAGTAAGTCAACTTCCTCTCCATTTAAAAACACTTGAAATTTATCAATATGCGAAGCTATATAAAATCTTCTGGATAGCTGTATACTTAAATTTTCATACGCATTTCTACTATTTCTTATAAGATCATCAATCTTAACTATAAAACCTGATTTGTATTTTGCGTAATCCCTAAGCTCGCAGGGCAAATCATCAACAAAATTATAATCTACCGAGTGGGTTATTTCATCTTTTATAAAATCATCATATACTAATTCAAAAGTAAGCCATTGTTTTGAGGATAACGTTTTTGTGTATACTTTATATTTTCCACCTAGACTAAATGCAGCGAGTTTTCCTATTCCTTTTTGCCCCATTGGAGCTCTTTCGCTTAGATTATTAAACGATTCTTCTATTTGTTTTTCTATACCTATAATCGCATATTTATGTTCTATCTCATCTAAAGACATCCCTTTTCCATTATCAATAATATATATTTCTCTATTGCTTAGTTTGATATCAACTCTCGTTGCATATGCATCATATGAATTTGCAACTAACTCGGCTAGAGCTGGTGGATTACTGCTATACAAGTTTCTTCCTAAATGGGTAGCTACTCGCCCAGCAATAGAAAATTTAATTTGATTGTTACTAGCCATTTATATATCCTTCTAAATGTTTTAAGATGCTTTTACCTATATGCTCTCCTAGCTTAGGCGGAACGGCATTGCCTATTTGTTTGGCAATTTTGCGCATGCATATTTTTTCATTTTTGTCTATAAATTTATATCCCATTGGAAACGACTGCAATAAGGCTCCTTCTCGTAAAGATATTGCCCTATCTTGCTCTGGATGTCCAAATCTACCTGTACCATAATTAATAAACTGCGTTGTAAGGGTGGGAGCAACATCATCCCAGCTCATTCTACCATATACCGACTTATAACTTTGCCCAGTTGCTTTTTTGTAACAATTAGGTAGAATTGCCTCGTCCCAGTCATGCCATGATCCACCAGGTTTGGATTGTTTGATTCTTTGAATATTTATATCTGTTAGCGTAGGGCTTATATGTAGCCTATCTTTTTTATTATCAACTGCTCCGGCAACTATCTTATCAATTTTATATATCATATCCCTAACGGTTACTTTTTTAAATTTGGACTCTAAGAAATCAATATTCCCGAATTTAGATGCCAGAAGTAAAAGCCTCTTTCTTCTTTGTGCTACGCCATAATCGCTAGCATCATGAATCTTAAAATTTACGCTATAGCCTTGCGCTTTTAAATCGTCTACAAAATCAGCAAAAACCTTTTCTTTTTTAAGCTCTGGAACATTTTCCATTGAAACTATTTGAGGTGAAGTTTCTTTAATAAGTCTTAAAAAATCATACAATAATCCCCAGTCTTTATGTAACGATCGATCTTTTTTATTTTTCTGGTGCGCTGAAAAAGGCTGGCAAGGAGCACAACCGACTAAAATTTTGATATTTGCGTCACCAAATAAATTATTGACTTCTTCGCCACCCACTTCACAAATGCTTCTGTGCAAAAATTTTCCATGATTATTTTGTTCATAGGCAAATTTGCAGCTTTCGTCAAAATCAATTCCAGCTACAACTTCAATGCCGGCCTGGCTGAGCCCATAGGTTAATCCACCTATACCACAAAATAGATCTACTGCAGATATTTTCATTTTTACCCACCGGTTTAAATGTTTAATTATAACTTGAAATAGCTTTTAAAATAATTATTTAAACATAATGTATCTAAAATCATCCAGACAACACGCCTTACGAATTTGCTCCTCCATGCCATTTAGGGAGCAATCTTTAGATTTCGTTTTATAGCGCCCAAGGAGGAGAGAGGACCCCTTGAGCGCGGTAATTGTATGGAGGCGCGTCCTAAATTTTATAAACTCGCCGCGGCGGGCTATTTCTGCGAAAACTTCCCGATCTGCGGGCGGGAAATTAGCGTAGGATCGAATTTCTTGGGCGCAAATTTGCGCTGCTTTTTCTCGTCGCGTAGCCGCTTGAGGCTCTGCACGTCAAACTCGAAGCCCTCCGCGTCCGCCACCTCTTTGAAAATTTCAAGCTTCCGATCGATCTGTTTCTGCTTTTCGGCCTTCTCCGAAGCGCTCATCTTTTGCAGCTTTTCGTTATGCTTGACCGCCTTTTCGACCTTGTCGGCGTCCTTGCTATCGGGTACCTTAACGTATTCGAGCTCCATCTTTTGCTTGCGTAGCTTGCCGAGCTCGTTATTTAGCTCTTTTTGCTGATTGAAGCGGCGCGCGCCCACGCCTCGCTTCAGGATGCCCGAGTAGCCGAGCTCGTCCTTGTTGTAGTCCTTAGGCGCGAAATCCTTGTCGCCCGTGATGTCTGAAAGAGCCTGCTCGCCGAGCTGCTGCCCGTATCTGCCGATCGTAAGCGTCGGGAGATAGTTTTTCGCGGCTTCTTTGACGCTTTTGGCGACTTTCACGGCCTTTGGATCGTCCTCGGATGTGATGTTGTAGCCCAGCGTCGATTTGCCGCTTGCGATATTGACTAACCCGCCCACGAAGCCCCAGCCGCCCTCGAAAACGTCGTCGAAACGGAAGCCGGGCGCGGCGCGTCCCGCGTTGAAATATGTATCGCTATCCCCTATCCTCGCCCACGCTTTGAGTCCGAAAACGTTCGGGAATTTTGAGCTTTGCGCCCATTTTGGCTTGGTTAGATTTTCCTTTTCGGTATCTGCGATGATCGAGCTTAGCGACAGCCCCGCGGCATCCGCGGCGATAAAGGCCGCCTGCATCATCGCAAAACGATGAGGGTTTTTAAGTATCGCCTTGATTACCATCGGTGTCGATTTGACGGAGTAGTGCAAGAACGGCATCAATCCCCACTTGTCGCTCTTACGCAAAAAGCCGTTGAAATGGGTGCTATAATCGACGTAGTGATACTGCGCGTCGCTCATCGCCGCAGCAAGCTCTTTTTCGCTAAATTTGCTTAGATCGCCCGCGGCGTATCCTCGCTTTGCGGCGATCGCATCGAGATTTTTCTTAAAGCGCGCGATCTTGAAAATTTCATCCTCCCAAGCGTAGGCTTTTCTAGCCGCCCTACCAAGCGCCGAGCCCTCGCTCATGTAGATATTTTTGCCTGCGGTGCTTAGAAAATCCATAGCCTTGCCGACTATGCCGAAAGCCTCACTGTCGTTTTTGGGTTTAAGCCCTTTGATCGCGCCCTCCAGATCGTCCATAGCGCTATCCAGTCCCAAGCGGCGCGCGAGCTTCCAATACTCCTGCCGCTGCTGCCGTCCCAAAAGCGCCCAGCTCGCAAGAGCCTTTTCGTCGCCGTGCAAAAACGCCAGCACGGCATTGCTCGCGACGTTGTAAACGTGCGTAAACGGGTTCTTGACCGTCACGTTCACCTTGATATGATCGATGAGAGGCTGCCAGTATTTCTCAAGCGCGCCGAGCTGTCCGCCCAGAGCCTGCGTGCTTTTCAAAGCGTCCGCCACCTCTTTTGGGACGTATTTGCCTCCCAAAGCGCCGAATTTCTTTATGCCGCCTCCGACCGTTTCGTCGCTGATCCGCACGTATTGCCCCTGCCTTGCGCCGGCGGGGATCTCATCGAGCCC
>NZ_CALIMW010000084.1 GCF_938045405.1 uncultured Campylobacter sp. | reverse complement strand
AAAACAATATTAGTATTATTTTATAAAAACTATTGACTTATTTAACCCTCTTTTGATAAACTATCGCATCAATTTTACCGCAAAGGAAACACAGATGGATCAAAATTCCCTCCTATATAAGGTGCTTAATTGCCTGTCCAATTCGCAAAGCATATTTGTAAATTGTATAAGGTTTGCAATTTTCGTCGTCATGATCTGGATAGGCGGCCTAAAAGTCGTGCAGTATGAGGCGGACGGTATCGTGCCTTTCGTCACGAATAGCCCGTTTTTCAGCTATCTGATGAAAAATAAAGACATAGTCGATAACGGTAAGGGCAAAATGGTCGCGGAGTATAATCTGCACAAAAACCCCGAAGGCTTAGTTGTGCCGGATAATATCAAATGGCATAAATCAAACGGCACCTACACGGCTTCTTACATTATCGGCGCGACGATTTGCTCGATCGGCATCTTGATGTTGCTTGGCATATGGTTCCCTAAAATTGGCGTCGTAGGCGGACTTTTGACCTTCGGTATGGCTATCGTTACGCTATCGTTTTTGATAACGACGCCCGAAACCTGGGTGCCGAATTTGGGCAATCCCGCCCTCGGCATAACGGAGAGCCCGAACCACGGCTTCCCGTATCTCTCGGGCGCGGGCAGGCTGGTGATAAAGGATCTGATAATGATGTGCGGCGGTTTGATAGCGGCTGCGGATGCGGCTAAAAGATGGCTACAAAGTCTTTCGAAGTAAATTATAAAGCTAAAATTCTACCTCGCGGCGGGCGCAGGGCTAAATTTTACCGCCGCGAGCGCTAAATTTAACGCTCCTGTAGTTTTGCCTGCAAGCTTAAAATACGTACGTAGCATAAATTTTCCCGTTGTGTTTCGCGGCGCGCTACCGCTAGATTTGATCTGCGGTTTAATTTCTTTGGAGCAAAAGAGCTTAATTGCGGCCGTCTTTCTAAATTCTCCGATTTGCTCCTCGCAGCGTCTTGATTGAGGCGATATGGCCCGTGCTTTTAGATGCGGGCCGTGCAAGCTTTGTAAATGTGGATTTTAAGTGATGCTCGCAATTTTGCAGTCAGATATGGATAGAGGTAGTCGGCGTCGATGGATGCGCTGAAATTTGCACCGATAGGCACGTATAGAGGTCGATAAAGCTAGAAATTAAATGCCCGCTCGGTCAAAGCCGGTCGAGCTAGTTTAGAGAGCCGCATACCGATAGGGCTTCCAAAAAGTTTAAAAGCCGGAGGCAAATGAGCAATTGAGTATCACTCTACGCAGATATTTGGAAGGCACGACCAAAGCGACAAATTTAAAGAGAGAACCTACTTTTTTATTATAAAATTTAGCTCAAATTTAAGGCTAAATTTTTACGCGCTTCCTAATTTTTCTCGATTAATTTCCTCTCGATAAAGCTTAAAATTTCATCCGCGCTTA
>NZ_CALIMW010000083.1 GCF_938045405.1 uncultured Campylobacter sp. | reverse complement strand
TTCGACTAATGTTTTGCAAAGACCAAATCACCGGCACGCTTGTGAATTATTACGTCACCTGTAAGCGCGAAGCGTGGCTTTACGGACACAATATTCACGCCAATCAGGAAGATGAAAACATGCTGATGGGTAAGGCACTAGCAGACATCAAAGAGAACGGTTTGCAGGACTTCGCATTTTCAAATTTGAAATTTGACAAGCTTTCCAAGCAGCGCGGACATTATCTCATCACCGAATATAAAAAGAGCCTAAAAAATCCAGAAGCAGGCAAGATGCAGCTACTTTTTTATATCTATCTTTTAAAAACAGGCTTAAATTTAAAAGAGGTGAAAGGCAAGCTAATTAGCGGCAAAACCGTCATAGCCATTGAGGATAACGCCGAAAATTTCACTAAAATCGAAACAATTCTAAACGGCATTGCCGCCCTTGTGAATGAGCCAAAGCCGCCTAAATTTAGCCCGCAAAAGATTTGCGAGAGTTGCGCTTATCGTGATTATTGCATTTAGGAGATAGAATGTACGCTATTTTATTTTACGATATTTCAAGCAGCGACGAAAAGGAGAAAAATAACGCTGCGCGCGTCCGAAAGGCGGTCGAGAAGTTTCTGCCTCGCGTGCAATTCAGCGTTTTTGAGGGTGAAATCAGAGCGAGCGATCTTAAAAAATTAATGGCGATTTTGCAAAAAGAATGCTCTAGCAAGCTTGATTCGGTAGTAATTTATACTTTTAATTCGCTCAAATATTCACAGCGCCTCGTCATCGGATGCGATAAAAACGAGGCAATATTCAGCTAAAATTTAAGGATAAAGTATGCAAAAATCGGATCGCACGCATTTTATTTTGAGCCCAGGCCGATTGCGCCGCAAAGATAATAATCTATACTTCGATAAATTTAACGACGAGGGCGGAATTTTAACTAGTAAAATTTTGCCGATTAATGCAATTGATGAAATTTATATTTTGGCGCGGGTAGAGCTTGACACTTATGCTATGGCGTTTTTGGCTGATAATAACATTTTGTTGCATATTTTTAGCGCCTATCAGAGCTTTCGCGGCAGTTTTTTCCCGAATACTTCAAATTCTGTAAACAAAAGCGGCTTTGTGCTTTTGGCGCAGCTGCGGGCTTTTGACGATCTTTCTAAGCGCCTTTTTATCGCTCGCGAGATTACTCGCGCTCGCATCTTAAATGCAGCCATTAATTGCAAGGTTTACGGCGTCTCGCTCGATACTGCGCCGCATCTGGATGCCCTAGCGCGCGTCTGCGACATAGCAGCGGTAATGGCGGTGGAAGGCGGCTTTGCCAAGCAGTATTTCGCGGCCTGGAACGAAATCATCGAGGATCAGCGCAGTTTTAAATTTACGACGCGCTCCAAACGCCCGCCGGCAGATAAAATTAATGCCCTCATTAGCTATGTAAATACGCGTATTTATAACGTCTGCCTCAGCGAAATTTACAAAACCGAGCTTGATCCGCGCATCGGCTTTTTACACGAGCCAAACTACCGTGCGCTAAGTCTGCATCTAGATCTTGCAGAGATTTTTAAGCCTATTTTAGGCGATAGATTAATTTTTGGAATGTTAAATAAACGCGAGATTACGGCAAAAGATTTTGAAACGGACGCGGGGCGTATTCGATTCGGTCGAGAAGCGGTGCAAAAGATCGAGCTAAAAATGATTGAGAAACTATCATCCTGCGCGAACGTAGCGGGACAGAGCTTAACCTGGCGTCAAATTATACGTCGCGAGGCAAATCAGATTAAAAAATACGTCTGTGAAGGCGTGCCTTACGAGGGGCTGGTATGGCGGTAGGCTGGGCTTTTAAGCTCATTCGTGCTTTTGAAATTTTGACTAGAATCACTTACGCCCATAGATTGCGCCCTCTTAAAATGCATGTGCTTTTGAAATAAATTTGATCTGAAGCACGGAACGGCGAACGAATTGGCTTTAAAAACGCATATGCTTTTAAAATTTCAGCTTTTTATTATTTACACTTAGATTTTTGAATATCTTTATATTTAGATTTTAACATTTGCACTCACGATACATATAGATAGCGATAAAGTTGCTTTTAAGATTCTGAAATGCCTAATTTTGGGCATTGAGCAATCGGGAGCTTTTTTAAATTTAGTCCATTTTAAGGCATAAAAATATATACTCCTAACACTTTCTACCTAGAAAAATGGGAAAATTCGTGCTGTAGAATTCCATCCCGTTGGGAATTGAAACTCGCAAAATTCGGCAATATAAAGAATTCAGAGATTTGTAGAATTCCATCCCGTTGGGAATTGAAACAGCTCGCTCAAAGCTATTTTTCTACTCGAACGGGTAGAATTCCATCCCGTTGGGAATTGAAACTCAAAATAAGCAAAAATTCTCAAAAAACCTTTGCTAGTAGAATTCCATCCCGTTGGGAATTGAAACAAAATATCCCAAAAAGCCCTAAAAATACCGAGAGTAGAATTCCATCCCGTTGGGAATTGAAACACTTTCTAGCAAAGATCAGGCGACTTCTCAAATTGTAGAATTCCATCCCGTTGGGAATTGAAACGGTATTTTACGGAACACAGCTCTTGATGATATTAGGGTAGAATTCCATCCCGTTGGGAATTGAAACTAGTAATGATATTCGGCGGGTTGATGAGCGTAGTAACGTAGAATTCCATCCCGTTGGGAATTGAAACTGCCTTGCACCTGGCGTAGAGAGTCAAAAACCCGCCCGTTTGAGCGTTGGGTTAAAGAGGAAGGCGTCAAAGAATACAAAATTTACATAGGCTACACTACGTCTGAAATTCATAGAAAGATGGCAGGCAATGAGTTTCTTTATCCGCTCATAGACGACTTTGGAATGAGCGAGACGGACTGTGCAGCATATTTACGAGAGCGCGAAATGGAAAACTCGTTGTATAGATATTTCACTCGCACGGGTTGCAGCTTTTGCCCGGCTCAAAGCGATAGAAGCTTTTTTCAAGTTTGGAAGCATTTCCCTAAAGATTGGGAATATATGAAACAGATTGAAGCTAGATTGTTTCAACTTGAGAAGCAAGGCGAGAATATCCAAAACAAATATTGGTTTAGCAAGAAAAGAACTTGCATCGATATGGAGAGGGTTTTTAAAAAATCTGATAGACAAGGTGGGCTTTTTGATTTCGATGATGAACCATTGAAAGATTGTTTTTGTAGGATTTAGGATTTTTTATGCTACTTAATAAGCTTTTTAATGATTACGTAGAATTTTACGAGTTGATACTTCGTAAGCACACTTTAGAAAGCGATATATCGATGTATAAGAAACATATAGCTTCAAGTTTAGGCGAAAAAGATGTAAGCGATATAAGCTTTTTGGATATTCAAAGGCTCTGTAACGGCTTAATCAAGGCTGATTATAAAATCAAGACCGTTAAAAATATCCTTGCAAAGCTGCACGTAATCTTTAAATTCGCTCAAAAGCTTGAGCTTATAACTAAAAATCCCTGCGACTTTGTCGAGTTGCCTAAATTTGACAATAAACGATACTTTGATTATCCGCTATCCGTCCAAAGGCAATTTATAAAAGCTATCTGTGAAAATGAAGCTGATAGTGCCGATATATTCTTTTTTCTACTCCACGGCAGGCGTAAAAATGAGGTTTTAAGCTTGCGCTGGAGCGACGTAAATTTAAAGACTAAAACTTACGTCATACCTTTTCAAATCAATAAAGCTAAGCGTGATATGGTTTATTCTATGAGCGACGAGCTTTATAAAAGGCTATTAAAGCGCTATATAGCTGCAAAACAGAATAATCAACTAAATAGCTACGTCTTTATCAATCCTGCTACTAAAACAAAATTTGTTGATTTACGTAGAAGTTGGAATTCTTTGCTTAAGAGGAATAATCTACCTAAAATCAGGCTTCACGATATAAGGCATCTTATCGGCACATATTGCATTAATTATCTTAAGCTTCCGATCGAGCAGGTAAGTTTTACTCTCGGTCATACGAATATCATTACTACTCAAAAATATATCACTGCCAATATAAAACAATCGAAAAATACTATCGAAAATTTGATGAATTCCGTTTAAGTAAAAAATAAGCGTTGTGATCCATACGCTTAAAATAAGCTTAATACTTTCCATTAGAAAAATAAGAATATTTTAAGATTTTATCAAATGCCCTTGTAATGGGTGTTTGGTTGCAGAGGGTGGATTTGAACCACCGACCTTCGGGTTATGAGCCCGACGAGCTACCACTGCTCTACTCTGCGATACAAGAAGTGCGAATAAATTTTTAAATTCTCCAAATGGATGGGGTAGGAGGATTCGAACCTCCGAATGATTGGACCAAAACCAATTGCCTTGCCGCTTGGCTATACCCCAATTTAAAACTAAAATATACACTAATCTTTGAAGTAATATTCAAATAAAAATATTTAAAAAATTAAAAGTTATATTTAAATTAGACTTAATAATTTCAAATATAAAATAATACTTATAAAAATATTATTTTTGTACTTATAAACGTAAAAAGGGTCTAACATAAAGTTAGACCCCTATATTATAAGTTAAATATTAACTTATTTAACTACAGCAACACCACTAATTGCAAAACCATCAAGTTCTTTTTCCTTACCATCTACATTATCTACATACTTAAATTTCTTATTTAAGATTTCATTAATTGAAGGATCCGCATATAGCTTAGTGCAGATTGAAGCACCATTCTCAGCACCTTTCTCTACTTTTAAATAAGCAGGAACAATACCAGCAGTACCATTCGCAGCAACAGAATCTTTCAATGTAACTTTTAAGCACTTTTTACCACCGGACTTAAGTTCACCAACAAAACCTGTGCCTGGATCTATTGCTACATTTGTCATAGACTTAAGATCGTCAGCAAATTTCGCTTGTGATGTATAATAAGAGCCAAGATCCGATACAATCGTGGTAACATTAGTACCAGCTTTTGCGATTTCTGCATCATCACGAGTAGCTGCAAGTCTTGGTATAGCAACAGCTGCCAAGATACCTAAAATAACGATAACAAAGATCAACTCGATCATAGTAAAACCTTTTTTCATGGTTTACTCCTTATATAAAATTCATCCCGCATACCTATATGCGAAACTTGGCGTAATTATAGAGAAAAATTTAAAAATTGTCAATAGTTTTTGGCAAATTTTTTACAATTTATTTACAAAGTCCGATTTTGCGGGCATTTCAAAATCGAAATTTTAAACCAATTTGGTCTATTGATGTATTTCGGCGGCGCCTCTACACATTGATACCATAAAAATTATTTGCTTTCATTCTGTGCGCGTCCGATAAACCATATGTCTATTCGAGATACAGAATGCTACAGCCCGTATCTCTTCGTGAGAATTCCATACTCCTCTACGCGCCTATCGCGCAGAAACGGCCACCAGCGGCGCACATTTTCGCATCTTTGCATATCGATGGTTACGACTTCGCATAGCTCATCGGTGCTATTTGCGCGAAACAGCTGTTCGCCCTGCGCGCCAAAAACAAAGCTATTGCCCCAAAATCTAATCCCCTCTTCGCTGACAAGCTGATCTACGCGCTGTTTATTCGGCAGCACCTCTAAAGTTTCGCCGTTAAATTTGATCTCTATCGAAATCTTTAAATTCCCTCGCGCCGCCTCATTTTTCGCGGGCAAAATTTCGCCGCCGATCGCCATTTTGCCGCCATCCGTTAGCGCCCCGTTATTAAAGGATAAAATTCCGCCCTCGCTTAAAATTTTACTCTCGCCGCCCGTATCCGCGGAGCGCAAAATTTTATCGCTGGCTGCTCCGCCGTCGTTTGCTGCCGAAATTTTATTTCCCCCGGATAAAATTTCATCCGGCGAGACTTTGCTCAGCGCGGCGCTCTCAAAGCCTACGCGATTTACAGCGATTACGGGTAGGGAGTTTGCCACCGCATGCCCGCGCTGTACCGCGACCCAGGCCTCCAACTGGCGCGCCTTCTCGTCCTCGCCGTCGCCGTCAAACCACCCGATCGCGGTCGGATATATGAGTAGCTCGGCACCGCGTAGCGCCATCGCGCGCGCCGCCTCGGGATACCACTGATCCCAGCACACGAGCACGCCGAGCCGTCCCACGCTCGTATCTATGGGCTCAAAGCCCAGATCGCCCGGCGTGAAATAAAATTTTTCGTAAAACTGCGGATCGTCGGGTATGTGCATCTTACGGTACCGCCCCGCGATAGAGCCGTCGCGCTCGAAGACTACGGCGGTATTGTGATACAGCCCCGCGGCGCGGCGCTCGAAAAGCGAGCTTACCAGCACGACGCCAAATCTCTTCGCTACCTCGCTCCACAGCCGCAAATCGCGCTCGAAATCCTGCGCATAGTCGAAATTTTCAGTATTTTCGCGCTGGCAAAAATAATGCGTCTGATGAAGCTCTTGCAAAACGATTAATTGCGCGCCCTTCGCCGCTGCGCGCGCGATGAGCTCTATACTGCGCGCTATCGTGCGCGCCTTGGTACCTTCAAATTTATGCGAAATCAGTCCAACTTTTAAAATTTTCATATTTTTCCTTCGATCTAAATTTAAAGCCTGAATTTATTCATACACGAGCAGTGCAGCGAGCCGTTTTGGCGGATGAAAACGCGCGCGTTCACCCCCACTATTTCGCGATCCGCGCACGCTGCACGCAGACGCGACAGCGCCAGCTCGTCCGCCGCGCGGTTTGGATCGTGCGGATCTGCGGGGTCTGCGTAGGTAGGCACGATGAGCGCGCCGTTTAAAAAGACGAAATTTGCGTAAGTCGCGGGCAGCCTGCGCCCCTGATAAAATATTGCGCGCGGGATCGGCAGTTCGATCACGTCGTATCCGAGCGATGAAATTTCATCCTTCATCGCGCCAAGCTCCGCGTAGTGCAGATCGCTCGGATCGTCGCACGACGAAATAGCCACAGTGCGCGGGCTTAGAAAGCGCGCCAGGGTGTCTACGTGGCTGTCGGTATCATCGCCTTTGATGAAGCCGCGTCCCAGCCAGATTATGTTTCTTAGCCCGAAAATTTCACGCAGCCGCGCGTCCAGTTCGGCCTTGCTAAGGGAGTTGCGATTTTCGTTTAGCAAACACGCGCTCGTAGTCAGCATCGTGCCCGCACCGTCAAAATCGACGCTGCCGCCTTCTAAGATCAGATCTACGTCTCGCAGCGGACGGGCATTCGCGGCGTAAAGCTTGGAATTTAACGCGTCGTCCTTGGCGCTTGCAAATTTGCCGCCCCAGGCGTTGAAACGAAAATTTAGCCCCGTGATTTTACCGCCCTCCTCTACGTCGATCGCGCCGTAATCGCGGATCCACGTATCGTCGGTATCGATTTGCGCGAAGCTCGCGTTTGCTAAGCCGCCGCAAATTTGCTCAAAATCCTCGCGGTTCGGCGCGATCGCGACGACCGGCTCAAACCTCGCTGCAGCGGCGATAAAGTCGCGATAAGCCGCCCGTATCTCGCCTAAATACGGCGCCCAATCGGTACCTGCGTGCGGCAAAGACACTAAAAGCGCCTCTTGCTCTTCCCATTCGGCGAATGCTCTCATTTTTGCTCCAAGATTAAAATTTCACGGATTATAGCGAAGGTCGGTTTAAAAAGATATTTGTGGATGGTGCGCCCGGAGGAATTCGAATCCCCGACCTTTTGAACCGCAATCAAATGCTCTATCCAGCTGAGCTACGAGCGCACGAAATAAA
>NZ_CALIMW010000082.1 GCF_938045405.1 uncultured Campylobacter sp. | reverse complement strand
CCGTTCTCGATTGATAAACAGGGTAACGATCGCGGTCGCCAATACCGCACGGGGATCTACTACACCGACGAGGCGAGCGGCGAGACGGCGCGTAAATTCGTAGCCTTTAAACAGAGCAAATATGATGAAAAGATAGCGGTCGAGGTTATGCCGCTTAAAAACTACGTCAAGGCGGAGGATTATCACCAAGACTATCTAGACAAAAACCCGGGCGGCTACTGCCATATCGATCTGCGCCTCGCTAAAAAGCCGCTTTACGATGACAAAGCCTTCAAAGCGCAGAGCAAAGAGGAGCTCAAAAGAACTCTGAGCGACCTGCAATACAGCGTCACGCAGGAAAAAGATACCGAGCGACCGTTTTCGAGCGAATACGACAAGCACTATAAAAAGGGCATCTACATCGACATCGTGTCGAAAAAGCCGCTCTTTTCCTCTACCGACAAATACAACTCCGGCACCGGCTGGCCGAGCTTTTCAAAGCCGATAACGACCGATGCGATCGCCTACGCGCGAGACGACAGCCACGGTATGCAGCGCGTCGAGGTCTCCAGCCGCGTAGGAGGCAGCCATTTGGGGCACGTCTTTGATGACGGACCGAGAGATAAGGGCGGTATGAGATACTGCATCAACGGCGCTAGCTTGGAATTTATACCGCTTGAGGAGATGGACGCGCGCGGCTACGGGGATTATAAAATTTACGTAGAGTAACGCGGGTTAGGGCTTTGGCTCGGCGATCGGTCGGTTAGTTTTATACGGCTCGGCTGCCGATCGGTTGGCGGTATATCGGTTCGGCGGTCAGTCGTTTTGTAACTCGGGCGCGCTCTCCTCTAGTCTGCGACCACTGCTTTTGGCGGTCGGTCGGTTTTATACGGCTTCGCTATCGATAAATTCGGTGGACGGTCGGTTGATTTTACAATCATATCAATAGCTAGCTTACGGGCATTTCATCGATCGATTTGACGGCTAGTCGGTTGCCGATCGGTTTGGCCGGCGGCTAGTTTAGTTTGCGGTCGAGCGGAAGCTTGATGATCGGCGGATAAATTGGCTTGGCGGCTACGGATGGAATTTTAAAATTCCAAATACGATAAATTTACCTCTAAAGAATTTCATGCGGCGTAGCTGTAATAGAAAGAATTTAATGCGAGTGCAGCTCACCCATATAGCGTTGTAGGGGGTTAGGCGGGGTTTGCGGGCGAGCAGAGCAATGCGGTGCTGCGGAGGCGGCGCCCGCGAGAAATGCGACCTCGCAATTGGGGCCCCTGCCCGCCCAGATAGAAACGGAAATCACGGCATAAAATTCGCAAGTCGTGAATTTTGGGATAAAATTTTGAAATTTTACTTTTTAAGACACGGAAGCGGTGTATGTTTAGCAAGAGATGCGGCGTAAAATTTGAAATTCCGCAACGAAAACGGCGTCTATGCAATGCCCGCTATGCATCCGCGTCGCAAATTTTAAATTTAGGATAAAATTTTGATGACGCACCCCGCGCAAAATAGAAAAATCCCCGCATAGATCGCTAAAAACGGCGCAATTATCGCATAATGGATGACGAACTCGAAAAAATTGTAGATTATGTGCTTGCTTTTGGGCTCTTTAAATTTTAATTCTAGCGGCTCGTTCGAATCAAACGGCGTATTGGAGCGCAAGATGTGCCTCGGTCCAGCGCATCAAGTCTATTTTATTGCGCTGCATATAGTCTTTGCCGATCCCGCATACGCCGTTTATATAGCATACAAAGCCAAAACCGCCGAAAAACAAAATGAGCCCGATGTCGATCAGTTTATCGCTTATAAGGTATCCCAATCTTCAAATCTTTTGATTAATATTTTTTCAAATTTTTAAAACCACAGATTGTAAAGATCAAACCCCAAGAACCAACGCCGCAACCGGCAATAAACCATAGAGAAAAGAATGTAATCCAAAAATACATCTTAATTTTCGAGGCAAAATATAGGTTGAAGCTTTTTGGTCCGAAGCTTATTTCTCCGGTAACCATTTCGCCTAGATAATAATACGTAGTTCCCAGATATCCTAAGAAAAACGTAAATATAATAGCGGGAATTCCTTTTGGAAAAACTTTTAAATCATAGATATTTGGCATATTGTAAAAACTAAGATAAATCATCAAAGCCGAGCAAACAATCACCCAAATCCACATAAAACTTACGTAAAAAGCTGTAACCTGGGGCATTGCGCTAATAGCTTCAAAGGCTTCGATATTTGGAAAAATCCCCTTCATAAATTTAACGAAGTCCGCGCAAATGCTATACTTATCCAAAACATCTATCGGTATAAAAAACACCGATAAAGATATAAGCGCATAAATAGGCATCGAATATTCTGCAAATTTAGAAAGCTTGGATTTTTCGCGGATTTTCGTAGGTCTCGAATCCCATTCGCGCAATTTGAGCTTTGGGGAATTTTCGTTTTCTAAATCGCTCATACAATCGATCCTTTTATTCATTGCAGATTAAATTTTTTAATCTCATACTTCGATGATAAAATTTAACTCAAAACGAAATATGCATGCTTAGCGCGATTGTGCAAAGCAGTAGCGCCAGCGGCACGTATAAAAAGCGCCCCACGTTGTACCAAAACGCGCCGTATCGCTTGGATGCGCCCGAATTTACTTCGTCTAAAATTCCATCTTTTTTGATCACCCAAAACCACGAAACCGCTCCGATGACCGCGCCGATCGGGATGATATAGATCGATACGAAGTCCATCCACGGCCCCCATTTGACGATAGCTTCCATATTCACGCCCACGCCGAAGCAGATCACGCACAAAAGCACGAGCGTGCAGGTGCGGTTCAGGCGCGGAAATTTATGCATCAAGGACTCGGCGACGACTTCAAACATATTTTGAAGCGATGAAATTCCGCCGAAGATCACCGCCGTAAAGAGGATGATCGCAAAAATTTGCCCGCCGATCATATCTTGTAAAATTTTAGGCAGCGTCACAAAAAGTAGCCCCGGACCCGCGGCGGGATCGGTGTGATACGCAAAGACCGCAGGGATCATCACTAGCGCGGCCACCATCGCCGCAAGCGTGTCGAAAAACGCCGTATTTTTCGCAGCCGAGACGACGTCTTCGTTTTTAGGCAGATACGCGCCGTAGACGATCATACCCGAGCCCGTGATCGAAAGCGAGAAAAACGCCTGCCCCATCGCAGATATCCACACCATCGGATCGCCGAGCTTGCCGAAATCGGGCGTGAATAGAAATTTATACCCCGCGCCCGAGCCCGGTAGCATGGCGACCTTGACCGCAAGCACCGCAAAAAGGATGAAAAATAGCGGCATCATGATTTTGTTAGTTTTTTCGATACTGTGCGCGCCGAAAAACAGCGTAAAAAGCGTGCCCGCAACGACGATGAAGTGAAACGGCACGACCGAATAGGGCGTTAGCGCGAAGGACTCAAACCAAGTGTTCGTATCCACGCTCATCAGCGAGCCGTCTATGGCCTGCGCTAGGGCTTTTAGCACGTATGAGATGATGACTGCGTAGCCGATGGCGATACATAGCGAGCCAGCAAGCGGTAACCAGCCGATGATCTTGCCGACGGTGCCCAGGCCGCGACTTTTCCACGCGTATTCGTAAGAGCCCAAAGTGCCCGTTTTAGCGCGGCGTCCGATGGCGTACTCGGCGCTAAGTCCCGCATAGGAAAACAGCGCGATAAAAAATAGATAGATCAGCAAAAACGCGCCGCCGCCGTTCGTGCCGAGTTTGTAGGGGAAGCCCCAGACGTTTGCCATACCCACGGCAGAGCCCACACAGGCGATGATGAAAGCCCAGCGCGACGAGAAACTTCGTTTGTTCATTTGCGTATCCGTTTTTGAAATTTGCGTTATGGTAGCAAAAAAAGTATTTAAATTTTATTTATTGTGCGTAGGATTTGGGCTACAGAGCGGTAAAATTTTAGGGCATTTTGGGTTTGAGCTTGCAGAATTTTGAGCAAGCAAATTTTAAATAGTTAAATTTCACTCATAAAATTTTAAAGAATGCGTAAAATTTAAGCGAGTTAAAATTCGGCGCGATAAATCTGAGCGAGCTGAAATTTATCGCGTGTCGAAATTTAAACCGTCTTTTTGGCTAAATTTAAGCTAAAAACGCTATAATCCCGTTTTCTTTTATTTCGTGCGCTCGTAGCTCAGCTGGATAGAGCATTTGATTGCGGTTCAAAA
>NZ_CALIMW010000081.1 GCF_938045405.1 uncultured Campylobacter sp. | reverse complement strand
AAAGACGTGGTCGTAAATCCATTCGAAAATCTTTAAATTTTAGCGGTACAAAGCCGCTAAAATTCCCCCTATTTTAAACTCTAAATTTTAAAATTTAAGCCCGCTCTTATATATATATATATATATAATTCCACCTATATTTTTTCAAAGGAGAAATTATGGCAGAGAATGAACATCCGGATCATTTAATGTGCCCATTTTGTGGCAAAGACGACATCAAATACGGAGCAATCGTATGCGGTGGGTGCCAGGCGGAGATCTCTTATAGTAGAGCATGGATAAAGACACTTCTTGGTTCTATAGTTTGGCTTTGGTTTATAGGAACTTTTACTAAAGATAGCGGTACAATATTTTACTTCGTCTTAGCTATAGGAGTTATAGGTATAATTGCTTCTATTTTTATGGCGCGAGATCACAGTCCACAATTTAATAGGATTATGAAGCACGTTAATTAGTCTATGTCGCCGTCCGTTGACAGATAAATTTTTGTAATTCTCTGATTAAATTTAAATTTGGGAGAATTACGCTACTTAAATTTTAAAAGATAGATTATGAATTTTCTCTAGGTTTCCTTGCTGGTAGTGGCGTTTTTGATGGGCTTGCAGCCGCGGTTATCGTTTTTATTCCGGGCTTTATAGTGTTTTGCATTGCAAAGGCATTTTTAGAAGGCTTGACTTCTAGCGTAAATAATAGATTTATTGCGTCTGTCGTACTAATTGTGGGAGGTTTAGTTCTAGGGTATTTAGCGGGTGCTTCCGTATATGAAAGTGAGCAGGCAAAAGATGCTGAGCGCGAAGTGCAGAAGCAACAAAGTATGACGCAGCAAGATAAACTATTATATCAAACGCAGTCTGATGTTCGGTGGCTACGGCGTGGCAATCGACGGTAAGTGGGGCAAAAAAACTATGCAAGCGTCACAGAAATATTCGGGCTCGTCCGCAACCTCGATCGACGAACTTTATGAGGCGGTCAGGACTAAAAAAGAGGGCAAAAGATAAAATTTAAATCGCAAGCCAAACCCCGCACTAAATTCTTAAATTTACTCGCTTTATATACGTCTTATCGGACGCCTCAAAACATATTGCGCCGCTTGTAAAATTTCTTAAGTTTGCTTGGGGCGTAA
>NZ_CALIMW010000080.1 GCF_938045405.1 uncultured Campylobacter sp. | reverse complement strand
TTTCCCTCTCCGATCACGTATGCAGCATTATTTTTAGCGTCATTGACCGCACTATCGCGCATTAGCTGTAAATTTGCACCATAGCCGTTATTTTCGCTTCTGCCCTCGACCTCGCCCAAGACAGTGCAATTATAAGGCGTGCTTCTTGCCACCGTGATACCGCGTGCGTTTTCTTGTAATTGAACTACCTGAAACGGCGGCGTTACGTCGCATCCGTTAAAGAATATCGCCGCAAAAGCGCCGAAAACTAAAATTTTGAAATTTTTCATATTGGATCCTCCCAAAAAATATTCTCACATTATATTGCAAGGTAGTTAAAGAAAAATTGAAATATTATATGAAAAATACTAAAAACATAAAAATATTCAAGTGTTAGTTTATCAGAATAAAAGCTATACAATTTTATTGATTTCAAATTTAAGGAAAATTTTGAAGCTGACTAAACGCGATATGGCATATCATCTAGGCATTGATGTCGCAACGCTGTATAATTGGCGCAAAAACAAGCCGAATTTATACCGTATCGTCATGCTCGGTTTTAAATTTGACGACGCCATACGAAAAAGCAAAGAAAATTACGAAAACCTTCTACAAGCCGATGAATCGATAAAATCCGAGATGAGCGATAAAAAGTCCACTTAAAGCCACGCTATACAAATCTCATTCTAAATCCCGCAGCAAATCCGCCAAGCTCACGCTTGATAGGGATTTTTCAAAATCATTCTGAATGCGAGCAAAGCGCGGCGCGAGTACCGCCTCGATCTTGCCGCCCACGGGGCAGGCGCTAGGCGAGCCTTTGTGCAGGCGAAACATCGCGTCCTCCTCGCTCACCGCCTCGTAAATGTCTAAAAGCGTGATGAGCCGCGCGTCGCGAGCCAGCGTGATGCCGCCCACGCCCGCGGTCGTGAGCACCAAAGCCGCGTTTTTTAACTGCGAGATCAGCTTGCGCGCGATGGCGGGGTTTATCCCCGAGCTTGCGGCGACGAAATCGCCCGTGACCTTCTCCTCGCGAAAATACGCGACGCAAAGCATGATGTGAACGGCGAGTGAAAATTTTATACCTACTTGCATAGCCGACCTTGATTTAAATTTAAAACCGCACGTTAGTTTCGTGCGGCGTTATTTTAGCTAAATTAAGCAAAATTTTAAACTCACGCCCTCTCGCCGACTGCGGTAAAGCGCTTTTGCACGAAATTTCTATTTTTTAGCTCGTCAATGATCGCGATCGCAAGATCGGCGTAGCTGATATAGCTCTCGTTTTGCGAGTTTAGTATGACGTGATCGTTACCGAGCACGTATTTGCCGGTGCGAGCGCCATTTGCGTCGTAGTCTCCGGCAGGCGAGACGTATGTCCAGAGCACGCCCGTTCTACCTTTTAGCTCGAAAAACGACTCCGCCGTAGCCTTTGCGACGCCCATATACTCAGGCGGGAAGTCAGGCGTATCCATAGCCATAGTGCCTTTATCGTCCACGTATAGCGTACCCGCGCCGCCGATGACGAGCAGTCTCGTTTTCGTACCGCTAAGCGCGTCTGCGAGGTGTTTTGCTACCTTTTTATGAAGGGGGAACGTTTCGGGCGTCCATGCCGCAAATGCGCTGATAACGGCGTCAAAGCTAGCTAGATCGGTCTTTGTTAGTTCAAAAATATCTTTGTAGACTACTTTTACGTCGCCGTTTTTATACTCTTTGTTTCGCACGATAGCCGTTACGTCATGCCCTTGTTTTAGGGCTTCTTGCACCAAATTTGAACCTGATTTTCCGTTTGCTCCGATGATTGCTACTTTCATTGTTACTCCTTTAAATTTGATTTGTTTTTATTGCCGCGTAAATTTACAGCCAGCTTAGCTTTACATCGTCGTTTATCACGCCATCATCCATCGTGTACTGCTCCAGGCTGCCGCGTTTGGTCTGGATACAGATAAACTTCATCCCCTGCGCGCCCGCCTTAAAGCATCTCTTGCCCGCCGGATCGATGCGGATCGCGTCGCCCTCGCTGACCGCCCTCTCCTCGCCGTCGATGAAAAGCGTGCCGCCACCTTTTAGCACCAAGTAAAGCTCCTCGTTTTGCTTGTGCGAATGCACGAACGGCACGCTCACGTTTGCAG
>NZ_CALIMW010000079.1 GCF_938045405.1 uncultured Campylobacter sp. | reverse complement strand
CGCTATAGAATTCCACGATAAAAGTGTGCCGCCAGCGCTAAATTTTGCGCCATAAATCATACTACAAACATCAGCTTGGCGCAAAGCACAATGATGAAGCCGAATACAAAAGCGATTTTGTGGATATTTGCTCGTAAAAACTCAGGCGCGGGCCTTCCCATCGCGCGGCAGCTTAAATTTATCGCTACGCACACGGCGATGATGAGCGCGAGCGCAACTTTTAGCATAAAGATTTTTTGAAGCGGCGTGCCGAAATACCCGCCGTTAGCACTTCCGACCCAGCGGCTCATCATCATTCCGCCGGTGATAATCAGCGTAAAAAGGCAAACCGGCATAATCTTAATCGCACGCGAGCCGATCGCTTTTTTAACGCGCTCAAAATCCGCACCCAGCGTGCCTTTAAGCCGCATAAAAATCACGACGTCAAAGAATATGTAGCCCAAAAAGATAATGGCGCAGATGAGATGGACAATCTGCACGTAAGAATAAATTTGCTCCACCGCCGCTCCTTGCTATGAAATTTCGCCCATTTTATGCGAAATTTCAAATTTTAGCAATGATTTTCATCAATGCGCCGTGAGCGGTTAAATTTAAAGCGGCTAAATTTAAGCAAACCGCGCGAACGGCGCAAATAAATTTCGACGAAATCGCGCGGGCAAATTTAAAAGCAAAGCCGCGCGGCTAAATTTTATAAAATTTCAAAGCATCATCGAAAAGATTATGCCGAATACGATCAGCGGGATATTAAAGAAAATAAAGGTAGGCACGCAGGTATCCCACATATGGCTATGCTCGCCGTCGATATTCAGCCCCACGGTAGGCCCGAGCGTGCTATCGCTCGCAGGCGAGCCCGCATCGCCGATACCAGCGGCCACGCCGATGATAAAGATCGTCGCCGCCGTGCTAAAGCCAAGCTGTGCTGCTAGCGGGCAGTATATCGTAGCGATGATAGGGATCGTGCCGAAGCTCGAGCCGATACCCATCGTCACGAGTAGCCCGATGCCGATCATCAGCAGCGCGCCGCCGAGCTTGCCGCCGCTTAAAGTGCTCGCTACGTGCACCAGCTCGTTCACGCCGCCGGTTTCTTTTAAGATCGTGCCGTATCCTGCGGCGATCAGCATCAAAAACGCGATGTAGCCCATCATATGCACGCCCTCGTCAAATACGTTATCGAGCTTCTTCCACTCGATGCCTTTGCTCGCAAGCATTACTAAAATTCCGCTAAGCGCGGCAAACGGAAGGGATTTGATCCAAATTTGCACCGCGAAGCACACCGCAATGCCCGCTAGAGCGCCCCATTCGCGCATGCCCATCTTAAGTTCGCTAAAATGCGCATCCAGGCTCTGTTTGGTTTCGGCGTAGTCTCTCGGCTTGCGGTAGTAGATCACGGCCAGCACTAGCCCCACGAGCATCGGCACGGCGCTTAGCCACATCACGCTCGATATGTCGCTTAGGCTTACTGCGATGCCGTTTGCGTTCATATTTTTTTCGATTAGCCCCATAAAGATAAGTCCGAATCCCAGCGGCAGCGCCATATACGGCGTCTGCAAGCCGAACGTCAGCGCGCACGCTACGGCGCGGCGATCGATCTTTAGCGAGTTCATGATCTTAACTAACGGCGGGATCAAAATCGGGATAAAGGCGATATGCACGGGGATTAAATTTTGTGAAAAGCACGCAAAAAAGGCAATCGAAAAGATAAAGATATATTTTTTATCGCTGATTAAATTTGCCACCGCGCGCACCAAGATCGCCGTTAGGTTAGTCTTTGAGATCGCGCTTGCGATGACGCCTAACAGCAGATATGAGAGCGCGGTTTCTAAATTTCCGCCCATACCGAGGCTGCCGGCGTTTTCAGGGTTGCCGTTTATGAATAAATTTATGGCATCGCCCAGCGGGATATTGCTTGAGAGCACGGCGCATATCGTGCCGATTAGGATCGCGAGCATTACGTTGCACCTCAGCAAGCATAGCGCGCACATCACACAGATACTGATAAATACGGGATTGGTAAGCATCTTTTGCCTTTTTTGGAATTTTTGCAATTATATAGAATTTAGGGCTAAATTTTGCTAAAATCGCGCAAAAAATCGGCTAGGACAGCGATGAAATATTTTTACTCCTCTTTTGTAGTAAGCCTAATTGCGCTTGCTATCGCATTTTATATCGGCGGTGCTGGTGCCGCTTATATCTGTGCGCTTTTGTGCGCGCTGGAAATCAGCCTCAGCTTCGATAACGCCGTAGTCAATGCCAAGGTGCTAAAAGATATGGCGCCGGTGTGGCAGAGCAGATTTATCCTCTGGGGCATTCCGATCGCGGTTTTTGGCATGAGGTTTTTATTCCCCGTGCTCATCGTCGCCGCAAGCGCGCATCTGGGTCTTTGGGAAACCCTCGTGCTGGCGCTTAAGCAGCCGCAGCGCTACCATGAAATTTTAAGCGAGAACGAAGCGCAAATTTATGTTTTCGGCGGCGCGTTTTTGCTGATGGTCTTTTGTGATTTTTTCTTCGATACGCAGCGCGAGCTACACTGGCTAGGCATAATCGAAAATAACGGGCTCGTGCGATTTTTAAAGCGCATTCCAAACACCCCCACGCTAATCGCTCTAGCCGCAGGGCTCGTGCTGCTTGCTAAAACGGGCTCGGCTACGCTCGGCGCGGCGTATTTCGGCGCGATCCTGCTCTATCTTCTCATCTCCTGCTTCGACCGCCTTTTCGGCACGGACGGCGTAAAAAACGGCCTTGCGGGCTTTTTGTATTTAGAAACCCTGGACGCGAGCTTTAGCTTCGACGGCGTGATCGGCGCGTTTGCGCTAAGCGATAATATCTTCATCATCATGCTAGGTCTCGGCGCCGGCTCGATGTTCGTGCGCTCTATCACGCTGTATCTCATCGCCCGCGGCATGCTGTCGCACTTCGCGTATCTGGAGCACGGCGCGCACTACGCCATCGCGTGTTTGGCGTTTATAATGTTTGCCAAGCTGAAATTTGAAGTAAGCGAGATCATAAC
>NZ_CALIMW010000078.1 GCF_938045405.1 uncultured Campylobacter sp. | reverse complement strand
CAGGTGCTCGTGTGGAGCGATATGTGTGGATTTTTCACGGAGTTTCGGCCGAAATTCGTTAAGCGCTATTTAGACGGCGCTGCGCTGGTAAAAGGCGCGGTGCGCGAATACGCGCGCGAAGTCAAAGAGGGGAGCTTTCCGAGCGAGGAGTTTGAATATAAGCAATAACGGGATTTTGGGCTAAATTTTAAAAATTTATATATTCTAAAACCAATAAATAAAAGGAGCATAGATGAAAGTCAAAGCAGCTAACGATAAAACTTTAAAAGTATTTAAAAGCGGCAACTCCTTAGCGCTTCGTATCCCGAAATATCCAAATTTGGAGGGCGTTAAGGAGCTTGTGATAAAAGAGCTTAGTGATACCGAAATAACGCTTAGCATCCCCAAACGTAGCGGCGAGTGGGATGGATTGCTTGCGACGCTGGCAAAATTTAAAGACGCTGAGATCAAGCGCGGCAAACAGATCCCGAGCGAGCGCGAGTTTGGATTTGATAAATGATCGTTTTAGATACGAATATTTGTATATATTTGATAAATAATGACGAAAAATACGCTCCTAAAATACTCGATCGTCTGACAAAACACCAAAGATCGGATATTTTTATCTCGCTTATTACCGTTGCCGAGCTGAGATTTGGTGCGGAAAATTCCAAGCGCAAAGAGTTAAATTTACGGCTAATAGACGAGTTTATCTCAAATTTTAACATTTTACCATTTGGCATGCGCGATGCTCAGGTATATGGTGTGTGCGCCGCGAACTAACGGCTGTTAATCGCAAAATAGGCGACATGGATATGTTGATCGCTGCGAATGCCCTATCGCGCGGCTGCACGCTCGTTACGAATAACGAAAAAGATTTCAAAAATATAAGCGGACTTAAAATAGAAAATTGGACGTAAATTTGAAATTTTAAAATTTACGCTGCACGGCGGGCGTTTAAATTTTGCTCTCGTCGCAAATTAATCGTCACGCCTAAACGGCTTATAAAATTTAAGGAGAAAATTTGGCTAAAGCTTTAAAAACCTTCATAGCCGCAGTTCTGGGTTTGCTCTTTTGTGTAAAGGTACTGCCGATTTTGGCGGTATTTTTTGCGTTTAATTCTTTCTTTGATAAAGATGATATGGAGCTGGATAAAGCCCCGTTAATACAAAATTACGAGCAAAATCGCGAGAAATTTCTAGACCTGTTAGCTTTTGCAGGTCGCAACTTCCCCAAAAATTTGCGCGTTACGATCCAGAGCACCTATGTTGATGAGTATATTTGGATCGATTTGGACGGCAATGAGACGAAATTTTATTCAAATTCCATTTTCAGAGATAATGCGCCGAGTATCGGCGATGGGCTAAAGCTCATCGGCTGGGACAAAAAGACGTTTGCAGAGCTAAAATCAAAGCTCGCGGCGATAAACGCTAGAACCATCGTGCTAAATAGAAGCGGCGATAGCGGGGTGCCTTGGGCGGAGATCACCTACCGATACGTGGAGCACTTCACCGATAGCTATCAGTTTTATGTCCTGGATAGTCCGAAACTCGCCGAGCTATATGCCAAGGGCTGCTCGAAAAAATTTCAAAGCGACGGCGTAGTGTTTTTATTCGAAAACACAATGTCTGGCTCATATAGAGCGTTCTGTAGTGGCGACGACGATAATAAGAACTTTTTGATCGAAAAGCACGATTTGTAGAACTAGGCTCGCGCAAGAAAAATTTGGCGCCTTAATTTATGGCGCGATCGATAAGGCGTCGTGAGATTGCGCGGCTAAATTTAACCGTACGTTTGACGCTAAATTCCATCGCGCAAACAAAATTTAATCGTGCGGTTTGTCGTTAAATTCTGCCGCGGGAGCGAACTTAATTGCACGTCCGCCGCTAAATAGTCGCGTAAGCTCTCGCTAAGCTCGACGTAAAATTTTAAGCCCAAGGCTTTCTGCTCCGAGTTCTGCGCGACTGCGAGATACAAACTCCGCGCGAAATTTTACCTAGCCACGCAAGCGCGTAAAGCAGAATTCTGCATAAAATTCTACGCAGAATTTCTTGCGAAATTTTAACTGACTATACGAGATGGAATTCTGGCTAGCTGCGTACCGCGAAGCTTGAAGCGCAGATTTTAACTCTCGCTGCCGCAAAAACAAAATCCGCATTAAAATTCTATGAGGTAAAATTTCGCTGCAAAATTCCAGGCACCGAATTTAATATCTTAAAATTCCAGTGCCAAATTTCACGTCGCAAAATCCTGCGCGTATTTTTCAAACGGCTAAATTTTACTTCATAAATTCACCGCAAAATTTCGCACCGCCGCTCCGTAATCGCACTCGCGAACGCCAAGGTCTTAAATTCTGCGAGATCAAAATTCTACGCGCTAAATTCCGCGCCGTAAAATTTAGCGCAGTTAGCGACCCGCGCGCTGTTTGGGAGCCACTACGACAAAATTTCACACTTAAGGCATAGCGGGCGTAGCGGCATGAGCATAGCCTTAAAACGTCGCGCTAAAATTTCGCAGTCTTTTGCGACGGGTGCTCTGCTTTTTAGCCCCAGCCCTAAACGCGTACCGTAAAATTCTGCGCGGCAAATTTTATTCCGCCCGCAAAGATCCGTCCCTTTAAAATTGTCAAAATTTAGCCATTTTTCGCTACACTTGCTAAAATTTTAAAAACGATTAAAGAGAGATTATGGACAGAATTGTAGAGATCGAAAAGATGCAGCTCGATGAGAGCGTGGAGAGCTCGCTGCGCCCGTCGAGCTTCGAGGATTACGTGGGGCAAGAGAAGATCAAATCAAACCTCGCTATCGCGATCGCCGCGGCGAAAAAGCGCGCCGACGTGCTCGATCACGTGCTTTTCTACGGGCCGCCCGGGCTCGGCAAAACCACGCTGGCACACATCATCGCCGCTCAGATGGGCGCCGCTATCAAGGTCACCGCCGCGCCGATGATCGAAAAGGCGGGCGATCTGGCGGCGATTTTAACGAACCTGCAAAGCGGCGACGTGCTTTTCATTGACGAGATCCACCGCCTAAGCCCCGCGATCGAGGAGGTGCTGTATTCGGCGATGGAGGACTTCCGCCTCGACATCATCATCGGCTCGGGCCCCGCCGCGCAGACTATCAAGATCGACATTCCGCACTTTACGCTCATCGGCGCCACGACGCGAGCGGGCATGATCTCCGCGCCGCTGCGGGATCGCTTCGGCATGCAGTTTCGCTTGCAGTTTTACACGCACGCCGAGCTTGCGCGGATAGTGCAGATCGCTTCTGTTAAACTCGGGAAGGAGAGCGCAGCCGACGCCAGCGCCGAGATCGCGCGTCGCTCCCGCGGTACTCCGCGTATTGCGCTGAGGTTGCTGCGCCGCATACGCGATTTTGCCGAGGTGCGCGACGAGGGCGCTATCTCGCACGATCGAGCACGCGAAGGGCTTGAGGCGCTGGGCGTGGACGAGCAGGGCTTTGACGAGATGGATATAAAATATTTGGAAATTTTATTTGACGCCAAGCGCCGTGCCTTGGGGCTTAGCACGATCGCGGCGGCGCTTAGCGAGGATGAGGGCACGATCGAGGACGTCATCGAGCCCTATCTGCTCGCTAACGGCTACATCGAAAAGACCGCCAAAGGCCGCATCGCAACCGATAAGGCGCGCGAGGCGCTCGGTCGCGTGCTAAAGGCCGCGGAGAGAAATCTGTTTGAGGAGTGATCTGCGGGTTTAAAATTTAATCGGGCTTTGCGGGTCTCTTGCGGTGTGTTTACGTCGCGCGCCGCCTATGGGTTATTGCTAGGCGGGTGCTTGGGCGTACACTTTGTGTCAGCCCGCCGCCTTTAGTCTTTTAAATTTTACTTCGAAATTTTAATAAACACACCCGTTGCGTCGTCGCGCGCTGTATGTGCGAGAACGCTGCTCGTAAATTCTATGAAATTTCAAAATTTAATCGAAATCTGATAAAAAAATTTATAAAATAGCTCATCAAATTTCAAAAGGATAAAATTTGCCGACGCCAAAAGACAACGCCGCAAGC
>NZ_CALIMW010000077.1 GCF_938045405.1 uncultured Campylobacter sp. | reverse complement strand
AGCGGCGGATCAGCCCGTCAAAATTTCAAAAGCAGTTTGTGATATTTCAATGAAAGAGCCTATTAAGCGATATCGGCTTTAAAATTTAAAAAGCCATTCGGCTCCTTAAATTGGTTGCAAGTTAAATTTGGGCGCAAATTTTATAATTTCGCGTGCGTTAAAATTTTACGACTTGCGCACGCTAAAATTTTATGGAGTGCGGTGTGGAATTTTACGGCTTTGCGGCATACGGCGGGAATTTAAAGGCGTGAAATTTGAAACTTCGCAAAACGCCGTAAATTTCAAAGAATTTCACGAAATTTTGCGGAGCCCTGAAATTTGAAAAGCTCCGCAAATTTAGCTCACGCTACCACCGAATGCCCGCTTCCAGCCAAAACTGCCTGCCCGCCTCATAGACTAGATCGAGCGAGGTGTCGCTGCTAAGTCTTGCTTTGTTGCGCTTATTTAGGACGTTGTAAATGTCTAAATTCGTAAAAAATTCCACCTCGCCCGCCATCTTTTTAGCGTATCCGATGCGCGCATCCCAGCTGTAGCTTTTGCCGAGATTTACCTTTTCGTATTTATCGTATCTAGCAGGATACTTGCCCGCAGGCGTCCTGCCGGTGCGAGCGATCGCTTCTTGCGAGCCTTTAAACGAGAGGAAGTTATTCACGCTGATACCGTAGCTTGGAATTTTCGTGATGATGTTTAGGCTCGCAGTCCAAGGCCTAGCATAGTCCTGCGCCGGAAGCTCCGATAACCTCATCAGCCTGCCGTCGTATTCGACAATCTTTTCATCTTCGAGCGTTTCTCTATCAAGCGATATGTCATAAAGGGTGTTGTTCGTTTTCATCTTGATGTGCTCAAAGCCCAGCTCAAAGCCATTTAGCGTACCGAAGGCCTCATAATCATCGATCGTTTTAACGCCGAAGGTTAAAATTTTATTTTCGCTTCTGCCGTCATTAGTAAAGGTTTGATAGTTGTTTTGGTAGTTCGGATTCGGCGCTAGGCCTAGATCTCTTCGCGTGGATTTGATGATCTGATCCCTACCCTTGCGGCTTACATATTTGCCGAAAAACTCGAAATTCCCGAGCTTTTGCTTTGCCCCGAATACCAGCTCATCCTCATAAGGCACCTTTAGCTCATTAAATTTAGTTAGAGACGGGTCTTTTGGCAGTTGCGTCCAGTTTTGCGTATAGGCATTGCGTGGACGCGTGTAGGTAGTGGCAAGACCCTCTCGCCCCTCTCTTAATTTATAGGTAAAGAGATTGCGTCCGTAGTAGCGGTTTGCGCCGAAGCTAATGATCGAATCGCCGTCGCCAAAAATATCGTAGTAGCTGTTAAATCTCGGCGCCGCAGTCGTTTGCTTCATATAATCATCCCTATTTAGTCTTACGCCCGGTCGCAAAGTAAGATCACCGATTTTTATCTCATCCTCCAGATAAACCGCCAAGCTCTTCATATCCACCTTGGTATTGCCCTTGTAATAGCTTTTTCGCGTAAAAAACTGGCCGCTTCTGCCGAGTCTCGCAAAAGAATCGTCTATAGAGCAGAGCTCGTCATTCGGATCGCAATCATGTACGCCCGCAGGTAGCGGTGCTATTCCGCTGGCGGTCATAAACTCTTTTCTTACGTTAAATTTAGCCTCTTGCTTTTTAAACTCAAAGCCCGTGATAAATCTATGCTTACTGCCGCCGAGATCAAATTCATTAAACTCCAGATCCGCGTTGTATGAAAAGCTCTTTTGAGTCTGATCGAGATCCCCAAAGCCGCCCTCTATCGCCGAAGCAGATAAAATTTTACTGCCCCAATTCTTTACGTTTGAGTATTGCCAAGCCCTGTAATATTCATTCTCTGCATCGCGCGAACTCTCCAGCTTGCTGTAGGATAAAATTTGATTAAATCTAGCAAAATCGCCATCGTAGTCGGCTTTAAGCGCTAAATTTAAACCGCCCGATTTCATATCGGCGTATGAATCCTTGACGTGGTCGTTAAACATCTTGTTTCGCTCGGGCGCGTAGGTTACGCTCGGCGTGATAGTTAAGCGGTCGCTTGCATACCAAAGCGCTTTTAGAAAGTAGTTGTCTATATTTCGCCTCTGAACTCGCTCGGTGATGGTCGTATCGGCGTTGTATCTTCTGTCGTAGGCCTTGAGCGGAATTTTACTTCTAGTGTTGGTGTAGCCGAACATCAAGCCCAGATCCTCTGTAACGGTGCCCTCTAAATTTAACCTCGTGATCCACTTATCAAATCTCGGCTGATTTAGTGGCGTAGCGGAGTTTTCAAAGTTTTGCTCATCGCCGTAGATATGGTATCTAGTCCAACTATCCTCGGTGTGCTGCATCGAAAACTTGCCGTGAAAGCCCGCGCGCGGATCTCGCGTCTTAGCCTCCACTACGCCGCCGGTAAATCCGCCGTATTTTGCCGAGACGCCGCTATCGTGCACCTCGACGCTTCGTAAGAAATCGCTATCGATCGCCATACCTTGCGAGACGGAATTCATCGTATCAAACGCCGAGAAGCGCGTAGGATTGCCGCCGGGGTTTCTAGCGGGATCGAGATCGTTATTCATATTCGCGCCGTCGAGCATAAAGTTATTTTGCCAATACTTCGCGCCGTTGATACTGATGTTTGCGGGGCTGATCTCGCCGAGCGTCGTGCTCTGGCGATTTGTGGAGCTGAATTGCACGTTTGGATTGGTGCGCAAAAGCTGCACGAAGTCGCCGTTGCCGCTAGGCATTGACTCGATCATCGTCCTGCTTATCTTTTGCGTACCGCCGTAGCTATCGCCGACGCTCGTCAGGCTCGAGTCGATGTTGCCGACGACGACTATTTCAGGGAATTTATAACTATTTATCGTCGCAGCGGAGCTCTGCGCGCCTGGGTTTTCTTTGGTAGAAACGCTCCTTGTTGCGTTATTTCCAGACGAATCCTGCGCGATGCTTAGACCGCAAAGGCACGCCGCGACTATTAAGGAGCGTGCAAGCCCCCCCCCGCAGCGATTTTGAGTAAATTTCTCGCCTTTTACGGAAGCGGAATAATTGCGGCCTGCGCCGCTTTTACATGGCTTACAGGCCCAAAAACCGACAATCATTTTTTCTCCTTTTTTGAAAATAAAAATTAAGACTGAGGAAATTTAGCCAATAATATTTTAAATTTCAATAAAAGTGATAACAATTATACGACTTATGCAAACAATAGAAAAAATGTAACAAAATAGCGGTATATCGGCGAGATAAATCTATTCCAAAATAAAATTTATCTAAAATCTATGCGCGATGCAGATAGATTTAATTGAGCTTTATTCTTGAGTTCGTTTTTAAATTGTATAAATTTACGAAGCCGAAATTTGCCGTGCAAGCGCCGTTAAATTTAAACGCGCTTAGTAAATTTTCCCGAGTAAAATTTAAAGACGCCGAGCCCGTTAAAATTTCGGCGCATTTATCCTCACGGTTTCATCGGTGTCAAAAATATATGTCTGCGCCGCCTCCGCGATATCCTTCGGCGAGATGGAATTTATGATCTTTTCAAAGGTCTTAAAATCGGCGATCTCCTCATTCCAAAGCGCGTATTTTACGAGCGCGTCGTTCCAAAACTCAGGGCTTTCGCGAGCGGTACGCGCCGTGATGATCTGGGATTTTTTAAAATTTTCAAGATGCCGCGCTACGTCCGATCCGCCGCCTGCGATTTCTGCAAAAATTTCTCTAATTGCGGATAAAATTTGATCCGTATTTTGCGGCGCGCAGGAAAACGAAATATGAAGGCTCGAGTGCTCGTACGGGATGCGGCTTAGGCTCGAAGCGACCGAAAAGCCGTAGGTGCGCCCCTCATCCTCTCTAATGCGCTCTCTAAGCGCTTCCTGAAGCACCGAAGCTAGGGCTGAAATTTTTATCGTATTTTTAAGCGAGTACGGAGCGGATCTGTTTATCGCGGTAAGCGCGACGTCGCTTCTAGGGGAGTTTTGATAGTTGCGCATAAAAACGTGCCGTCCGCTTAAGCTGCGAATTCCGTCGTCTTGAAAATCCTCGCGTTCGCCGCGAGCAGGCAAGCTCGCCAGATACTTTTTTATGAGGACTTCAGCGTCTTTTAACTCAAAATCGCCGCTAAGCACGAAAGTGTAGGATGCCGCGTTGCTAAATTTATCATAGACGATCTTTTTTAGCTCATCCGCGTTAAGCGCTTTGATCTGCGCGGCGCTTAGAGGGCGCATTCGCGCATTGCCGCCGTAGAAGAACTCGCTAAATTCCCTGCTAAATTTATACCCGGGCAGCTTCTCGTTTCGCGCAAGCTCGTCGAGCGATTTGATCTTTAAATTTTGCAGCGCCTTCTCGTCCACGCGCGGAGAGCTAATCTCTAAGTTTATCGCTTCCAGCAGCCATTTTAGATCCTGCGAGCCGCAGCTTCCGTAAAATCCGTGCGAGAACGCGGATATATTTTTGCGGTAATTCACCTGCCGCCCGCTTAAAATTTGCGAAATTTCATAATTGTTAAACTCGCCTGCGCCGCTTTCGTTTGAAAGCATCGCGGCAAAACTTCCAAGCCCCGGATGCGCTAGATTGGACATTCCGCCTCTGCTTACCGCAGCAAACGAGATGAAATCCTTGCGCGTCTTAAGCGGCTTTAAGATCACGGTCGCGTTATTTTCAAGCAGGTAGGTATAAAATTTAAATCGCGGCTCAAAGCTCTTGCTTAAAATTTTGCCCTCAGGCAGGTTTTTAGAAATCAAACTATCGGGCAGCTTTTTATGCGCGGCATGCGTATTTATCGCCTTAGCGCCGCTTTGCAGCTTTTTAAATTTAGCCTCGTCCAGATTATATCCGGAGCCGCTAAAGACGCTTGCGTGCACCTCGCCCAGATCCGTCAGGCGCTTAAATTCTAAATTTAGCTCCTCCAGGCTGATCTCGCGCAACAGCTTTATTTCCAAATCACGCTGTTTTGCGGCGCGAGGCAGGACGGCTCCTGATTTTACGGCATGAAGAATCTCTCTTGCAAAAAACGCGGAATTCGCGCTTTTTTTGCGTTCGAAGGCGCTGTGCCGCGAGCTGATCAAAGCATCCTTTGCGAGAGCAAAATCGCTCGCATCAAAGCCGCTATCTCGCAGACCTTTGATTAGCCCGAGCGCCTGCGAGATCGCGCCGTCAAAGTCTCCGCCCAAAACGGCAACGTCAAAGCTATAGATCGTTTTTTGAAACTGCAAATTCGATCTGGAAAAATTAACTCGCAGCAGCGCGCCTTCGCTAGCTTTTGCCCTCTCATAAATCGTAGAAATAAGGCTCGAGATAAGCTCGCTTTTTAAAATTTTTCTCGCATTCTCCTCGCTACTTGGGGGCGCAAATTCCTCCCAAAACGAAATTTTGACGGAATTTAGCGACGTTTCGTTCGTATCGTAATTGTAAATTTTCAAACCCTGTCTAGGCGGAATGCCCATATCCGGGCGGGCGTAGGAGTTTGTATTTTTAAGAGGCGAAAAATTTTGCTCTAGCAGTTTTAAAATTTTATCCCTTTTAAAATCGCCCACGGCTATAAATTTCATAGACCTGGGCTGGTAAATTTTTTGATAAAGCTCCTTGATTCGCTGCGCGCTTACGGATTTTACGACCGCCATATCGCCGATCGGCGCGCGATTAAAATACGCGCTGCCACCGTAAAGCTCCTCATCCATCCGCTCGTAAAGCCTCGCGATCGGCGTATCGCGGCTACGCGCCTCCTCGATTATGACGCCTCTTTCTTTTACGAGCTCAAGCGGATTAAACTCCACTCCGTCCGCAATCGAAGCAAAAATTTTAAAAACGTCCTTTAAATTTTCTTCGCTAACGGCGATGTTAAGCGTGTAGATCGTGCTGTCGTAGCCCGTCTGCGCATTTACGTCGGCGCCGAATTTCACGCCCAGGCTCTGCAGTTTTTTGATGAGCTCGTTTTTGCTAAAATCGCGGCTTCCGTTAAAGGACATATGCTCGATGAAATGCGCAAGCCCGCGCTCATTGGGGCCCTCATCGATCGAGCCCGCATCCACGATGAGATAAAAAACGGCGGAATTTTTAGGCACGGAATTTTCTAAAATATAGTATCTAAGCCCGTTTGGCAGCGATCCTCGCAGGACGGCTTCGTCCCACTCAAGCGCAAAAGCTCCCGCACAAAGCAGTAAAAATAGTAAAATTTTTCGCATTTAAGCCTTTCAATTTTCTAGTAAAATTCGCTCGCAGATATTTTTGCAGACTTTTCTCTTTCGCCCTATCAAGCTGCCCGCCTGCGCTATTCTGCGCTATTTTTTAGATTTGCTCGCTTCGACCCGTCAGCCTGCGATATTTCTTAAATTTGCCAACTTTTAACCCGCCTGTTCGCTGCGCCAGTCCCGCTTTGTTTCACGAGCATATCGATTCTAGGTTTGCGCTGCGCGGCTTCTATCGTTTATTTTATCGCAGAAGTCCGCAGGCGCATTTGATCTTGATCTACACATCCGCGCGGCGATACGGCGGCGCGGTCGCGCAAGATAAATTTTGAAATTTACTTGCACACAGGCTAAATTTAAAAAGCGCGAGCCGGTAAATTTTAAAATTTTACGCCGAACGCGGCGGACTACTAGGCTTTGAAATTTCATAGCTAAATTCCGCGGCTAGCTTTCACGACCGCTTTTATATCCGGACAGACGAGTATTTAAATTTAGCATCGCCTTTGCTCTTACTGCGCGCTGTTTTAGCACGGATTGATCAAAAAAACTTCCGATGTT